>NZ_CP013197.1:319941-639883 GCF_001886855.1 Spiroplasma citri
AAAATAAAATGACAACAAATATTCATTGATTTCCTGGCCACATGGCAAAAGCAATTAAACAAATTGATGAACAAAGTAAATTAATTGATTTAGTAATTGAAATCGTTGATAGTCGAATTCCGTTTTCCTCTTCAAATCCATTAGTTGATAACTTAAGGGGTTTAAAACCAAAGTTAATTATTTTAAATAAAAAAGATTTAGCGGATCCAGTTGTGATTAAGGCGTGACTTGAATATTATCAATCTCAACAAATTGCTGTTTTACCATTAGATAGTAAGCATGGCAATATTACAAAATTAATTATTGAAAAAATTTATCATGTTTTATCTGGTAAAATTGAGCGCGACCAAAATAGAGGAATTAAGTCACCAAAACTAAAAGTAATGGTGATTGGGATTCCTAATGTTGGAAAATCTACTTTTATTAATGCTTTAATAAAGCGAAATTCAACTCGAGTTGGTAATAAACCAGGTGTAACAAAAGGCCAACAATGATTAAAATTAAATCATCAAATTGATTTAGTTGATACTCCGGGAATTTTATGACCCAAAATTAATGACCCACAAGTAGCAATAAATTTAGCTTTTACTCGTTCAATCAAAGAAGATATTTTACCAAAAGAAGAAATTTGTTTAGCTGCAATAAAGTGAATGTATAAACATTATTTTTCTTTGTTAGCTAAGCAATATCATCTTACAGCAAGTGACAATTTTGATGTAACAGATGAACAAAAACTTTTTGAGTTATTATTAATAATGCAACAAAACCGTTTTCATAAAGTTAATGAAGATAATGTTAATGATATTGTTACTGATTTTTTAAATAATTTATGAAATAATAAGTTTGGGTTAATGTCTTTTGAGTTTCCACCTGGAAGAGGAATATTTAATTATGAATAAATTTGAAAAAGAGATTCTAATATCATATCCTAATACAACAATTCTGGCAGGAACTGATGAAGCTGGTCGTGGATGCTTAGCAGGTCCTTTAGTTGTTAGTGCTGTTATTTTACCACTAGATTATGTTAACGATGAAATTAAGGATAGTAAAAAAATAACAGCAAAACAACGAATTAAATTAGCAGATGAAATTATGTCCATTGCAATTAGTTATACGATTGAAATTATTTCTGTTGCAATGGTTGAAGAATTGAATCCCAAGCAAGCAAGTATTTTTGGAATGCAACAAGCAATTGACAACTTAATGGTTAAATCAGATATAATTTTAACTGATGCAGAAAAGCTAGGACCTTCTTATAATCACCAAGCAATTATTAAAGGAGATAGTCTTTCGCAATCAATTGCGGCAGCTTCAATTTTAGCAAAAGTAACAAGAGATAATTTAATGCTCAAATTTGATCAGGACTATCCACAGTATGATTTTAAAAATAATAAAGGATACGGAACCAAAAAACATTTATTAGCATTGCAACAATTTGGAATTACATCATTGCATCGGAAAACATATCGTCCCGTTCGTGAAACTATGTTAAAAAATAATGTTAATTATAAATAAAAATAAAGAAAGTAAAACTGTTAATGTTATATTCTTTATGTTAATAAGATTCTAATTATTAAATAGAAAGGAATTAATATGCGTCAAGTTTTACTTTTTTTGCTTTAAAATATGATGGTGATTGACTTAAAATTTATCAAACTTTAGAAACAAAAGAAAAAATTGCTTACGAAGATTTAATTGATATTGAAACTAAAATAACATGTCATTATGTTACTATTATTGACAGTGAATATCCAAAATCATTGTGCAATATTTATCGGCCTCCCTTTGTTTTATTTTATGTTGGTAACTTAGCCGTTCTAAATGACCAAAGACATAAATTAGCAATTTGTGGAACAACAGTACCAAATAAAAGAGGGCTAGTTACAGCTAAGATGTTAACAAAAAAAATCTTAAAGCAAAAAATAACCTTAATTGTTACTTCAGAAGCAGGAGTTAATGAATGTGTGGTCAAAAATCTTGGCAATGGAAGTAGTATTTTAATTCTTAAAAATTTAAACGATTATAAACAAATAACAAAACAATATCCTAATACAAAATTTCAAATCATTATTTCTGAAGCATATCAAAATAGTGTTAATAAAAGTCAGTATGAACTTTATCGTATTATGTCGGGGTTGATGGATGGTGTTGTTATTGTTCAATCAACTTTAGATGATGAAACACATCGGATTGTAACATTGGCTAAACATGATGGCAAAGAAGTTTTTTGTTTTCCAGCTCAAATTACTGTTGCTAATAAAAATAATGGCTTTATTAAAAACGGAGCACAATTAGTAGAAAATGTTGATGATATTTGTGGAAAATTATAATTTTTAAAGGAATATGGATTAATTTATTCCATCATATTAACAAATAAAAAAGATCCAAAAGAGAACTTAGTTATAATGAAAAGTTTAAAAAATTAGTTGATAAATAAAATGTATATATCATATACATTTTTTTAATTAAATTACCTAATTAAAGATTTTACAAATTATCTTGCATTAATACTAAGAATAAGTTATAGTTAACGTGTGATAAAAAATAAAATGCTGATATATGTTAGTATTATGGACTAATGTTTCTACATCTTACCGTCATTAAGATACTATAGGGCATAATTTTTTTTGTTTTATTTTCGGAATTTAACAAAAATAATTTGCATAACCTATTTCGCATTAGCAATGATAGTTTATGCTTTTATTTTTTTATTTTGTAAAGGAGAGTAACAATTGTGCAAACAGACAAATTAGAATTATATCTATCAGAATATAAAATTCAAGATAAAATTAAGGATTATGCGGAAAAAATAAATAAGTTATACGCGGGGAAAAAGTTATATTGTATTGGTTTACTAAATGGGGCATTATTTTTTATGAGTGATTTATTAAAACAACTTAAAATCCAAATTGTGATTGATACAATGAATATTTCAAGTTATATTGGGATCCAGTCTACAAATAAGATTACTATTCATAAGGATATTTCAAAAGATATTACTGGACAAGATGTTTTATTAATTGAAGATTTGATTGACACTGGTAAAACATTATCGGTTGTCATTGAACAAATTCAAGCAAAAAAACCAAATAGTTTACGAGTAGTTTGCTTAGCAGATAAGGTTGCTATGCATTCAAATTTTAATTATCCCTATGATGCACTATTTACTGTTCCAAATGAGTTTATTGTTGGTTATGGTTTTGATTACAATGATCAATTTCGACAATTACCAAATGTATATATATGGAGAGGTGAATAAATGAAAACAGCAAATAAAATTATTATTTTAGATTTTGGGTCACAATATACTCAATTAATTGCCCGTCGAATTCGTCACTTAGAGGTCTATTGTGAAGTATGACCGTATAATACAACATTAGAAAAAATTAAAACAACACCAATGAAAGGGATTATTTTATCAGGTGGCCCTGCTTCTGTTTATGCAGAAGATGCATTTCTAATTGATAAAAAATTATTTGAATTAGAAGTTCCTATTTTAGGAATTTGTTATGGGATGCAATTAATAAGTCATCTGCATGGAGGCACAGTACAACGAGCAACAAAACAAGAATTTGGTTTTTCAGAATTAATTATTGATAATCAAGAAGATTTGTTTGCTAAGGTTCCTATTAAATCACAAGTATGAATGAGCCATGCTGACCACATTGAAATAATGCCAACAGATTTTATTCAAATTGCTCATAGCGAAAATTCAATTAGTGCAATTAAACATTTAGAAAAGAAAATTTATGGTTTACAATTTCACCCTGAAGTAACTCACACTTTAATTGGTGAACAATTATTAAGCAATTTTGTTTTTAATATTTGTGGTTGCGAACCAACATGAAAAATTACAGAGTTTATTTCAACAGCAACAACCGAAATTAAAGGTAAGGTTGGAAGCGATAATGTTGTTTTAGCATTATCAGGCGGTGTTGATTCTAGTGTTTGTGCAGTTTTATTACATAAAGCAATTGGGAAACAATTAACATGTATTTTTGTTGACACCGGATTGTTACGACAAGATAGTGGATGAAATGATTTACAAAAATTTCAAGAAAAATTTAAATTAAATATTATTAAAATTGCTGCTCAAGAAAGATTTTTAACTGCCTTAAAGGGAGTTACTAATCCAGAACAAAAACGAAAAATTATTGGAAATTTATTTATTGAGATTTTTAATGAAGAAGCGATAAAAATTAAAAATGTTAAATGATTAGGACAAGGAACAATTTATCCAGATGTTATTGAATCAATTTCCGTAAAGGGACCCTCAGCCACAATTAAATCTCATCATAATGTTGGGGGATTACCAAAAGATTTACCATTTCAATTAATTGAACCATTACGCGAATTGTTTAAAGACGAAGTTCGCCGAACTGGCGAAGCATTGGGAATTGATTCTAAATTTGTGTACAAGCATCCTTTTCCCGGGCCGGGATTAGCAGTCCGCATTATTGGTGAAATTACAGCAGAGAAAGTAGCCTTATTACAAGCAGCTGATCAAATTTTTATTGATGAATTATATCAAACAAATTTATATGATCAAGTTGCACAAGCATTTGTTGTTTTATTACCTGTTCAGTCGGTTGGTGTAATGGGCGATGTGCGAACATATGGATACACTGCTGTTGTGCGTAGTGTTGATACAACTGATTTTATGACGGCAAATTGAAGTCGTTTACCATTTGAATTATTGGAAAAAGTATCAACTCGAATTGTAAGCGAAGTGCATGGAATTAATCGAGTTACTTATGATATTACATCAAAACCACCAGGAACAATTGAATGAGAATAATAAAAAAATATTAATGAATTCTGTTGATATCTAGCAAAAATTTAGCAGAATGAGTTAGTTGATAATTGCTTCATATTATATTTTTCAGTTCATGGATGATTTGATAGCTGAAAGATTAGGTTTATGAGTTTTGGATTTTGGCAATGCTTTTTCTATATTTTTAATTATAGGAATATATGCTAATAGATTATAAATTTTGTTTTCATACTTAAGATATGAAGTAGTTGTGATTTTGACACCTAATTCATTACAACATTGGTTGAATTGAATAAAGGTGTTTTTTTGTTTTTACTATTAGTTTTTGATATGTAAAAATTGTTTGTTTATCTCTGTAAAATGACATAGGAACGCCATAATTTTTTAAAATTTAATACAAAACATGGCAATAACCATTTAAGGTTTCTTGATAATCAAAATATAATCCAACAATTGTATTTTGTTGTATCATTAATAACACCCACACCATGTCAAAATATTTTAGGATGATTTAATGCTAATCATAAATGCTCACTAGCATCAGCTTGTAATAATTCACCAAAACATTTATTGCGTTCTCTTAAAGGATGTGATTTATCTTTTTTTCATAATTTTTGTTTTTAGGAGATTTTATTTGGTTTAAAAACATTAAATTATATAAAACTGAATAAGAATTTTTATTTCCTTATTTTTAAGTAATTTTTAAATAAATATAAATTATAAATATGCTACAATAATCCTGTATAAAAATTATCATAACATTTTTATAGAGAAAGGAATGATTATTTATATGAAAAAATAATATTTCCGGTAGTATATATTATTTTGAGGTTTTTAATAAAATTAAGTAATTAGAAACAAATTATGTCTCGCTTATGAATAAATGATAACAAAATTTATAAAAAATTCAACTTTTTTAAAAATTATATTTTTAATTAAATAAAATAATTTTATAAAATTATGAATTTTGACACACTAAAAAGTACTTTTTAAAGTTATTACCAATTTTAAAAAGTTTTTTATTTATAAAGATAAAAATTGATTTTGAGATTGATTTATTTTAAAAATATTAAATTCAACTTTTTCTTTATTTTTATTAATTTTAACTTCATTAATTCTGCTATTAAGTCTTAACATTGAAGCAATTAACATATTATTAAATGTTTCTTTACAATATATTTTTGCACCTCGCCCCTTAACAGCCTTAATATAATGTGAAACATCACCTTCAACATGACAACCAATATTATATTCTAATGCTTGATTTTCAATACCATCTTTATTATTTTTAATTAATTCAATAGTTTCTAATAAAAATTTCTTTTTGCTGTCAATAACATAGGGTAAATGACAAATTAAAAAATCTAATAATGTTTCATAATTTCCAGTAAAAAAATATATACTTGCTAATTTATATTTTAATCTATTAATTTTGTTTCTATTTCTATATGAAAATAAGTCTTTAAATCTTTTTACTAAATAAAATTTATCCAAACTATATGATACAGTGTTATTTTTATAGTTTGTTTTTATAGCTTTGTAAATTTTTTTAATTTGTTTTTCGCCATCACTTAATACTAATATTATAGTATTTTCATTAATATCATAAGTATCCATTAGTTTAAAAATTTTGTCAATAAAATTATTAAAACTAGATTTTTTATTTTTAGTAACATTTTTATCCATTATTTGAAAAACACCTTTTTTCTTTTTAATTACTTTTCTTGTTTTAGTTGATTTTTCTTCATCAATACCAATATGCATAGTTGAAAAAAATATTTTCTTTTCAATTCTTTTTTTATTTTCTCGCATAGGAACAAAAGCACCATCAATTTGAATATATAAAACATTATTGGAAATTTTAATTTTATTGTTATTTTTGTTGCTAATATAGTCAACTTTTTCTAAATCAGCTTTTTTAAAAATATTAGATATTATTTTTTCACTGATATTAGCATTTTCTGTTGTGTGCATAATATCTTTATATCGTTTTCCATCACCCATAAAAGAAATAAATTTATCTTTTAAATTTTTTTCAATTCTTTCATATTTTTTTAATCCTAATTCTTCATCTAAAGGATAACAATTTATATATTTTTTATTTTTTTCATTATATTTAACATATCTTCGTCTTTTTATAGGAATATTTCCATATTCTGTTTTGAATGTTTTTGGTAATTTTGATACTACCTTATATCCTTGTAATATTTGTCCTTGTTGATATAATTTAAATATCTCATTATCTCTATTAATTAATAAATTTTTAACTTCATTTTGTGTCTCGATTGTTTTATTTTTTTTATAATTTCCTAACAAATTTTTTTCTAACTCCATCTTATTATTTCCCTATCTTTAAAAAATATTTTTAATATAATATTAATAATACTTAATTTGATATTTGATAAGTTTTATTATTTTATCATAATTTGAAAGCGAGGATATCTAAAAATGCAAAACTTTACTGAAATTAATAACAAAAAACGAATTACTAGTTATGAACATTTAAATACAAAATATGATTTAAATTTTAGTGACTATAATTTTGGTTTTGACTGAGAAGTATTTAAAGACTTTGTTGGGGATAGTTATGCCCGTTATTTTACTTCACCAAGTTTTTTTAAGTTTGTTTCTGCGGGTCGTGGTACTAATAAAACATGAAATCATATAGCAGAAAAATTATTTTATGCTTGTAATTTTACTGATGCTTCATCTAATATTTTACGAAGATATGCTAATACCCACGAAGATACTACTTTTGGAGATACAATTAACGTATGTAACTACTTATATGATAAATATGGTATTGATTTAGGACCCGACAATGAAAATGGCATTGTTTGACCTAAAAATGTTAAAGAAGGTGGAGAAATTGTTTTTCCTGGTGGTGTTCGTATTGCTTTTGCTGGTTATGCAAATGGTAATAAAATTATGGGTAAAGTTGGTAAAGGTAGTGGTATTATAACAGCGTGAACTGATGAAATGATACATGCCGAAGAAAAAGAAATCTTAACTGATAAAGAATTAGATAAAAGATATAATAATTTAAGAGTTTCAATGTTTCGTTCTAAAAGTTTAAAAGTATCTTATGAAAAATACACCGATGAAAATAATAATGAACAATATAATTTAGACAATCCTATTCCTATAAAAGAATTATCTTGGACATTTAAAGAATGAGATAATATAACAAAACAATATACAACAATAACAACATATTTTCATAAAACATATTCTAATCAATTTACTTTTAATCCTTTTGATAAATACCACGTATTTTATGAAAAATTTGTAACCCCATATTTACCTTTAAATGAAAGAATTAAAAATATTTTAAAAGAACATAACCAAATATACTCAGAAAATAAACAAGCATTTAACGGTTTAGGTGTTTTTAATTTACGATTAACAATGGGGGCTGTTTGAAGTAAAATACCTAATATCACTAAAAAACTTGTTTTAACCAACAAAGAAGAACGACCAGACTTATTTGAACTTGAATATTACGGATTTGAATATAACGACAATGACCCCAGTATTTATGTTTTACGAAATTATCGTAAATATATTAAAGAATATAATTTAAAAGATTTTTATAATTCTAATACAAAACAGTATCAATTTGATAGTTATTCAATTGGTGTTGATTATGCTAATGGAAGCGAAGACCATACCGTATTTTTATTTAGTGGATATAAAATTAATGAAAATAACGAGTATGATAAATATTTAATTGAAGAAAATGTTATTACACCAAAAAATGCAATGAATTTAAATGAATTAGTAGAGCATTACGGACAATGAATAATTAATACATTTGATAAATTTGATGGTTTTGAATATGCCACATTTCATTATGATATTAATGCCCACGACTTTATGCAAAAATTACAAGAAGATATTTACCCTTATTTAGGTTATAAGATTAAAATGTTTAAAGCCAAAAAACATCAAACATCACTTAATAAAGAAGCGAAAATAATTAACCGTGTAACATGAATACGAAAAATGTTTGTTCAAGGCAAGATATATGGCATATTAGATAATTTCCCATTTTTAGATAAATGTATTAGTGAATTAAGATTTAGCGATACCAAAACAAATATACCCGATAGTAAAATGTACCACGACCCATATGATGCTTTGTTTTATGGTTCTTATCCATATCGCTTTAAAATGGGAATATAATAAATAATTTGTAAAAATAAAATAAGGTAATGCAAAAGTGAAGTTAAATTAAAAAAATTTATTTATTTAAAATAAATTTTTTTAATTTAACTTCACTTTCTTTTTTAATATATCTTTTATTTTATAATATTTAATAACACTATACATAGTTATTTTTTTTATTTTTTTTAATCATATAAAATTTCTTTCATTTAATGCGTTCCTCTTTTTTTAAAAAAGAGGGATGACCTGATATTTAAAATACCGATCTAGGTATTGAGATGATGATTTACTAATCATCTCTATTTAAAATATATAATTATTTTTTTTAATTTGTCAAGTAAATATAATTTTTGGCCGAGCGGTTGACTTTCTTAAATTGTTGTGATAAAATCACTTACAAGTTAAAAAAAGTTTTGAGGTTCTTTCAAACAAATTTGGGAACCTTTATAAAATTCTTCGCTTACCGCTTAGAATTTTTCCCAAGTACTTTGAAAAGCGCGGCAAAAGTTTTTTTAAACTTTAAGTTATTTTTCACAAAATTCTAGAAAGTCTCCGCGAGGCCAGATTGACCCTTTTCAGATATATATAATTGTGATTGTAAGAAAATTTTAACGAAAGGGATTATAATAATGAAAAAAATATTAAGTTTATTAGGCACAATCACTCTAATTGGAACAAGTACAACAAGTTTAGTTGCTTGTAACACACAATGTAACGAAGATGAATTAGAACAATTAAAAATAGAAAACAAAATAAATACTACTAATCAAGAAATTAAAGACAATTTAGAATGAATAGCACCACAAGAAAAACCATTTATTACTGTTGATAATAAGTGATATTTTGTTGTATGGCGAGGTGATAAAAATGATGATTGAAAAATTATTAAATTTAATAATAATGAAGTTAATATAATAATTGATAATTTTAAAAATTATGAGTTAGAAAAATATGATTTACCTTTATTGGGTAATGATTTATATATTAAAAATAAATCAGGAATTAGATGTGAAAGTTGAAAAGATGATAAGAAAAATAATTATTTTAAAGCAGTTTATCGTTGAAATTTAGACACACAAGAACCTAATTTAATAGTTAATAAAGATGGTGTAATCCAAGTTAGTTAAATATAAAAAGTCATTTTAAATAAATGACTTTTTATATTTCTAATGTAATTAATGATAGTTTTTCATTGTTCTTATTAAATAATTCTAAATTATTAATATTAATTTGTTCTTTTTCTGTATAAATTGTAATATCATAATTTCCATAACCCCATATAGCAGATAATTCAATTTGATTTAAATTAAATAGTTTTTGATAATTATAAAAAGTTATTTTAATATTATCTACAACTAATGTTTTAGTCATACTTATTCAATCTGCTTTTGAATAAAGTAATCTATATCATTGTGAAAAATAATTTAAATAATTTTCTATTTTGTCATTAGAAACAATTAAATTAGTTAAGTATTTTCCATATTCTCCATCTGATAATTTAATTTCTGCTGGAATAAGTGACGGTATATTATTTGTTTCTAATTCGTTTGTTATAGATAACCAATTAAAATAATTTGCTTCTAATTGATAAATAGGATTTTCTGAAATATCTTGTCTTTTAACAGTTACTTTAATTTCATTGTCTTTATTGTTATTAATATTGATTTGTTGTTTTAAATTTCAATTTGTAATCTGTCCAGTTTTAGGGTCAATAATTGGTGTGTTGGGCTCACTGTTATTGTTTCAACGATAAACTGCTTTAAAATAATTATTTTTCGTATCATCTTTTCAACTTTCACATCTAATTCCTGATTTATTTTTAATATATAAATCATTACCCAATAAAGGTAAATCATATTTTTCTAACTCATAATTTTTAAAATTATCAATTATTATATTAACTTCATTATTATTAAATTTAATAATTTTTCAATCATCATTTTTATCACCTCGCCATACAACAAAATATCACTTATTATTAACAGTAATAAATGGTTTATCATCTGCATAAACTTCCATTCAATAATTTATCGGTTTAGGCGGAATAGGACCACTACTAGAAAAATTAAAATACATTGAATTTAATTCAACTTTGCAATCTTCAAATACTCAATATCCAGTTTTTTCTTCTACTGGATTAGAAACTAATTCTAAATAATAAGGAGTAATTAATTTAACATCATCATTACAGCCTTTATTAATGGCATACTTGCTATATGTGTAATTTGATAACATATAGATAATTTGTTTAAATCTTTTGACAACCCTATCATTAATAAGGTACTTGTACATTGGAACTTATTAATATACTTTCTTTAATTGAAAAGAAAGTGTTATTGTTGTTGAATTTAATAAAAATGTTACTAGTGTTGCTAAAAAAACATATAGCAAAAGTATGTATGATGAATTTGTTAAACATATTAATAAATATTAAATTCCAAGCTATATCAACTGTATTTAGTATCAACTTATGATAAGGCATTCTCAATTCAGACACTTAATAAAGGTTTAATCCTAAAATGGTTTAAAATAAAAGTGAAAGAATTGAGGTTTTTATTATGAAACATTATAGCCTATATAAAAAAGAACAGATTGTAAAGGAATATTTAGAAAATAAAATAACTATCAAACTCCAAGTTAGTTTATTTTATATAATGTTAGGGCACCAACTACTTTTCTAATAGTTTTTTATATTTATGTTTTTCTGTTATTGTTAATTTTCTTTCTATAGTTACCACCAAATTAATAAATCATCTGGTTGTGAAATTTTTGCTAGATAAGTATTACGAAATTATCAAAAAATAAGGACAAAGTATTAATGAATCCTTTACATTAGTGCTAAAAAATGTCAGAATTACTGCCAGGGATATTGAGGTATAAAATGCAAATTGGTTTGATGAAAGAATTTGAAATTTTTTTACAAAAAAAGAAGATTCTTTTTGATATCTTTAATATTCTACAAAATAAAACAATAATTAATATTAATAATGCAATTTACTAGTTAGTAATAATTTACAAACTAGTTTTTTTATGCAATTTTAAGAAAAAAGGAGAAAAAATAATGGAAAAAGAACAAACTATTTTGGTTGAAAATAATATTAAGTTACTATTAGGACCACACGATCGCCCAAAAAGTTTTTTTCAATGATCAATTTTAGCATTACAACATGTTTTTGCTATGTTTGGTTCAACGGTGTTAGTGCCATTAATTATTAATCAAACGGCTGGAGTTGAAGTTATGAACATTGCAATGGCCTTGTTTTGCTCAGGAGTTGGAACATTAATTTATATTGCAATTACTGCTGCAAAAGTACCAATGTATTTGGGAAGTTCGTTTGCATATATGGGGGCAATGGGAGTGTGCTATCCTTTCTATGGCAATGCGGTTTTTATTATCGTAATGATGGTTGGTGTTATTTATATCACTTTTGGAATATTAGTATACTTTATTGGCAATAAATTTTTAGAACGAATTTTACCAGCCGTAATTGTTGGACCACTAATTATTATTATTGGAATGTCAGTTGCACTGAGTGCAATTAATAATGCTGGTTTTAATCCAGATGCTTGAAAACAACCTTATTCACACTGAATTGGGACTGGAATTGCTGTTTTTACATTTTTAATAACAGCAATTATTGCTTTAAAATGTAAAGGATTTGCTAAGGTAGTTCCAGTCATTATTGGTGTTGTTGCAGGATATTTATTATGTGTAATTCTTCATTTTACAATTGGAACAGAATATCAAATTTTAGATACATCAAAAATTACCGACCCAAGTCAATGATAATGATATCCATCATTTAAAAAAATTTGAGATTTAAAAGCAAGTAATATTGGACCAGCTATTTTAGCAATTAGTCCCGTGGCAATTATTGCTATTGCTGAACATATTGGTGATCATATTAGTATGTGCCAAATGACAGGGAAAAATTTTGTTAAAGATCCTGGAATGCATCGAACATTAATTGCTGATGGAGTTTCCATTATTTTTGATGGTTTAGTTGGCGGACCAGCAAATACAACATATGGAGAAAATGCTTCAGTCGTTGGAATGACACGAATTGCTTCAGTATGAGTAACAGGATTGGCTGCCTTATTTGCAATCGGATTATCATTTATTGCTCCAGTTAATCAATTAGTACAAATGTTGTCAGCACCAGTAATGGGTGGTATTAGTATGATTATGTTTGGTTTAATTAACACTCGAATTCCGTTTGTAGCAATTAAACCAAACATAATCATACTAACTTTTTCATCATCTTTTTAATTATTTTGTTGATATTGTCTTCTTTATTTTCATCTAACAAAATACATTCATTATTAATTTTTTCTTTTAATTTTAGCATTAGTTTATTAATTTCAGTGAATAAAATTGGCAATCCAAATGTTAAACCGTGAACTATTCAATATGCTAATCGTAGAAAAAATAACTTAGTCTTTTTCTTTTTCATTTTTATTACCATCCTTGTTTTTTTGTCTGATATTTATTTTGTTGTTATTAGCTAATTTATTATTTATAATTGTAATAACATCTAATTTCGTATTAATATTATTAATTTCAATTTTAATATCGTTTATTTTTTCTTTTAATTCTTTATTTTTATCTCTAATTTTTTGTTGTTTTTTACTCAAAATAGTTGCTGTTATGCCGGTTGTTCCACCAGTAAAAAGTGATATAACCAAAACAATAATTTCTAAAATAGTTTCACTCATTTTTTATTCTCCTTATTATCAAATTAATCAATATCCAAATGCTCGCAAACCAATAGCAGCCGTTGTCACAATACCACGCTGTGCTTTTTCTCATGTTTTAAAATCTTTTCATACCCAAAATTTAATCATACCCCCTTCATCATCATATGCTAATATGGGTGATCACTCTTCCCCACCATTTCAACGATAAACTGCTTTAAAATATTTATTATTAATATTTGATATTCATTTCTTTAAAATATTATATCCAACTTGTAAGTGTCTGCCATAATCCATATTATAAAGTATACTAAGTTCACCATTTTTTATTTTTTTAATAACTTTAAGCTTATTATCTATAAAATCATTTTTAAATTTAGCAATTTCTCAAACATCATTTTCATTGCCACGACAAACAACATAATATCATTTATTATTAACTTGATTAAAAGGTTGTTCGTCTGGTGTCATTTCTTTTAATCTGCTTTTGACATATTTGGCACTGCTTTCTATTTCGTAGGGCATTTCTCTAATTCTTTTGTCTAGGTGTGCTATTTTTTGATCCATTTTTTCCATTTCTTTGGTTCATTTTTTATTGAATTCTTCTTTTTTCTCGGGCATATTCTCAAAAATTAATAAAATTGTTGGGGTCTTTGATTGATTGATAACGAATGGGAACTCGTGCGGTATATTCTCAATTAAAGGATTTTATTTTTTCGCCTTTTAGGGGTAAATTAAAACTAAGAATAGGGAATTCACAAATTCCGTCTTTATGTTTTGTGTTTAAGTTATCTTGGATTAATCTTCCTTTGTCTGTTCATACAAAATATTCGCTAGCACATTTATTTTGATAAATTGCTCGGTATTTAAAATCATTTACTTGATTAATGTTATAGATTATGGCTGTTGCTATTGTTTTTGAATTATCGTTTCAAGTCATGGCACTTTTAATATTTTTTCATGGTTTGTTTTCTTCTTCTTTGGTTTTTTCAAAATAGAATTTATTGTCAATTCCGCTTGGTTCAACTTCGTCAATTTTAGTGTTAATGTGGCATTGTTCTAATAAATCTGTTAATTTTTCAATTTTTTCGCTTTTGTTTTCTCCTAAACTTTCAATAAATTTTTTATTAATATATTTGTAGTTTTCATCTGGGTTGTCTATATCAGGGATTGGATATACTAATGGTGCTTTTGACATATCTATTTTAATTGTTAAAAATATTGTTGTTGTTTCTGCTTGGTTTTTTGTATAGGGAATTAAGTCGTTGATATCATTTGTGGTGTTGTTTTCTACTTTAATCATTTTTCCGCAAATGATTAAATAAAAAAATGGTATTTCTTTGTTTCCTTTTTTTTGTTTTTATTTTTTCTTGAATTTCGTTGTCTTCATATTTGAATTCTGCTTCTAAGTTTTCTTGTTGGCCAAATCCGTAAAATAAAAAACCAGTTGAATTGTTATCACATAGTTTTAATATTTCTTCGTTATAATTATCGCTATTACCTAATAAGTTTATAGCGTTTTTATTGCTTAATTCTTTATTAGCATAGTAGGGAATTGTTTGGTTTCTTAATAAAAAATCATAGTATATTGCTTGGTCGCGGTCTGTTAAATAATCTTCTGTATTGTCAAATGTTATAAATATAAATGCCATTTTTTACCTCTCTTTTATAAATATTTTTTTCTAATTTGTTAGATGTTTTATCTTATTCACTATGTAATGCGTTATTAGTAATCATTATTTTATTCATTGTTTCTTCAATGTTGTTAAAATTATTGTTTAGATTGTTTTGATGTTTTTATTAATTTTAGTTGCAAATAATAAACTTTTATAGAATAATTATTAAAGAATAATTTGGTTTTTTAATTTTGAAATTTAAGGAAGTGATGAGTAGTGTTATTTTTAAAAAAATTAGAGGCATTTGGTTTTAAATCATTTGCTGATCCATTAACAGTTAATTTTGATCATGAAATGATAGGAATTGTCGGACCAAATGGGAGCGGAAAATCCAATATTAATGATGCAATTCGTTGATGTTTAGGAGAACAATCAATTAAATCACTTCGTGGAAATAATAGTGAAGATGTCATTTTTAATGGTTCAGAAACAAAACAAGCATTAAATATGGCCGAGGTTAAACTAATTTTTGATAATACAAACCGGATTTTTGCAATGGACTATGACGAAATTGAAATTATTCGTCGTGTTTTTCGAGGAACTGGTGAAAATGAATATTTTATTAATAAACAACGAGTTCGTTTAAAAGACATTCAGGATTTTGCGATTGATAGTGGCTTAACAAAATCATCATTAGCAATTATTTCGCAAGGAAACATTAATGCTTTTGCAGAAGCAAAACCATTAGAACGACGTGCTTTATTTGAAGAAGCTGCTGGAGTTGCAAAGTATAAACGCCGCAAATTGGAAGCTTTAAAAAAACTAGACCGTTCAAATGAAAATTTAGCGCGTTTAAAAGATATTTTGAATGAAATTGAACGAAAATTACCAAGTTTAAAACGTCAAAGTGAAAAAGCAATCAAATATACAACATTGAAAGACAAATTAAATCAAATTGAATTAGCGGTTTTAGTAAAAGATATTACTTTTTTTAATGACAAATTATTAGAATTACGTTTGCAGCAGAAAGAAATTATTAGTACGAAACAAGATGCTGATCGAAAATTAAAAAACAATGAAATTGAATATAATGAATTAACCAAAGAAAATTTTAATTTGGATAGCAAAATTAATGTCTTAACTAAAGAATTTCAAAGTTTAGTTTCAGAAATTAGTGATTTGAAAGTACATAAAATTGAATTAGATAACAAAGAAGCAGCCTTAAAAATGTCTAATAATGATATTACTATTACTAATATGGTTAATGATTATAATGAGTTAACTGTTAATTTACAAAATGAACGGGAAAAATTGACAACATTAGAAACACAGCAACAAGAATATCGTGCGCAACGTGAAGCTTTTAATACAAAGCAAGCTGTGTTAAATGAAAAATTAGGAGCAATTAATAAAACCATTATTCGCTTAGAAAGTGAATTAGAACGTTCTCAACATAATCTTGAAAATCAAGATAATTTACATGAAGGGGTTAAAAATATTATTAACAATAAGACCGTTCTGCCTGGAATTATGGGATTAGTTCAAGATATTATTAATGTTGATGAAAAATATGAGCAAGCGATTGTAACTGCTTTAAGTGGGCGTTTACAAGATATTTTAGTTAAAAATGTTGATAGTGCAAAACGAGCAATTTCATATTTAAAACAAAACCGTGCTGGACGAGCAACATTTATTCCGTTAGATGTAATTTCGCCCCGTTATCTTAACAGTGATGAAGCATTTGTGATTAAATCAGTGCAAGGATATTTAGGATTAGGAAATAGTTTAGTTAAAGTAAAAAAAGAGTTTCGAATTGCAGTTGATTACTTGTTAAGCCGGTATTTAATTTGTACTGATTTTGATAGTGCGCAGGAAATTGGAAAATTAACAAAGTATCGCTATAACATTGTTACCTTAGATGGAGAAATAGTTCGCCCGCAGGGAGCTGTTACAGGGGGTTCACGTCGAACACGAATGACAATTGTTAATCCAGAAAAGGAATTAAGAGTTCTTAATGAAAAATTAGCAATGCGAACTGAAGAACATCATCATGTATTAAAACAATTAAATATACTTCGACGCCAATTAGATGAAATTAATGAAGTTATTGCTGAAAATCAAGCTTCAATTGGAGCAGGAAAACGACAAATTGAAATTATTATGTATGACCAAACGAAATTGCAAAATGAATATCAGTTACTAACAGCAAAAAATATTGATGAAACAAAAATAGTTGAAAATAAAGCAGTACTTAATATTGTGGATCAAATTAAACAAAAAGAACTTTTAAAAACAAAAATTGAACAACAATTAAATGTTGCACGCAGTTTGAAAGATAAACAGTCATTAGCAATTAATGAACTTAATAATCAAATTGCTGAAAAACGATATTATATTTCAGCTTTACAAGAACAAATTAGCAAAATGAATACTGATGTATCAATTATTAATGTTAAGATTCAACAAAATCTAACAAGACTAACAGAAGAATATCAAATGACATATGATCATGCTAAAACGTTGGAATTAAAGGTAATTGATAATGAAGATTTAATTCGTGATGAAATTAAGCAATTACGAAGTGATTTAGCTCAAATTGGAAATGTTAATTTAGAAGCAATTGAAGAATATAAAGAAGAAGATGCTCGTTTTCAATTTATGAATAATGAATATAACGATGCAAATGATTCAATTAAAAATTTATTAAAGTCAATTGATGAGATGGATAGTATTATGAAAGAAAAATTTGATAAAACAATTAAGGAGGTTAATGAGAATTTACCATCCACCTTTGAAGTATTATTTGGTGGTGGTTCAGCACGAATCATTTATACTGAGCCAGAAAATTTATTAGAAACAGGGGTTGATATTAAAGTATCGCCACCAGGGAAAAATATTACTAACTTAAATTTATTATCTGGAGGAGAAAAATCATTGGTTGCTCTATCAGTTCTTTTTGCGATTTTAAAAGTACGACCAATTCCATTAGTAATTTTAGATGAAGCAGAAGCACCATTAGATCCAGCTAATGTTGAACGATTTGCTAAGTATATTCGTAGTTTTGTTGAAACCACTCAATTTATTGTTGTTACCCATCGAGTTGGGACAATGGAACATTGTGATGTATTATATGGGGCAACAATGCAACAAAAAGGTGTCACAAAAATTGTTGGAATTAAATTACAACAAGCGGCAGAAATGATTAAAGAATTTGAAAATAAACTTGAAAATAAAAAAGCATAAATTATTTATGATTTTTTATTTTTTTGATACAATTAATACAAATAATTTTTAAAGGATAAAACCATTTACTAAAAAGGGGAGGAAACTTAACGAATGAAGCCAAACGAATCTACTAAGGCTACTGAGGAAAAGAAAGAAAAAAAGCATTTTCTTAAGACTTTAGTCGGAGAGATTAGCCATCATAAAATGCTTACTTTAGTTGGTTCTGCTTTGGTATTAGTAATATCAATTATTATTTGAACAATTGCATCGGCGAGTAATGTAATTGTTGCTGGAGGAAGTACATCAGTTGCCCAAGTAATGGCAAATATTACGGAACAATATAAACGTGATAACAAAGAAGATATTTTATATAATTCATTAGGAAGTGCTGCTGCCCTAGTTGGCGTAAAAAATGGTAGTTATGCTTTTGGTTTTTTATCAAAAGATGTTAATTCAACCCCTAAAGCAGGAGATAACCGTGTGAATGCTCAACAACTATGAGCAGAGTATCATACTGGTCGTTTTGTTTTTGCCCGTGATTATATTATCTTGGTATATCATTTACCAAATGGTTGTCAAATTAATCCACAACAAGATTCCTTACAATTCAAAAGTTTTTTTGGTGGAGAAGGAACTGAATTAATTCGCAAAATTTATACCGATCCAACTTTTACTTGACAACAAGCCTTTGGGTCGCAATTAGTTTGCAGTAGTGGCAGCAATAAATTTTATACTTTAACACGTGAGTCTGGAAGTGGGACAAGAGATTTTTTTGAATCAGCAGTAATTAAAAGCAAAAAATATGAAACAAATCAAGTAGCTTCATCAAATGGTTCAATGTATCAAGCAATTTCAACTACTCCTGGTTCAATTGGTTATATTTCTTTTTCATATATTAAAAGAATTATTAGCAATGAAGATTTAGGGGCAAAAGCAATTGCTAGTGTTATTAGCAAAGGAAGTGCTAAACCAGAGTTACCATATAAAGTTGTTAATAATAATTATGAATTTAATCCGGCTTATTCTTTAACAAGACCCTTTACTGGAATTATTAATTATGAAGGAAAGCAATTCAATTGTGCCTTATCATTTATTGCGTGAATGCTAGATCCATTACCATATTCAAAAACAAAACCAAAACTACGAAATGGGGAAGTTAATCCTTATTATGACCCATATTTTATTTTAAGTCCATATGATGCTGCATATTGATATATTGAAGAAGGTGAAGAACCATTATCATTTGATGATTTTTTCTTCCGAAAGTATAATAATAATACAACATTTGCAAAAAGCGGGAAAACAACTGAAGATGAAAAAACACCTTGAAATTTTAAATCAGATTATAAGAGCACTTGAGATATTATTGTGGAAAAATTTCCCACAAAATATCAAGCATATTTTGAATATGAATATAATGGAATGGAGAATTAACTATGGCGAAGAAAGAAATCACGAAAGAAAAACAACCGTTTTCCCAAAAAATAGAATTATGAAAAATTCGTTTTGCAAATAATTTTCGTGGGCGAAAACAAATTATTGATTTCACTTCAAAAATTGTTATTTATTGTTTTGCGATTTTAACAATTTTAATTTTGTTGACTTTAGTTGGATTTATTATTTATAAATCAATTTATTTTTTTCAACATTATCCTGGTGGTTTTTGAGGCTTTTTATCGAGTAATACTTGAAATGCTAATAACAGTCAATTTGGAATTTGACGAATTATTATTGCAACATTTTTTGTCTTATTAATTGCTTTACTATTTGCAATTCCATTAACTATTTTTTCATCATTATATATTTCAGAGTATTTAAGTCCAAGGATTAAACGTAAAGTAATTGGCATTATTCAATTGCTAGCTGGAATTCCTTCTGTTGTTTTTGGATTATTTGCCTTAGCAATTTTAGGACCCATTTTTATGTTGATGGGAGCTCCCTCAACCTCAAACTTATTAGTAACATCAATTACCTTAGCTTTTATGGGTTTACCAATTATGATTTCATTATCAATCAATGCTTTAGAAAATGTTCATGATTCATATCGATTTGGTTCGTTAGCATTAGGATTAAGTAAAACCCATACAACTTATCGTATTGTTTTACGTTCAGCTTGATTTAAAATTATTACTGCCATTATGATGGGAGTTGCACGGATCATTGGAGAAACAATGGCGGTGATGATGATTGCTGGAAATGCACCAGATGGCTTAAAACTTGGAAATGGTTTTATTAATTTTATTTTTTCATCAATAGCAACTTTAGCATCAACAATTGGATTAGAAATGCTAGAAAATTCCGGACCAATGCATGAATCAGCATTATATGCAATTGGGCTAGTATTATTTATTATTGTTTGTATTATTAATATTTTTATTATTTCGTCACAAGCGTTTCATAATCGAAAACGAAACTATCATTCTCGAAAAACAACAAAAGGTTTACGATTAAGTAAATCATATAATGCTAATAAAATTAATAAATTATTTTATGAACATATTGAAAAAACAAGAGGATTAAAAAAGTTTAAAGATGGACTTGGAATGTTCCTTTTAATCTCTTCAACTGTAATTGTCGTATCATTTACATTAGTTATTTTAGCCACAATTATTTGAAAAGGATTATTTGGAATGGTATGAAGTGATTTAATTTCAACATCAACTTTTGATGGTGGAGCAGGAATTCTTTCAACATTTTTAGTTACTCTGTTATTAGTAATTTGTTCAATAATTTTTGCGATACCGCTATCATTAATGGTTGCCATTTATTTAAATGAGTATGCCCGCCAAAATAGTATTTTTGCAAAAGTAGTTCGTTTTGCAATTGATGTTTTATCATCAACACCAAGTATTATTTATGGAACTTTTGGATTAGCTTTCTTTATTGGTGTTTGTCATTTACCATTATCCATTTTAAGTTCTGGTTTAACATTAACAATTGTTATTTTACCAATTATGATTCGTAGTATTGAAGATGCTTTATCAGGTGTTGAAAACTCATTGCGACATGCATCATTAGCATTGGGAGCCAATAAAACAGCAACAACATTGAAAGTTGTGTTGCCTAATGCAATGCCAGGTATTATTACAGCAATTATTTTAGCAATTGGCCGTGTTATTGGTGAATCAGCCCCAGTTTATTTAACATTAGGAACAGCGGTGCGGTTACCAATTGCTGGTTTTATGTCACCAGGGGCAAGTATGACAACCCAAATTTTAATGCTATCAAAAGAAGGAGCAACAGCAGGAGCAATGCGAATTATGTTTGAATTAGCTTTTGCAATTATGGTTTTGATTTGATTATCAAATAGTTTAGCACATATTTTAGGAAAGAAATTTGCACCAAACTATGTTAATATTGGATTTAAAGCAAAATGAAAAAATCGCATTAATAACTTAAAATTCTTCTTTTCAAAAGAGAATTATCTTCATCAAAAACAAAGTTTTAATAATTTTTGAAAAAAAATTTTACCAAAGAAAAAAACAACGCCATGAAAAAAAATAAAACAAAGAAAAAGGGAGAAAAATAATGGACCCAAAAGTAATTATTAAGAATCCAACATTTGATTCATCAGATAATAATCCAGATTTAATTACGGTTAAAAATGTTGACTTTTTTTACAAAGGAAACAAACAGGCGCTTTTTAATATTTCAATGAAAATTAAAGAACATACTGTTACTGCTTTTATTGGTTCATCGGGATCGGGAAAATCAACATTGCTGCGCTTATTTAATCGAATGAATGATGTTGAACCAAAGTCAGTTTTTAAAGGCGAAATTTTAATTAATGGAAAGGATATTTATAGCCCTGAAACAGATATTGTTAAATTACGAACAGATATTGGAATGGTATTTCAAAAACCTTCACCATTTCCAATGTCAATTTATGATAATGTTGCTTATGGGCCACGGAATCAAGGGGTTCGTGATCGAAAATTAGTTAATAGTATTGTTGTTGAAAGTTTAAAACGAGCAGCATTATGAGATGAAGTAAAAGATAATTTACGAGATTCTGCTTTTGCATTATCAGGGGGGCAACAACAACGTTTATGTATTGCCCGGGCAATTGCAATGAAACCGAAAATTTTATTAATGGATGAACCAACTAGTGCGTTAGACCCAATTTCGACATCAAAAATTGAAGAATTAATTACCCAACTAAAAAAAGATTTTACAATTGTTTTAGTAACACATCATATGCAACAAGCAGCACGAGTTGCTGATTATACAGCTTTTTTTGCAAAAGGGAAATTAATTGAATATAATAAAACTAAGATTATTTTCTCTCGTCCCGCTAATAAAAAAACAGAAGATTATATTACTGGGCGTTTTGAGTAATGAAAGGATGGTGACAAAATATGAGCATAAAAATTGAAAATGATTTAGCACAAACAAAACAAATGATTATTGATATTATTGCGATGACAAAAAATCAATATGATGATATGGTTAAATGTTTAGAAACAAATGACACTGAGCTTGGTCAAAGTGTTATTTCCGCTGATGAAACAATTAATAAAATGCAAGAAGCTTTCATTGAAGTTTCATTATGAAAAATTGCAAAACAACAAATGGTTGCAAAAGATTTACGCCGAATAGTTGGTTTCATTTTGATTGTCAAGGAAGTTGAACGAATTGCAGATTATGCAAAAAGCATTTGTCGTTATTATATCAAATATAAACCTTCAACAAAGTTAATTAATTTTTTAAAAAAATTAGTTGCAAAAGTCATTGAAATGTTAACAGAGGTATCAAATATTTTTGAAGAAGAGCGAATTGAATCAGCATATAATATTTTAAAATATGATACTGAATTAGATAAGATTTATAAAGTTGAAAATGATGCTTTAATTGAAAAAATTCGTGAAGCAAAATCAAAAGAAGAAATTAAAGTTATTACTTTAACAATGCAACAATTACGTTCAATTGAACGTGCCGGAACACATATCATTAATATTGCTGAAACATTAATTTATATTATTGAAGGAAAAATTTATGATTTTGAATTACCAATTTAATATGGTCTTCATTATGAAGATCATTTTTAATGCAAAATTATAAATGAACTTATGGGTGTAACAAGATCATATTAATATGATTAAAATCATTGTTAAATATTTAAAAATAAAAGTATAATTTATAATGGATATAAAAAAATAAAGAAGGTGACAAGAAAATATGAAAATATGGAATAAATGCAAAAAAATATTGAAAATGAAGAATCACGTTTAACAGGATCGTTAATAGGAAATGGACAAATTGACAATTTTTGTAAAGATTGTTTTGAGCTAAGAAGAAAATGATATTGAATTATAGTTGGTATTTCAATTATTGTTTTACTATTACTAATTATTTTAAGTATACATAAGATTATATAGATTACATATTTCATTGAATAATATGAAAACAATAAAATGACTAACATCAAGATAGAAAAATTCACAATATAAGGTGAAAAATGTTGGTTGAAGAGAACAAGGTTATATTTATGGTCAAACCCAAAAACCTTGCTCCTTGTTAAAAAAATAAAAGGAGAATTAAGATGTCATATTTAGATAATTTAAATTTATGAAAAAATGCTAAAAATTTAGATCCAACGTTAGCCACTGAATTTCAACAAATGTCTGAAGCAGATTTAATTGCTGCTTTTTCAGATGATTTAGAATTTGGAACCGCTGGATTACGAGGTTTATTAGGACCAGGAACCGGAAAAATGAATTTATATACAATTCGGAGAGCAACATTAGCTTTTATGCAGTATTTAAAAACAATTTATTCTGAGACAGATTTAAAAACAAAAGGAATCGTAATTGGACATGATAACCGTTATTTTTCAGCTGAGTTTGCGCAAGCAGTAGCAAATATTTTTGCTAGTAATAATATTAAAGCAATTTTATTTGCGAATAATGATCTTCGGCCAACACCAATGGTTTCATATACCATTCGTAAAATAAAAGCGGCAGCGGGTGTTATTATTACGGCAAGTCATAATTCACGTGAATATAATGGTTATAAAATTTATGATCATAATGGTTCACAATTTTTGCCAGTTGCAACCGATATTATTGGTGAAAATTACTTAAAAATTAAAGAAGAAGTTTTTACTTTAACTTTAAACCCAAATTCAACTTTAATTACATATGTTCCAAAAGAGGTTGAGGATAATTATGTTAGTGATGTTAAAGCAATGCAGTTTTATCCAAATCAAAAACGTAATATTAAGATTGTTTTTTCTAATTTGCACGGAACAAGTAAAGAATGAACACCACGAATTTTTGAAGAATGTGGTTATGATGTCACGATTGTAGAAGAGCAATTTGACAATGACCCTAATTTTACTTTTGCACCTAATCCAAATCCAGAATTAACAGAATGTTATGATTTAGCATTAAAATATGCGAAAAAAGTTAATGCTGACGTTATCATTTTAAATGACCCTGATGCTGATCGGTTAGGAATTGGTGTTAAAATTAAGGACAATGAGTATTATTTAATGACTGGTAATGAAACAGCTCCGGTATTAATTGAATATTTGTTTTCTCATTATCAACGTCAAAAAACATTACCTAAGAATGGAGTTATGTATAATACCTTTGTTACTGGTAATTTATCAGATAAAGTTGCTGAAGGCTATGGTGTTCAAGTTATTAAAACATTAACTGGTTTTAAATGAATTGGTGATCAAATGAGCAAAGCATCAGCTAAAGGATTACAATTTTTATTTGGATTTGAAGAAGCATATGGTTATGTTTTAAAAGACATTACTCGTGATAAAGATGGAATTCAATCGTCATTAATCTTAGCAGAAGCTTGCTGATATTATCATAATCAAGGAAAAACATTATATGATGTTTTAGTTGAACAATATAATAAATTTGGTTATTTTTATTGTAAAACAGTTAATTTAGTTCGTGATGGAATTGATGGCAAAAAAGTTATTAATAATATGTTAAAAAAATTACGACAAGAAACAATTACTAGTTTGAATCAAATTAAATGTATTAAGAAAGAAGATTATTTGAATGGCTTGTATGAAATGCCAGGACAAGACTTATTAAAGTTTTATTTTGCAGATGGTAGTTGATTTGCAGTTCGGGCAAGTGGAACAGAACCAAAAATAAAATTCTATTTTGTTTGTGTTGATAAAACAAATGAAGAAGCAAAAATAAAAATGGAAGCAATGTACCAAGAATTAGAAACTACTTATTTAAAAGAATAAAAGTTATGCTAATATATAGTTAGAAAATAGGGGGTTTTGGTATGTCAAAAATTATTTTTGAAGCTGATGATAATCGTAAAGGAATTGTTGATAAAATTTTTGTTACAAATAAACAAGTTGTCCAAAAGGGCGATAAGATTGCTAACATTATTACACAAAATAAGGTTTATGAAATCAAAGCACCAATTACTGGTGAGGTGTTAAATATTATTGTTTATGAAAATAAAGTTATTAATAGTGGTGATGTTTTATTAGATTTATTGCCATTTGAGCCAACCCTTAATGAACAGCATAATCATTTTGAGCAACCCTATAATACTGCTTCCTTTAATGGTTCTGGAAAATATAATATGCAAAATCGACCACCAATTGATGTTAAAAAGTCAGAAACAGAAATTTTTCGAGAAGAGTTAATTGAAACATTATTGGCACGTGAAGTAGCTGGTGAAAATCTTCAAGATGATTTTGATGATTCAATTGAAATTGATTTACCAGAAGAAAATATAGAACAAGATTCAACGCCATTTTTTAGCCAGGATAATAATTCAAAGACATTTCCTTTTAAAGATAAAGTTGAAAATATTCTTGAAAATATTCCTAGTGAAGAGAATATTGAAACATTGCAAAAAGATTTGGGTGATTTAAAAGAAGATTTGGCAATTGTTAAAGATGATTTAACAACAATCACAATTGAAGAAGAAATTATTGAAGATCTTGAAAATTTAGAACGGGATTTAGCATTTAAAGCAGAAATGGCCGAAAAAAAACAAGTTGATGATAAAATATCAGAGCCATTAATTTATCATCACCCCTTTGATGTAAAAAAAGAATGCAAGCCAGAAAGTAATACAAAAGAAGAATTAAAAAGTAATTTTGCTTCAATTCAAAATAATGCTGATGATTCAAAAATGCAACCTATTATAAATTTAGAAAAAGATAAATTAGTAGATGATGAGTCGAAGGGACATCATGGAGAGCATTCAACGGTGCATTCGTCTGCTCCAACTTATCTTAAAAAACATAAGGCAGAAGATGTAACATCAAGAGAACATGCTGCTTTTTCAGGCCATAAAACCAAAGAAAACACGCAGAGTTTGCAAGTTGACAAAGTTAAATTAAATCAAGAAGCAATTATTCGTGCAAAAGAAATTATGGAAAGTAAAAAAAATATTGCTCATAGTTTTATTGATGTTGAAGTTGATGTTAGCGAATTAGTTAGTTTATTATCAATTATGCGTGAAGCATATTCACAAAATGATATTAAATTAACATTATTACCTTTTTATGCTAAAGCAGTCTATGATGGATTAAAAAAATTTCCTATTTTAAATGCATCTTTTATTAGTCAGGAAAAAGCAATTTTATTAAAATGATTTTATAATATTGCTTTTAGTGTTGATAGTGATACTGCAGTGAAAATGCCAGTTTTATATAATTTAAAAAATGTTTCAATTAAAGAAATTGCTTCAAAGGTAACAAAATTAATAGGAAAAAGTATTAATAATGAATTAAAAGAAAAAGACTATCAAGATGCTTCATTTTCAATTGTAAATTATGGTGAATATGGAATAACACGGGGAACATTTACAATTCCAGATGATAATGTTGCTGGAATTGCAATGGGTATTATTTTTAAAAAACCTGTTGTTGTTGAAAAAAATGATATTGCAATTCGTGATATTATGGTAATTACATTAGGGTATAATGAAGCTGTAATTGATATTACCGAAGCAAGTAAATTTGTTCATTATGTTGCATATTTATTATCAAATCCAGGACTTTTATTATAAGATAAAAAGTCATTACTCACTTTTTTATTTTTAGGAGGGGAAAAATGAATATTAAAGATTTAAAAAAAGAAGTTAATAATGTAGAATTAATTGTGATTGCTGATAAGGTAACCCAAGGAACAGCTTCCAATGGAAGCACTTATTTATTAATAACCCTGAAAGACCGTACTGGAACAATTGAAGCAAGGTTATGAGATGCTCGTCCAGCTGATATTGAGACTTGAATTAAAGGTAATTGTTACAAAGTAAATATTAATATTATTGAATATCGTAAAGTTTTACAAGCAAAAATTAATATTTATGATATTATTGATAATGCCAATATTAATTTAGATGATTTTATTGAAGTTGCGCCACTTTCAGCAAATGCAATGTATGATGAAATTATTACAACAGTGAAAAAAATGAAAACAACTGAATATCGTGAAATTATGACTTTAATTTTAGAAAAATATGGTGAGCAATTTAAAATTTGACCAGCTGCCATTCGTAATCATCACGAAATTAAATCAGGTTTAATTTGACATAGTTTAACTATGCTACAAATGGCAAAAAATGTTGCCAATGTTTATCATGATCGTTTAATTGATTCGGAATTATTATATTGTGGTGTTATTTTACATGATTTAGGAAAAGTTATTGAAATTACAAGTGGAGCGACAAATGATTTTTCATTTGAAGGAAAATTACTTGGGCATATTTCAATTATGGCAAATGAATTAAATCATCTTGCCCAAAGTAATAATTTAAATTCAGAAAAAATTGTTTTGTTAGAACATATGATTTTAGCTAGTCATGGCCGTTTGGAATATGGTTCACCTGTTGAACCACATTTATTAGAAGCAGAAATTTTATCATTTTTAGATAATTTGGATGCACGAATTTACCGCATTGATAAAGAGTTAGAAAAAACATTGCTTAATGAACAAACACAACGGTTATTATCTGTTGAAGGTCGTTGATTTTTAAAACATTTTGAAAAATAAAGATTAATTTAATTGCAAAAAGTTTAAAATTTTTTTAAAATTTTAAACTTTTTGCAATTTTTTTCTGTTTTTCATTTCTTTTTTTCTGTTTTCTTTTTTCTGAAAGGTATATAATAACATTACGGTATGATTTAATTTTCAGGAATAAATGTCCTAGAACTACCGGCATATTTAGTTAGTTATATCGAAAGAACTATTAATACTGCTAAGAATAGAAAAGGAGAATATAAAATGAAGATTATTGTAGTTGGAACTAACCATGCAGGTACAACTGCTGTTAGAACCTTAAGACGATTAGATCCAAAAGCAGAAATTGTTACTTATGATAAAAATAACAATATCTCATTTTTAGGATGTGGAATTGCACTATGAGTTTCAGGAGAGGTAAAAGATTCAAATGGTTTATTTTATGCTTCACCAGAGGTGTTAAAAAATGAAGGTATTAAAGTAAACATGGAACACGAAATATTATCAATTGATAATAAAAATCAAAAAATTCGTGTAAAAGATTTAAAATCAGGAAAAGAATTTGATGATAATTATGATAAATTGATTTTAGCGATTGGTTCTTGACCAATTATTCCACCAATTGAAGGAATTAAGCAAGAAGGTGTTCATATTGTTAAATGATATCAACATGGGGAATTAGTAAAAAAAGCAAATGATGACAAAAATATTCAAAATGTTGTTGTATGTGGGGCAGGATACATTGGCGTTGAATTAGTTGATGCTTTTCATCAAAAAGGAAAAAATGTTACTTTAGTTGATATTTCAGACCGAATTATGCCACGTTATTATGATCAACCTTTTACTGACAAAGTTGAAGGAGCAATGCGTAAAGCGGGTGTTAATTTACGTGGTGGCGAAAAAGTTATTAAATTTGAGGGAAATGATAACAAAGTAACAAAAGTAGTAACAGATAAAGGTTCATATGATGCTGATTTAGTAATTTGGTCAGTTGGTTTTAAACCTGCAACAGAAATTTTAAATGGTGTTGTTGATTTAGATAAAAATACAGCCATTAAAGTTGATCAATACATGCAAACATCAGACCCAAATATTTTTGCAATAGGTGATTGCATTGAAGTTTATGATAATTCTAAAAAGCAACCAGCATATATTGCTTTAGCAACAAATGCTGTACGAACAGGAGTTATTGCAGCTGTTAATGCTTTGAAACCAGCAGGTTTAGCATCACCAGGATTCCAAGGTTCAAATGCAATTAATGTTTTTGGTTGAGCATTAGCATCAACAGGAATGACAGAAACTGTGGCAAAAGATTTAGGATTTGACTACGAGCAAATTACATTTACAGATAATGATCGTCCAGAATTTATGAATTCTTATCAAGAAGTTTTAATTAAAATTCTTTGAGACAAAAAAACAAGAAAAATTATTGGTGCACAAGTAGCTTCAGAAGCTAATCATACCGAAGTTATTTATATGTTTTCATTAGCGATTATGAAGGGAGTTACAATTGATGAATTACCATTAATTGATATTTTCTTCTTGCCACATTTTAATAAGCCATATAACTTTATTACTTTACCAGGCTTAGAAGTATTAGGATTAAATTACTTTAAAAAGTAAGCAAAATGATTTGTTTTAAAAATTCTTCTACAGATGTTTATTTTAATTTGGCTTTAGACGAGTATCTTTTAAAAAGTGATATTAACGACAATATTTTCTTTTTGTGAAAAAATTTTAATACAATTGTTATTGGCCAAAATCAAAATACAATTGAAGAAATTAATTTACAAGCGGTTGAAGCTGATAAGGTGAATGTTGCACGGCGAATAACAGGTGGCGGGGCTGTTTATCAAGATGATGGTAATTTATGTTTTTCCATTATTGTTAATAAAGATGATAAAATAGCAAAAAATTATGAAAGTATTTTACAACCTATTATTAATGTTTTGCAAAAACTTGGTTTAAATGCTAAATTTGCTGGCAAAAATGATATTGAAATTGATGGCAAAAAAATCTCTGGTAATGCACAAATAAAATATAAAAATCGTTTGCTACACCATGGAACATTTTTATTTGATGTTGATTTAAGCAAAATGGAAAAATACTTAAATGTTAGTCAGGATAAAATTATTTCAAAAGGAATTAAATCAATTCCAGCACGAGTAACTAATATTCGTCCATTATTAGTAAATGATATTACAATTAATGAATTTATGCTGTTTATTACTAATGAGTTTTTGGCACAAGGAACGCCAGTGTTAGATTTACCACCAGATATTATTGCTGCAGTTAATAAACTAGCTGATGAAAAATATCGAACATGGGAATGAAACTTTGGTAATTCACCTGAATTTAGTTATCAGAATAAAATTCGATATGAAGGAAAAGGTACTGTTGATGTGCGTTTAAATGTTACTGAAGGAAAGATTACAAAGATTAAATTTTTTGGTGATTTTTTAGGTTCTGGTGGAACAGAACCACTTGAAACTCTTTTAACAGGTTGTGAATATAATCTGGATAAAATTAAAACAAAATTATTAGAAGTGAATATTAAAGATATTTTTGGTGAAAAATTTGAAACACAAGAAGTTTTAGATGTTATTTTTACTTAAAAATATTTAAAAAACAGGAAAGGCAGGAATCAAAAAAATGTATTTTGACAAATTTGATTCGTTAAAAAATGAAATGCTTCAAATTATGGATGCAACTGGAAAGATTGTTAAACCAGATTTGATGCCAAAAATTAGCGATGATGAGGTTTTAACAGCATATAAATTAATGTGCTTATCACGTCGCCAAGATGATTTTCAAAATAAAATTCAACGACAAGGAAGAATGCTATCATTTCTTTCATCAACTGGACAAGAAGCAACTGAAGTGGCATATGGAATGCAAATTATTAAAGGAAAAGACTGATTTTCATCAGCATATCGAAATAATGCTGCTTGATTAGCAACAGGTGTTCCAATGCGTAATATTATGTTATATTGATGTGGAAATGAAATGGGAAGTTACATACCAGAAGGAATTAATACTTTACCTATTAATATTCCAATTGCAACACAATATTCGCATGCAACTGGATTAGCATTTTCTGAAAAATATAATAAACGCGATGGTGTTGTTATTACAACAACCGGTGATGGGGGTTCTTCAGAAGGAGAATTTTATGAAGCAATGAATTTTGCTAAGTTACATGAAGTTCCAGCAATTTTTATTGTGGAAAATAATCAGTATGCAATTTCAACTCCTAGTCGTAAAGCAACAAAAGCAATAAACTTTGCAGTAAAAGGGATTGCGGTTGGAATGCGTAATATTTTAGTTGATGGGAATGATTTTTTTGCAGTTTATGTTGCTGTGCAAGAAGCTATTAAATTTGCTCGTAAAGGTGAAGGACCATCATTAATTGAATGTAGTACTTATCGAATTGGAGCACATTCCTCAGCTGATGATCCTAATGTTTATCGTGATGAAAAATTACATCAAGAAGCATTAAAAAAAGACCCATTAATTCGTTTAAAAGCTTATTTAATTAAGCAAAAAAAATGATCAGAAAAAGAACAAGAAAAATTAGATGCTGAACAAGATAAATTTATTAAAGATGAATTTGCTTGAGTAGAAGCAAACAATACTGTTTCAATTCGTGATATTTTTGCTTACAATTATGCTGAAATGCCAAAATTCTTAGAGGAACAATATCAAGAAGCCGAAGCATTTTTTGCAAAATATCCAAGTAAAGGAGAAAACCACTAATGCCAGTTGTAAATAATATCCAAGCATTAACACATGCTTTAGATTTAGCGATGGAAAAACATCAAAATATTGTGATTTATGGTGAGGATGTTGGTTTTGAAGGAGGAGTCTTTCGTGTTACGATTGGTCTACAAGCAAAATATGGTGAAGAGCGTTGTTTTGATGCACCAATTGCAGAAGCAACATTAGTTGGAACAGCAGTGGGAATGGCTATTAATGGAATGAAACCAATTGTTGAAATGCAATTTGAAGGATTTTCATATCCAGCGTTTCAACAACTTTTTACCCATGTTGCACGATTACGTAATTGCTCACGCGGTCGTTTTACTTGTCCATTAATTGTTCGTATGCCAATGGGTGGAGGAATTCGTGCGTTAGAACATCATTCTGAAGCAGTTGAAGCAATGTTTGCGCATAATCCAGGTCTAAAAGTAGTTATTCCGTCAACGCCATATGATACCAAAGGATTATTATTAGCAGCTGTTCAATCACCTGATCCAGTCATCTTTTTAGAACCAACGAAGATATATCGTGCTTTTAAACAAGAAATTCCTGATGAATATTATACTTTACCAATTGGTGAAGGTTATAAAATTCAAGAAGGAGAAGATTTAACAATTGTTACTTATGGAGCACAAGTTAGTGAATGTGAAAAAGCTTTAGCACAATTAAAAGAAGAAGGACTCCCTATTAATGTTGATTTAATTGATTTACGAACAATTCAACCATGAGATCGTGAAATTGTTATTGAATCTGTTAAAAAAACAGGGCGAATTCTAGTTGTTCATGAAGCTGTTCGTTCATTTTCAGTTGCATCAGAAGTTATTACAACTGTTAATGAAAAATGTTTTGAATATTTAAAAGCCCCAGCGGGACGGGTAACTGGTTATGATATTATTATTCCATTTGATCGTGGTGAGCATTATCATCAACCATCAGTTCAAAAAATTGTAGTTAAAATTAAAGAATTAGTTAACTACCAATTTTAGATAGGAGTTGAAAGTAAAAATGGTTAAATTTAAATTCGCCGATATCGGAGAAGGATTAACAGAAGGAAAAGTGGCCAAAATTATGATTGAAGTTGGTGACAAAATTAAAGACGGAGTTGAAATGTTCGCCGTTGAAACTGATAAAGTTAATACGGAAATTTATGCGCCATGTGATGGTATTGTTAGCAAAATTAATATGGCAGTTGGCGATACAATTTATGTTGGTGATGTCGTAGTTGAAATTGATGATGGCACTGCCGGTGATAGTCCAGCACCAGCTACATCAGAGCAACCAACGACAGTACCAGTTGAAGAGGAAAAAGCAGCAGGAGTAGTTGGTGCAGTATCAATTTCTAATACCGTTTTAGCGCCACGTCATTTACCAAACAATGGTAGTGCTAATGTTGATAGTAATAAAAATGTGTTATCAACGCCAATTGTGCGAAAAATGGCAGCTGATTTAAAAATTGATTTAACAAAAATTCAAGGTTCAGGACAAAACGGTAAGATTATGAAAGCTGATTTAGTCCAAGGGGCAAAAAGCACAACAACTGGCCCTACTTTATCAACAATGCCAATTAATATTCCGCAAATTAATGCAACAGGTGCTGTTCGTCGCGAAGCAATGTCACCAATTCGTAAAGCAATTGCAAAACAAATGACTTTGTCAAAAACTGTTATTGCTGAGGCAACATTAATGAAAAATATTGATGTAACAAAATTAATTGAAATTAGAGCACAATTAAAAGGACAAGCAGAACAACAAGGAGTTAAGTTAACATATATGCCCTTTTTTATGAAAGCTTGTGCAATTGCTTTAAAAGATTTTCCAATTTTAAATGCAGCATATGATCAAGAACAACAAGAAATTATTTTTAAAGACTACTATAATATTGGAATGGCAACTGACACACCGACTGGTTTAATGGTTCCTGTTGTTAAAGGAGTTGATCAGTTAAATATTATGCAAATTGCAAAAATGATTAATGATTTAGCAACAAAAACACGTGAGCGTAAATTAAAACCTGATGAAATGAAAGATGGAACCTTCACAATTACTAATTTTGGGTCAGCGGGCATTGAATTTGCTACACCAGTAATTAATTTCCCAGAAGTAGCAATCTTAGGAGTTGGAATTATTAAAAAGGCACCAGTTATTAATAAAAATAATGAAATAGAAATAAGTTCAATCTTACCATTATCGTTAACGATTGATCATCGTTTAATTGATGGTGCTGATGGTGGTCGCTTTTTAGCACGAGTAACAGAATTACTAGAATCACCAGCTTTATTATTATTGTAAGAGAAGAGGTTATGAAATGGAAAACAAATATGATGTAATTATTGTTGGAGCAGGCCCAGGTGGCTATGTTACAGCGATTAAAGCAGCTCAAGAAGGTTTAAAAACACTAATTATTGAAAAGGAATATTATGGTGGTGTTTGCCTAAATGTTGGTTGTATTCCAACAAAAGCGTTGTTAAAAAGTAGTAAAGTATATGATATGATGAAACATGCTGACAACTATGGTATTGATGTTGCAAAAGCAGCAGTCGCCCCAAATTGAGTAAAAATGCAAGAACGAAAAGCAAAAGTAGTGACGCAATTAACAAAAGGGGTTGAATTTTTATTGAAAAAAAATAAAGTTGACCTAATTAAAGGCGAAGCGAAAGCAATTGACAAAAATACCGTTGAAGTTGCTGGGAAACGTTATTTATGTGCTAATTTGATTATTGCAACAGGAAGTGTTTCGCGTAGGCTACCATTACCAGCTTTTGAACAAGCTGAAAAAGCTGGTTATGTTATATCATCAACAGAAGCTTTATCATTACCAACAATTCCAAAAAAATTAATTATTATTGGTGGTGGTGTCATTGGCATTGAATTTGCTTGTTTATATCATCGTTTAGGAACAGAAGTAACAATTTTACAAGGTTTAGACACTATTTTAGAGTTATTAGATAAAGACATTCGTGAAGAATTAACAAAATTGTTAATTAAAAATAAGGTAAAAATTGAAACTTCAGTTAAGATTAAAGCAATTAAAGGTAAATCAGTAATTTATGATAATAGTGAAGGAAAAGAAGTAAAACTAACATCAGATTATTGTTTAGTTTCAGTTGGTCGAACACCAGTAACAACTGGTTTTGAAAACATTGGACTAAAAATTGGAGAGCGAAAAAACATTGAAGTTGATGAGCAATGTAAAACAAACTTGCCTGGTGTATATGCAATTGGCGATGTTGTGGGGCGTGCAATGCTAGCTCATGTTGCTTGAGCACAAGGAATTTTAGTAATTGATAATATCAAGGGAAAAAATGTAAAAATGAATTATAATAGAATTCCTTCTTGCATTTATTCATTCCCAGAAGTAGCAACAGTTGGAATTACTGAAGAGCAGGCAATTAAAGATAAAATTGCTTATAAAGCATTTAAATTTCCACTAGCAGCAAATGGTAAAGCAATAGCTGACGGAGAAACTGATGGTTTTGTTAAAATTTTATGTGATCCAAAATATGGTGAAATTTTAGGAGCTCATATTGTTGCTGCAACAGCAACAGATATGATTTCTGAAATTACTGCTTGTATGGAAACAGAAGGAACAATTCATGAATTGGCAAAAACAGTTCACCCACATCCGACGCTATCAGAGATTATTATGGAAGTTTCCCATGGTTTAGAAGGCCGTGCAATTCATATTTAAAGTTACAGAAGTAACTTTTTTATTTAAAAATAATAACTAAAAAGATTAATTTTGTTTGAAAAGTCTGCTTTTCATTTAATATTAATTTTGTTATAATAAACACATTAAATCGGTCTATAAAGTTTACTAAAGGAGATTTCAATGGCAAGAAAACCAGGCAGTTGACATAAACTTAATAATTTAACAAAAAATGTTACTGTAGTATCACGTAAAAAGGGATGACTTGCTGCAATTTGTGCTGTATTATACCTTAGCGCTTTAATTCCCTCTGCTTATTTTGCCGTGGCATTTTTAGCAGATATTTTAAATTATGGTGGTATTGAAACCGATGGGCCCTTGCCCGATGTTAATGATGGAGATTATTTTGAAGTTAACTTTGCAAAAACAGAATTGCGAGATAATACAATAACAACTCCAGTCTTTGAAACTTATGAAACTCCTCCTGACCCTAATAGTGGGCAAGTTGCACAAACTCGTGTTCGTGCAAGATCATTACGATTAGAATATGCTTATAATTTAATTTTTGAAAAAGCACCTAGTTTATATATTGCAAATAATATCTTTTTTAAACATAAATATAATCAGCCTAATCAAATTCAAATTTTAGATATTTTTACTGATTCACGAGGCACACAGCGGTTAAGTCTTGCTGATGTGCAGCAAAATCAATTTAATTTAATGAAAAATTTATTATTTTTAAAAATCAAATACCAAGGGGTACTACAAAAAAATTTAATTTGAATGCCAACATTATTTGTTGGTAATGAAGGATTTTTATCAAATTTTTTAAGCTTTAAATTAGGAGAAACAAGAAACAAAGATGATTTAAAACCAATAGTTTGAGAAAAACAAACAAATATTCTAGGTGAACAAGCTAATAATATTATGATTAATGGTACTAATGATAGTTTAGCGTTAGCAGATAGAGTTTATGCTGCTTATAAAGAACGTTTTGCTGCTTTTTATGCAGAAAATAAAGGAAATGATAAAGAATTTATTGGCGATTATAATCCATATAGTAATTTTTCTATTTCAAGTGTTAATCCAAATGACCAACTGTTTCCAAGTACTTTTATTGATAGTACACATTACATGCTTGATATTAATCGGGTAATTCAATCAGTATATAAAAAAGGTGATTCAGAGCAAAGTTTTGCAAAAACAGATACTCAGATTAATGGTAAATATATTCCACAATTATTAATTTTCTTAATTAACATTTTAGAAACATCACAAAATCGTGGTTTAGTGTTACCAACAGAACTTGTACCAACAGATTGACAAATTTGATATCAACATCTTCAACCAAAACGTTTAAATGTTAATCAGCCAGAGCAATTTTATTTTATGTTTTTACCACAAGGTGAAACAATTAAAAATGTGATTGTAAATCGATTGGGGCAAGAAATTAAAGATGTTTTAAATGGTAAATATTCATTATCAACAGCAATTAGAGAATTGGAAGAAGATGTTTTGAGCAATCCTAATGGATCAAAATATAAATGAGTTTATGATTGAAATATTTTACCATTTCAATCATATGGAATAATTGAGAAAGCAGATTATACTGTTGTTAAAAGAACAATTCAAGAAAATAGTGATTTAACAATTAATTTTAATAACAATCAAGCGAAAAAATCAGACTATGTAATAATTGATCAACCATCATTACATTCAATTACTAATTTAGTTAATCCTGGTGATCGTGATGCCTATTCAATTAGTAATAAACAGAAACGAAATACTTTATTTACAAAATATTGAAGTGCTAATTTGTATGGCGCACAGAAGCCATTAAATTATATTGACATTGATGTTTCAAATATTCCAGGTGATATAACTTCATTCAAAACAATGCTACAAAACCAAATTGTTAATCGCACATGAGAATTTATCCAAAATATTATTCAGAAGGTAGGAAACAATTTAAACATTAGTGATAATGTATTAGAAATAGATTATGCTAAGGCGATTGCAGAAGATATTATAACATTTACACCTTTAAATAATTATCATAATGCTGCTGCTACTTTTAATGAATGATTTTATGCATTGCAAGCAAAAAGTGAAGAAGAATATAGTAATTTAACTGTTATTGATATTAAATTAGAATTAAAAAAGAAAGAAAATGTTCCACAAAATTTCCAAGTAATTACTTTCCGTTTTAACATTAATTATATTTAAAATTTATGTATAAAATATAAAAATGTATATAAAGTGTATATAATGATAGTAAGTATTAATGTTTGAAAAAGAAGGGATTTAAATGCGTAAAATTTTAACACTTTTAACAACATTTCTAATTACAAGTGCTTCGATAACTAGTGTTATATCATGCGGAACAATTTCTCCACCAAAAATTGCTGGAAGAGAAAATATTTCAACAGAATTCACTTTAACTAATAATGTTATTGTTACTGATGACAATATGACTGTAGAAGAATCAATATTTAATCAAGCAAAAAGTGAAGGAAGGATTTCTCAAGATTTATCCTTAGATTTTTTTGAAATTACTGATGCGGAAAATATGGTAAAACCAACTGCTGCTAATACGCCACAAACTGGAGATGTTGTTTTAACCGTTCGCCAAGATGAAGATATTCCATATATTGGTTCGATTACCATTCGTTTTACTTTAGTTAAAAAATTGTCAATGGACATTAGTCAAACTGTTAACTTAAAAAATGTGTGAGATGTAACAAAATATGAAAATGTTGAGGAATTATATAATGATATTTGGGAAAAGGCAGTTGGTAGTTTTAAACCAGAAACACCAATTGATATAGAAACTTATGATATCTCAGGTTTTGATTTACCAAGCGTTTATAACACAAAGTTACCTGTAACAATGTTTGCTGAATATAATGGAAAAGCAAATACGCCAACAAGTCTTTTTAGTGGAACAATTATTACATTCAACTTAAACATTATCAGTTATCGTGCTATGGTTAATTTGAAATTACAACAAAATAACTTAGATCCAACATTGTTATATGATTTAGTGTGAAAAGAAGTTAAACAACAATTTAGTGATGATCATGGAGTTTCAAGTGATTATAATGACTATCAAGTTGAATGAAGTGATATGATAGAACCAGATATTGGTGGCAACACACAATTGAATTTTTTAGCAACACCAAATAATGAAAACATTCATCATTATATGAGAGTTGAGGGGTTTATTTTTAAAGACCAAATTGAATTACCATCAACAATAGAATTATCAATTCCAATTGTTGTAACTCAACAAGAACGGCCAAATGTTGATAAAGATTGAATTTGAAAATTAGCAATGCGAAAAGTAAACATTAATGGTGGCCCAGCATTAACTAATTTTAATACAACAGATTGACAAACAATATTTAGTAAGAATTGACCTAATATTGGGCGAACAGAAACAGTTACTTTGCGTGCAGTTAATCGTAACACTGATCCAATGTTTAAAGGCGATGTTAAAATTACATTAAAATTAATTAATCAAGGTATTGATCCTGGTTTATTAGAATTAGACCCAATTTTATTAGTTAAAAGTGATAATCATACAACAGATTCAGTCTTACATTTAGTATGAGATAAACTTATTAATAATAAAGCATGAAATCCGCATTTATCACGTGATTTAGTGAATTTTAAGCCTGAAGACCTAGATAGATTAAGTAATGCTTTACGAGACGCTGAAAACAGTGAAGAATGAGAATCTTATGCAATTAATATTTCTGGAAAACAAGAGGATGCTGGTGGTGACTTTAAAATAACTGTTCACGGTAAAATTAAGATGGTTAATAAAGCGATAGAAAAAGATGCCATAATTGATTTATCCGATAAAACTTATAACTTTATGCCAAGAAAACAATTTGGTTCAGATAATCAAGTGTCTTATTTAGTTCATCAAATTTGAGGTGATATTATTAAAAATTCAATATTTACTGCTAACGATGAACAAACTTTTGGTCTTTCAAAAATTCAAACTGATTGAAATTACTTTGAACCAATTTATCAACAAATAGATGAAGCAATTAATAAATATGATGCAAATAGTAGTGGCGATAAAATTCCATTAGAGTTGAAGTTTTCATTTAGAAACAATGCTATTTATACAGGCCAAGTGACTGTTAAATTAAATTTAACAGCAAGTGAACCAATTAATCTTGATTTTAATTTAACAAGTTCAATGTTACCAATATTTATTCGTAGTTTACCAACACCATCAGAAGATAAAAAAGAATTGGTAAAAAATATGGTTAATACAATACTATATGATGGAATCATAAAAAATCCAGACTTAAAAGCACAACAACGAAATATTTTATGACAATTATTATCTTATGATACAACAACGAAAGAATTTATTGAACAATTTAATTTTCCAACAGAAAGTAATCCACAACGAGAATTAATTATTAACATTAAAACATCATATGGCCAATTCGTTAATGGTTCATTTATGTTAAAAATAAATTTAATTTATCAACCTTAAAACTCTTCAAAAAAGAAGAGTTTTTTTCCTTTTAATAAGGGGATAGTATTTTTAAAAGAAAATGCTATAATCATTGTAAAAGAGGGAGAAATTATTAAATTAGGTGGTATTGATGGAAAAAGCAACACAAGATTTTCAAAAAAATGATGTTCGGTTAACGAGAATGTATTTTACTACGCCAATGGAAATTATTGCTAGAATTATGATTTTAATAGGTCAAGCAGTTATGTTGGGAGTAATTATTATTGTATCAGCTTCTTTAGCAATGATTGCAACTAGTAAATTACCAATTCCTGCAGTTTTTAATAATTTTGGTTTAGCTGATGGTGTTTTTCGTGGTCTTACCATTGTTATTGCTTTGTTTGGAATTCTCTTTTCCTTAATTTTTGTAATTCCAACGTTAATTGTTCGTAATATTAAGCTTCTAAAGGTAACTGGAATTATTTTTAATACGGTTGGATGCATCTTTGTTTTTCTAATGTTAGGATTAAGCATTATTGCATATCTTTATATTCCTGTTCGATTAAATTTACCAGGGGTAATTATGGCTGAGATTTGTATGTTAACATTATTTTGAGGTAGTTTTTTATTATGATTATCAGCAATTCGTCAGCAAAAACGAATTAACCTTGCTGTTGCTGAAAGTTTAGATTTTAGTTCTAAATTAAAAATAGTTGAATAGGAAGGTGTTTTAATGAAAAAAACAAAAAATAGTAAAACAATAAATCAAGAACAATCAGCAAAAGTAGTGAAAACAATGCAGCTCATTGTTGATAATCGCCCGCCAGTGTTAAAAAATTTAGATAAAACTGTTATTGATAAAACAGTAAAATCATTAGGAGAATATGAATTAAATCGAAAACAGCAAATTCGGCCATTACCTTATCAATACAACCTTGAAGCAAGTAAATATTATTTCTCTACTAAGAGTGAAACAATAGCAAGAACTTTAATTGTCTTCTCACAATTATTATTAATTGTAGTTGCACTAATATATCTTCCAACATTAGGGCAAGTAGGAGAACAACTTATTATCTCTTTATTATCAAAATTTAAAACTCCATTTACTGAACAAATTGTAACAATTGGTCAACCAATTGTAATTGGAATAATTATTTTATTAGCTATTTTATGAATTGCAACATTCTTTTTTATCACAATTCCAATTTTAATTACCAAAACATTAAAAACTGTTAATATTTGAACAATTATTGTTAGTATTGTTGGTAATATTAATTGTTTTTCAGTTCTTGGGTTAGCCATTTTACAATTTGTTTATGTTAAGAATTCAGTTGCCGGATTAAATATTAATACATTTATATTACCGTCATTTGCGATTATTGCTTTTTGTTGTTTTATATTGGGTTGCTTATTTTTAAAAAGTGATCGCAAAAAATACCAAATAAACTTAGAAAATGAAATAGCAAATCAAATTAGGGCGCTGAGAGAGTAAGGAGAAAAACTATTATGTTAACAAAAATTAGTTCAAAACGAGACGAATTAGCATTGCAATGAAACACACGAATTGAAGTTGCAGCACGTTTATTAGTTCTTAGTTTTTCAATTTTAGGAACTTTTATGGGTTATTTTATTGGGGCTGGTTCTGCAATGGCTTATAATAATATTAAGAATCTAACGGGTGTTATTTCACATCGAACTTATGAATTACATTATATTATTGCTGGAATTGTTGGTTTTATTTGTGCTGTTTTTTTCTTTTGTTTTATTGGTTTACCATATTTAAAATTAAAAAAAGCAACTAGTTTTAAAAGCTGAATTATTATTTCAACTATTTTTGCAACAATATATTACACAACATGTTTTACTTTAGCAATAATTTTTATAAATATGTTTAATACTATTAATAATTATTTTATTGTTGGTTTTACTTTGCTTATTATTTGTCTGGTCGTAATTTTTTCGTCGTATTTTTCACTTTGACGTGAAATAAAAAAACAATGGATTTTACGAAAAAAAATTGAGTATTTAGCAGATGAAGAACAAATGAAAAAAGTAGAAACAAAATTAGCAACTTTAGAATTACAACGTGAACACCTTGTTGAATTAGAAACAATTAAATATAATAAAGAAAAGTATAGTTTAAATAATTTAAAGGAAAAAAAGAAACATATTTATGTTCAAAAGCCTGTTTTAGAAGAACAAGAACAAGAAGAAATTTAAAATCATCTAAACAAAAAAATATAATAAATAATTAGAGGAGACCCTATTAATGAATAAAGAAGATAACAATAATAATGTCGTGGAAGTAACAATTCAGCCTGTTCGGCGAAAAATTTCTCGGAAAACAAATTTAAATCTTTTTGCTATTATTGCAATAATAGCAATTATTGCTGGGCTAGGTGGAGTTATTTACTCAATTATTGCTGTTTCTTTTTATCATAATAAAAATCCATGAGCAAATGCTATTTTGCTAGATGATAAAATTACAAAGATGGTTAATTCACAATTATCAAAAACATTAGTTGATTCTAATGGAGTTGCAAAACCAGAGAATTTAACTAGTTATGTTCAGTTTAATGTCGGTGAAAAAGATGGAATTGATATTTATGCTAATTTAACTAATATTCAAATTATTCAAGATATTTTTGCAAAAAGTAATTGAATTGAAGATAATTTAAGTATTGTTGAAACAATGCTAAAGGGAACAGGTGCTAGTTTATCAGGAACCAAAGTAATTTATCAAAATAATATCTTGAATTTAGTTTTGCGACCAAAAATTTTATCTTATCCATATAATGATGGTGATGATAAATATGGTTTGGTAACAGTTGTTCCAGTGGATTCTCAACAAGGGCTCTTTACATATAAAGTTCGTTTTCTTTTGCAATTAATTGCGACTGATTTTGCTGGTTATTATATTGATTTAAAGAAAACATTTGATTATACATATGATACAGTAGAAGGAGTTTACCCAGTTGCTTTAACATTAAGTCAACTTTTAAATTTAATTAGCAATCAAAAAATTATTAATTTAGTGCAAAAATATAATATTAGACTAGACAGTGGTAATGAATTAATTTTAAATAGTCTTTTAAGTGAATATTATCCAATTGCAAAACCAGATAATAGTATTTTTATTAATGAAGAAATTGTAAATAAAGATGGTGTTTCTTTTGCACCAATTATTTGAACGCCATCTGCCAGTGACTTAACATTAAATATTAAGTATGATTTTAAAAAATTTAGTTCATTACAACAATTTGGCGCTAATCTTTTTAATTATCATGATAAAAATTACTCAGCAATTGCTAATATTTTTACTAAAATTGGAATTACAATGCCAACATTTGAAAATGTCAAAAATAGTTATGATTTATATGATCGAAACAGTGAAAATACTTTTCTTACTGATGCAATGATTGACCAACGAGTAAATTCTTATCGAGGATTTGTGAAAGAAATGGGCGTTGATTCTGATAATATTGCTGATAACTTTAATTATGTTACTAATGATAATAGCCAGTATGTTTGAGGTTCAGAACATCAAATTTTTTATAATGAAGTTAAAATTAAATTTTTAAATATTAATAACAATTTGGGAAATAATATTTATCGTAGTCCAACTAAAATTTACTATGACCAACAACGTTACACTAATACTTCAATTAATTTCCAAGATTTTGATTTAGCGGCAAATGTTAAAAATGTTATTGAAAAAGTTCAATATGATGATTCTGAATCAGAAATTGATCGCCGATTAACAAATCAAAGTGGAGTTATTAAAGCAAATTTAAAAGATTATTTATTAAAGCAATTAAATAATCCCGATATTAAAATTGACAATATTGTGAAAGAAATTACTGTTGGGGTTACACATAATGCTTCTACAATTGAAGAAACAGTTTTTGCAAAACAGGTACCTATTAATGAAACTTTGCGGGGGAATAATAATAAAGTATATCAAGATAAATTGTTAACCTTACCGAAAATTGACATCACAGTACGTTTTTCTTATGATGGCACTAACAGCAACACTTATAATTTATCTTATCAATATGATGTGGCGCCAAAAGTAGTTAAAGATTGACGTGGTGTTGATAAAAATAGTCTTAATGTTTTACAAGGTGATTTTAACTTTTCACGGAATTATACAACACTTGACAAAATAACAAGTTTAGAAAATGATTATCGTAAGGAAATAATTAGTGTTGCTAATATATGAGAAAATAATAATCCGATGGGAGCAGGGAATGGAGATAATAATTATCCCGTTGAATTTTCAAATTGAAATTCTTTTGCAATTAAGTTAAATCAAATTAATGTTGGACGAAATAATAACAATAATTTAAGAGTTGGGTCTTATAATGCTAGTGTAACAGCAACAAAAGAATCGTTAAATTATCAAGGAACATTTACAACTAATTTAATTTATGTAAAAGCAGCACCAATTGAGCATATTACAGTGCAGTCATTGTTTGCAAATAGTTCATGAACACAGCAACAAGCTTATCGACAAATTAAAACTAATATTTTAAATCAAGCTGCAAAGTATGGTTTAAATTTAACAGATCGTGATTTTAGTATTAGTGGTATTTCAGAAAATAATGTAGAAAAATTACCAGTTGGAAATAAAGAAATTATTATTACTGCTTTGGGAAATGATAATGTTGTAACTGGAACGGCAACTATTAATTTAATTGTAAATCCAGTTAATATTAGAAAATATGATAATGTTCTTAAACTAGGCTTTCAAAAAGTTAATCATTCAATTGGCGAGACAATTAACATTATTTTTGCGCAATTACAACAACCAATTAGGAAAGATGGGTATAACATTATAAATCCACGTCAATATTTTGATGTTATTATTTTAACTGAAAATAACCGTGAACTAAGTGCTAATGATATTTTTTTAGTAGAAGGTAAATATTGGTATTATATTAAAGTAACAAGTTTTGGAGCAAGATATTTTGATGGAACAATATCAAATAATTTAATTGTTAAAAAATAAGAAAAAAATAATTTAATTGCCTAAATTTAGGGAAAATGTTAAAATATTTACACAAATTAAAATAAAATAGGGTTAAATACCAGAGGGGGAATAAAATGTTTAAAAATAAGCCCACATATGGAAGTAAATTTCCAGATTTAGAGTTGCTTGATACTGAAGAAGAACGCCGAAAATATGAGGAAGAAGTTAAAGAATTATCTAAACAAGAGCAAAAACGTTTTAGTTATTTGTCGCCAACTCAGCATAATGATTTTTCACAACGACGAATGTTTTGGGATAGTCCACTTGAACGAGTAGGGCGAAGTTTTATCATTTTTGGACAGTTGATAGCAATTGTTTTAGCTTATTTTATTGGTCAAAAAGCAATTTTAGTTGCTTTAAGTAATTATCTTGATCCAAATATTAAAGTTTTTGCTGAGCTTTATGTTAAAGATCTTTTAAGTTATGGCTTCTTATTTCTTAGTTTATTATTTAGTTTATTATATTTTATTCCGATGGCAATGGCTCGAACTGCGGGTGCTATTTATGGATGAGGTATTGCATATATTATGTTAGCAATTTTATATTTTTTATTTGTTGAAATTTTATGTGCAATTTTATTGATTTTAGGAAGTATTAAAGGAAATCCGGCTGAACCAATTAATATTTGATTACTAGTTTTTATTGTTTTGGTTCTAATAATTACTTCCATTTGAATTATTGGAGCATGCCTCTTGATTGTTAAATCAGATGATGTTAAACGAAGAATTAATTTAGAAATTTAGGAGAAAAAAGAAAATGATGACACTTACAGAAAGATTAGAAGAATTAACAAAGCAACTACAGCAAAATGTTTATGAAAAAGAAGAAATTTTTAATTTAGCAATGTTAGCAATGCTAAGTGGTGAATCAATTTTTCTTTTAGGAAAACCCGGAATTGCTAAATCATTAGTTTCTCGTCGTTTAAAACATGCTTTTAAAAATGGTACTATTTTTGAATACTTAATGAATCGTTTTTCTACACCAGAAGAAATTTTTGGTCCAATTTCAATTGAAGATTTACAAAAAGGAGTATATAAACGTTTAATTGATAAATATTTACCAACCGCAGAAATTGTATTTTTAGATGAAATTTGAAAAGCAGGACCATCAATTCAAAATACTTTATTAACAATTATTAATGAAAAGATTTTTCGTAATGCTGGAGTAGATATTAAAGTACCAATGAAATTATTAATTTCCGCATCAAATGAATTGCCAGCAGAAGGGCAAGGCCTTGAAGCTTTATATGACCGCTTTATTATTCGTTATATTGCCCAAGGTTTAAAAGATGAGGAAAACTTTAATGAGATGATTGCTGGGGTAACTGAATTGGATGTAAAAGTTGATGAGGCTTTACAAATTACACATGAAGAATATGATGTGTGACGAAAAGAAATTAATAAGATTAAAATAACATCAGTAACCTTTGATTTCATTTCACGATTTCGAAAAGCAATGTATATTGCTACTGAAGGTGAATATTATATTTCCGATCGTCGTTGAAAGAAGATTGCTCATTTAATGAAAGCTTCAGCATTTTATAATGGTCGTGATACAGTTGACAAAGTTGATTGATTAGTAATTCCATATTGTATTTGAGATGATGAACAACAACAAGAAGAATATAATGCTATTTTTAATGAATTTTATTTAGATGCTTTAACATATGATGTTCGTGAAAAAAAGAATCGTTTAAGCAAAGAATTAGAAGAATTATCAGCTCAATATGAAGATATTCAAGAAGTTAATAGTCGTAAAAGTGAATATTTAGATGTTTTTGATGGAAAATTACAAGGAACATTTCATCGAATTTTTTGAAAAAATCAACAATATCCAATTTGTTTTATCCGTGTTGAGGATTTCATTGATGCTCGTCATAATAAAACACAACCAACTTTAATTGAATTATATTATGGCGAAGATTTAGATAATATGGCAGATGTTTTACAAACAGAGATTAGTTATGTTAATGATAGTACTTTTAAAATTATTAAAACAAATGAAGAAATTAAAATTGAAATTAAGAATTCAAAAGTGGATAATAATTCAAAAGTGGAAAAAAGAATTTTAGCTATTGAACGGGAAATTGATAGTTTAACAACTGCTTTTCCTGATGAAAAGGAACGATTATTATCTTTAAATTGTCTCTTTTTTAAAGAACGTTTTACGTTAGCAGTTAACAATGCTTTTAGTGATAGTAAATTAAATTTTAATGAAGATGGGTTAGAATTAGAACATTTTTCAATCCCAGAACAAAAAATAAGTAATAATAATTTTGAACAATCAACAAAAAATTAAGTGGATAAAACAAGGGAGGATTTAACATGAATCCATATTTAGAACAAAAAGCGGGAGTTCAATTAGCTAATAAGTTAACAGCATTAAAAAATAGGGATTTAGTTAATCCAAAGTTTGCTCTGATGAAAACAACAAATCGTTGATTAAGTGAAATGTTTGATCAAGCTGTTAATAATTTTTATGATCACCAAATTGAAAATGAAATTATGAAAATTAAGTTAGACTCAAATATTGAAAAAGAAATTTATTTGTTTCATTGAATTAAAGTTAATGGTTATGATGGTTTAAAAAAGAATTATGCTTCAACACAAGACTTTTTATTTAAAGTTAATTCACCATTTTATGATCGGCTAAATTATTATCGCTATGAATTTAATAAAAAACAAAATAATAATACAAATATGTTATTTCGTGATTTTATTGGAATTTGAGAATCAATTTTAATTAAAAGAATTAATGATTATCGTTTTGCAAAAATTGAAGAATTAAGAACAAAGTTTATGCAAGATTTATATAATAAAGTGGAAATATATAATAAAGCTAATAGTTTATTAAAAACAGTATGAAATTTTTTTGGTAAAATATGAAATCCAACAGAACTAAAAAAAGGTGTTAATATGTCAGCCATTGATAAGTTTGCAAAATTTTTAGAAACTAATCCAGCAATTATGGAAATTGCAACATTATTAGGACGTTTCCAAGGTGAAAGTAATTTAATTGAACAACGCATTTTAGAAGAAATTGTGATGGATTATGAATGAAAACCAATTGGCTCTTCACCAGAAGAAATTATTGGGGCAACTGAGTCAAAGGATTTAGAACATATGTTCGCAGCCGAATTAGTTTTATTAAAAGATCCAGTTTTAAAATATATTTTTTATAAAAAATATATTGAGGGAAAATTAACAACATTTGAATTTTTATCACAAGATAAAGTTCCTAAAGAACAAATTAAATTACGGACAATTGAAACATATGTTCCCGAAGAAAAAGGACCAATCATTTTATCAATTGATACTTCTTCTTCAATGCGAGGTAGTCCTGAACAAATTGCCAAAGCACTTGCTTTAGCAATTGCAAAAATTGCTTTAGGAGAACATCGTCCTTGCTATATGATTAATTTTTCTAAAAGTTTAGATGTCTATAATTTATCTTCTTTAAAAGATTCACTCCCAAAATTAATTGAATTTTTATCAAAAAGTTTTGCTGGAGATACCAATGTTGAACCAGCTTTAGAACATACCTTAACAGTAATGGATAGTAATGAATATTTTAATGCTGATTTATTATTAATTAGTGACTTTTTAACTTCTGATTTATCACCTGAATTAATAACAAAAATAAATTTATTAAAACAACGTCGGAATCGATTTCATGCTATTGTAATTGGCACAATGGGAGCAGAAAATGTAGAAACAATTTTTAACAATGCTTGAATTTATGACCCACGTGATCCATTTGCTTCAGAACTAATTATTGCCTCGTTAACAGGCCAAATTGTAAAGAAATATGATAAAGTTTCTGGGGCAAAAGCAATTTTAGGACGAATGATAACTGCAAAGGAGATTAGCAAAAATGTTAAGTAAGGATACTTTTAATTATTTGTTAGAAAATCAAAAAAATTAGATGAGCACATTTTAACAAAATTTAAATTAAATGATGATGAAACATTTGAGAAAAGAATTTTAGCTTTCTTAGTTGAATTAGCAGAATTTATTAATGAACAACGTGATTTTAAATATTGAAGTGTTAAACCAGCTTCAACAAAAGATGTTTTATAGAAGAATATATTGATGGAATTCATTTTTTGATTAGTATTGGTAATAGTTTAGGAGTTGATTTTAAAACATATCAATATTGTAATGAATGTTGTAAGGAAAATATTAATTTGACGAAACTTTATTTAGATTGTTTTGCTGTTGCGACAGAACTAATTAAAATCAGACACCAGAAATTTATTTTAAAGTTTTAAATCAGTATTTAATAATTGCTGAACAGTTAAAATTTACTGAAGATGATTTACTTATCGCTTATAATAAAAAAAATAAAATCAATTTTACTCGTCAACAAAATAATTATTAAAAAAATGTTTTATAATTTTTTATAAAACATTTTTTTAATTCGTATCAAGACTACTTTTACGATTTTCCTTAAATTCTTCTAATGTTTTAATAAAAATTGCCGCCGTTGGACACACCATTTGTGCTTCCACTAATTCCTTTTCATTATCAATTGTATTTGCGAAACCATCATCATCCATAAAAAATGTTTCGGTTTCATCAATCATAATACAGCTTCCACAAGAAATGCATAAGTCAGTATTTACATATGTTCTTTTTTTTGATATATCACGATTTGCCATATTTATCACTCCATTATTTATTTACTATAATAATAACAAAAATTTTAATAATAATATATAATTTTAATGTAGTTTAAAAAAGTTGGAGGTTTAACATGGAAACTAGAATGGAGAAATTTGCCCAGCTACGTGAAATGATTAAGAAAGAGATTGAGATTGATCAAGAAATTAATCAAACAAGTCAGGTCATTAATAGTTATATGGCGAAATTAAACGCTATTGATGATAATTTTTTTGGTGGTGTTAAATCAAATTTTGAACAAGAATTTAGTTGAGAAAAAGTGTATTTGGATAAAAACCCAGATGAACAACCATATCCATCTGATTTTAAATATGATTTACAACAGTTGCTAGAACAAGTTGTTAATACAACCAAAGCAACAATTCAAACTAATCAAAAAAATGACCAAGATGCCGGTGATATTATGCATAATATTTTAATTGCTGAAACATTGTTAAACAAACCAACATATCAAAAATATCAAGCAATTTTAGAAAGTATTTTAGCAGAAAAAATTATTTATCATCGTGTAAGTGATAAAATTAAAGCAGAAAATAGTAATTTTAAAATTAATTCAGCTAATATTGAATTTAGTACAATTGCACATATGCGTAAAAATGACCAACGGTCAACAGCAGAAATGCTAAAAGAATCAAGTGCTCTTTTAGAAGAAAAGCATAATAATGTGTTAGTTGTTTATCGAAAGATAAAACCAGGTTATAAAATGTTATTTAGTACTATGGTTTTGCTTGTTGTTTTATTGGCTATTTGTTTAGTTTTAATCTTTATGTTATAGAAAATAGGAGTAGATGATGAAAATAAATATTGCGATTGATGGCCCGGCTGGTAGTGGAAAATCTTCTGCTGGTTATGAATTGGCCAAAAAACTAAATTATCAGTTTATTGATACTGGTCTAACTTATCGTGCTTTTACTTATTTTTGTGTAAAAGTTGGAGTTGATTTTACAAATCATCATCAGTTGCAAGCACAATTAGCAAACTTTAAATATCAAGTAATTAATAACCATGTTTATGTTAATAATGAAGATATTACTTATAAGTTGCAAACTAATCTTGTTCTTGATAATATTAACAAAATTACTGGACTTGATTTTATTCGAGCAGCAATGGTTTGTTTACAACGAAAATTAGTGGTTAAAAAAGGTAATGTTGTTGTTGGGCGAGACATTACTACTGTTGTTCTCCCTGATGCGGAAGTGAAAATTTACTTAACAGCTAGTATTACAGCACGAGCTAACCGTCGATGAAATCAAAATCAAGAAAACAATATTGTTCCAAATAATTTAGCAGAAATTAAAGTCAAATTAAAAGAACGAGATTATGTTGATACAACACGAGCGGTAGGACCATTAAAAATTGCTCCTGATGCGGTTGTTGTGGATAGTAGTAAGTTAACATTTGAACAAACAGTAACTAAGATTTATCAAGTAATATGTAATTATAAGAAAGCAGGAAAATAAATGGCACAAAAAGGAACTGTTGCAATTGTAGGGCGGCCAAATGTTGGGAAATCAACATTATTTAATCGTATTATTAAAAATCGTCTTGCAATTGTTGAAGATACTCCTGGCGTAACACGTGATCGAATTTATGCTTTTTCAGAATGATTAACAAGGGAATTTTTAATAATTGATACGGGTGGAATTACATTAAATAATACGGCAATGTTTGCCCAAGAGATTAAAATGCAAGCAGAAATTGCAATTGCAGAAGCCGATATTATTATTTTTGTTTTATCGTACAAAGAAGGAATTACTCCAGATGATGAAATGGTTGCAAAAATATTATATCGTTCTAAAAAACCGGTTCTTTTAGTTATTAATAAATATGATAAACAAGAAAAAGAAAGTGAATTATTTGAATATATGACATTAGGATTTGGTGAGCCAATTGCTGTATCTGCTACGCATGGGATTGGCATTGGTGATTTATTAGATCAAGTAATTTCTTATTTAGATCAAATTCCAATTCAGCCAAAAACAGAAGGAATTCATTTTTCTTTAATTGGAAAACCAAATGTTGGGAAATCTTCGTTAACAAATGCAATTTTAGGTGAAGAACGAGTTATTGTATCACCAATTGCAGGGACAACAACAGATTCAATTGATACATCGTTTAAACGTAATAATCAACTTTATACTGTGATTGATACAGCTGGGATTCGACGAAAAGGGAAAGTTTATGAGAAATTAGAAAAATATAGTGTTCTTCGTGCTGTTAGTGCAATTAAACGAAGTGATCTTGTTTTATTGATTATTGATGGAACAGTTCCTATTACTGACCAAGATACAAATATTGCTGGAATTACATTTGAACAAAATAAACCAATTATTTTAGTAGTTAATAAGTGAGATGCAGTGATGGAAAAAGATGAACGGTCAATGAAAAAAATTGAGCAAAGTATTCGTGGATATTTTAAATATCTAAATTATGCAAAAATGGTTTTTGTTTCTGCTTTAGAAAAAAAACGATTACATATTTTATTTCAAACAATTGATGAAGTTTATGCTGGTTTAACCCAACGAGTAAAAACTAGTATTTTAAATGAAATTTTAGTAAAAGCACAATTGTTAAATCCACCGCCAGATTTTAATGGTGGTCGTTTAAAAATTTATTATGCTACCCAACCCGAAGGTATTATTCCGACTTTTATTATGTTTTGTAATAATCCAAAATATCTTCATTTTTCTTATAAAAGATTTCTTGAGAATCAACTTCGAGAATATTTTGGATTTGAGGGAGTACCAATTAAAATATTATTTAGAGAAAGAAAGTAACGAGGGAAATTATGATGAAAAAAACACAAAAAAATATTACTATTATTGGAACAGGAGCATATGGGACAGTTTTAGCAAATGTTTTGACAGATAATGATCATAACGTTATTATGTATGGAATTAATAATAAAGAAGTTGATGATATTAATAATGCACATTTAAATCGTCATTTTTTTGGTAATTTAAAAATTAATAAAGAAATTAAAGCTACAACAAATTTTGCTGAAGCAGTTGAAGATGCTGAATATATTATTTTAGGAATCCCTGTTGTTGCTATTAAATTAATTATTGAAAAGATTAATAAAACAGTAACTAAACCAGTTGTTATCATTAATGTTGCTAAAGGATTAGACCCTGACACGCATGAAGTTTTATCAAAATCAATTATAAAATTAGTGAATCCAAAAATTTTAAAAGAATATGCTGGTATTTATGGTCCAAGTATTGCAAAAGAAGTTTTACAACGAAAACCAACATGTATTATGGCGGTTTCACAGGATTTTGCAATTGCACAAGAAGTTCGTGAATTATTTAACAATGAATATTTTGTTACTTTTGCTAATACGGATGTTATTGGTACTGAATATGCTGTTGCTTTGAAAAATGCATTAGCAATTGCCTCAGGAATATTTAATGGTCTTTATGAATCAGATAACGCTAAAGCATCATTAATTACGATGGGATTAAATGAGATTCAACTTTTTGCCAAAACAAAAGGAGCTCAAATTGAAACTTTTTTTAACTTTGCGGGATTAGCTGATTTAATTTTAACAGCTACCTCAAGCAAATCAAGAAATTATTCTCTTGGTTTTGAAATTGCTCAAGTTGATAATGCTCAAAAAGTTTTATCAGAGCAGGTAAAAACAGTAGAAGGCGTTTTAACTTGTAAAACAATTGTGTTAGATGCGCGAGCAAATAATATTACTCTACCTCTATTTGAAGCTTTATATGATATTTTATATCATAATAAACGGCCAAGTGTAATTATTAATAATGTTTTTACAAAAGCAATATTGTCCTAAAAATGCCACTATTTTATGTTATAATTACTACACAAAGTATATAAAAATAAAGAGTATGTAATTATTGATGAAATGGAAGGGCACAAAATGAATTTTAAACATTCTTTTAACAATGATTCGGGGAACAGACCAGAAAGTAATCAACAACAAGTTTCTCTTAACCAGGGAAATAATTTTAGTCTTTCACAACAACAGTATCAACAACAGAATGGTAATAAGCAAAATTATAATCCGCTTAGTACTAACCAAGGGGCTCAACCATCACAACAATATCAACAACAAAATTTAATGCAACGTCCACCTCAGAATATTGGACCACAGCAATTTAATCAACAATCAAATCTTGGCTCACAATATCAACAACAGAATGGTAATAAGCAAAATTATAATCCGCTTAGTACTAACCAAGGGGCTCAACCATCACAACAATATCAACAACAAAATTTAATGCAACGTCCACCTCAGAATATTGGACCACAGCAATTTAATCAACAATCAAATCTTGGCTCACAATATCAACAACAGAATGGTAATAAGCAAAATTATAATCCGCTTAGTACTAACCAAGGGGCTCAACCATCACAACAATATCAACAACAAAATGTGAATCAACAATATTCTCCTAATGCTAATAATTGAGGACAACAAAATAGTCAACCAATAAATACGATGCAGGAAAATCCACAACAATTATCGGGGCAAGGAACCCAACCGCAAACAATTGCTGAATGAATTGCCAATAGGCAAAATAGTACCTTAATGAAACCATCAGATTTCTTAAATGCACCAATTGATCCAAACATTAAAGTTGGTCTTGGTAAAAATATGAATATTGGGGTATCAGGGTCATCTGATTTATTTGATGATAAGCAGCAAAAAGGAACCAATAGCAAAAAATATCAATCAAATATTGAAAAAATTCAATGTCAATGTAAAAATTGTGTAAAGAAAGCACGCCCCTGATTAACTGTTTTTATTACTATATTAATTGTTTTAGCTATTTTAGGTGGTTGTGTTGGGGCTATTTATGGTTTTTACCCTCAACTGAGAGATTGATTATTGAAAGATGAAGTAGCAACTGAAAATGCAGTTGCTTAGGGGATAATTCTTTTTTATGATTTAACTTTTAAAACATATTTAAAAATATGGTTTTTTCTTTTACAATATAATTATGAGATTTTAATAGAAAGTAGGAAATTATGACTAAGATTAAATTAATTGCATTAGATATGGATGGAACTGCTTGTTCTTTTCATCGGGGGATTTACGAGACAAATATTATGCCAATTATTAAAGCACAAGAAATGGGTATTCGTGTTGTTTTTGCAACGGGACGGCCAGTATTAACTTCGTTGTCAGAAGCTATTAAAGTAAAAATGGATTATTTTCAGCAATATTTTATTGGTTTTAATGGTGCATGCATTTATATGATATTAAAAATAATACAATTGTTTATCAACAAACCTTATCTGCTTCTCAAGTTAATTTTTTATTTCAATTAGCAAAAAAATACCATAAAAAATTATGATGTTATGTTGATGATTTAACTAAAGTTATTGTTAACTTTAATCCTGTTGCTAAAAATAATCCTGAATTAGCATTTTTTCATGGGGAATTCATTCAATATGATTCTACATTAGTAATTCAAAATGAGAGTTATAAGTGTATTGTAATGAATGTACATGAAAACGATGATTTTATTATTGCAGCGCGTGGACAAAATATTGAAATTGCAATTGATGCCTCAGGAACAGCAGAAATAAATGCGCCAGGTATTAGTAAACTAGCTGGTTTAAAATGAATTTCAACCCAATGGGATATTGCTTTATCAGAAATGATGGCAATTGGCGATAGTATGAATGATTATTGAATGATTAAGAATGTAGGGTTAGGAATTGCAATGGAGAATAGCCAAGAACAAATTAAAGCAGTTGCAAAAGAAGTAACTACTACCGTTAAAACAGGTGGTGTTGCAAAAATGATTGAAAAATATATTCTTAATAATAAAAAATAATTATATAATTGTTAAGGAAAGAGAAAAAGAGGAGGAATAGTAAAATGAAAGCTAAACAACCAATTTTATTGGCAATTCTTGATGGATGAGGAATTGCTCCTGATTCAAAAGGAAATGCTGTAACACAAGGGCATATGGTGAATGTTGAAAAATTAAAAACAAAATATCCATGAGTTTCAGCACATGCGGCAGGAGAATGAGTTGGTTTACCAGAAGGACAAATGGGAAATTCTGAAGTTGGACATATTCATTTAGGAGCAGGTCGCATTAAATATGAATCATTAACTTTAATTAATAAAACAATTAAAGATGGAACATTTAATCAAAATCCAGAACTTTTAGCGGCAATTAATTTTGCAAAAAAAAGTAATGGTGCCTTTCATATTATGGGGTTATTTTCAGTTGGTGGTGTTCATTCGCATTTAAACCATATTTTTGCTGCTTATAAATTAGCAGCACAAGAAGGAATAAAAGAGATTTACTTGCATATTTTTGGCGATGGACGTGATACGAAACCAGAATGTATTAAAATTTACCTTGAACAATTTCAACAATTACAAAACCAATTAAAAGTTGGGGAAATTGCAACAATTGGTGGTCGTTATTACGCAATGGATCGTGATAAAAAATATGACCGAGTGCAAATTGCTTATGATGTTTTAGTTTCAAGAAAGGGTTCAGAATTTAGTGACCCAATAGAGTATATTAACCGTGAATATCAAGCTGGTCGCAATGATGAATTTTTAATGCCAGCATATAATATTAATACCCCAAAAGGTTATATTAAATCAGGTGATGGTGTCTTTTTTGCTAATTTTCGCCCGGACCGTGCTATTGCAATAGCTTCAGCTTTAACAAATCCTAATTTTCCGGGTAATGAAGCACAAACTTATTTTATGCCGAAATTACATGATATTTATTTTGTTTCAATGATGGAATATGCAGAAACAGTTGCTTCAAAACATGTTGCTTTTAAACCAATTAAAGTTGTTAATGGTTTAGGAGAATGATTAAGTAAAAAAGGCTATCGACAATTACGAATTGCTGAAACAGAAAAAATTGCTCATGTTACATTTTTCTTTGATGGTGGAAAAGATTATTTTAAAAATGGTTTAGCAACACAAGCCGAAATTACATTAACAGGGGCTTCGGCAGATTTAATTCCATCGCCAAAAGTAGCAACTTATGATTTAAAGCCAGAAATGTCAGCATATGAAATTACTGATAAGTTAATTACTGAACTTAATCAAAATGAATTTGATGTTATTATTTTAAATTTTGCAAATTGTGATATGGTTGGTCATACTGGAATCTTGCCAGCGGCAATAGAAGCAGTTAAAACTATTGATAATTGTCTTGGCAAAATTTATACAGCAATTCAAAAAGTTAACGGAATTATGATTATTACTGCTGACCACGGAAATGTTGAAATTATGATAGATGAAACGGGTGGTCCTAATAAAAAACATACTTCACAATTGGTTCCAATTATTATTACCAAAGAAGGGTTACAATTACGACAAGATAATCCGGCAATTGCTGATATTGCTCCGACAATTTTAGATTTATTAGGTGAAGGGATTCCTCCTGAAATGACACAACCATCATTAATTATTAAGTAAAATGCATTGAAAAATGTCTTTTTTAGTGGATATATTAAAAATTTTTTAACAAATAATTTTAAATTTTCAATGGATTTTTAACTAATTTATTATATAATAAAAAGTAAGATTTAAAGGAGTAATAAAAAATGACTAATAATGATAATGGATATAATTCTAAAAAAGCATGATATGAGTTAAAGCCAACACTAGTTGATCGTGCTGCCCCCTTTGATTTTAATTTAGTTAAACTTAGAAACACGGGTTATATTTTTTTAAGCACAGCTATTTTTGCCCCCTTTTTTATTAATATTTTGATTTCATATATGTTTGCACACAATGAATATGTTTTAGCAGGAATGAACTTTATTAGTTGAATTATTGTTGGATCTGGTTCATATTTTGTTATTAGTGGGGCCCAAAATGAAATTATGCGGTCAGGTGCTATTGCCTTTTATTATTTTTATTTTATTCCAAATATTATTGGTTTAGTAATTGGGACTATTGCAAACCAGTTTGATCCAGCTGTTAGCGTTAAAACAACAATTAATTTATTAGCATCAATAATTGCAGGATTGGTAACAATTTTTATTCTTTATAGATCGTCACCATCAATTTTTAAAAAAATTAAATTAACTTTAAAACAGAATTATAAACGCATTCTTGTTGTCTATACAATTGGTATTATTGCTATTTTTTCAATTCATTTATTTTTTGTTTATTTAGAATCATTAATAACAACAACAATTTCAAACAATCAAAATAATTTAATTGTATGCTTAGATAAATGGTGAAATATTGTTTTCTTATTTATTTATACAATTTGTATTGCTCCAATTGTTGAAGAATTAGCAACTAGACATGGGATTTTTAGTTTAAGTGGTAACAAATGACTTGGATTTGTTTCATCAATAATTTTCTTTGCTGGAATGCATGTTTCTGGAACAGGAGATTGAGAACATATTATTGGATATATTGGAGCATCATTAACACTAGGAATGTTATTTCTAATTGTTAATGGAAATGTTACATATACAATAATTTCCCATGCTGGTTATAATTTGATTGTTGCCATTTTAATGCTTGTTGCACCAAAATTTTTATCATAATTAATTTTAATACAAAAAAGATGATACATAATATCATCTTTTTAATCCATTTCTGCTTTTTTATTGTTACTATTAAAAGGTCCAAAAATGTTTTAATATCATTTTGAAAGGTAAAACTAATAAATCCATAGTGTAAGGTTGAATTAATAAAAATTAGCAAGTTATTTTCGTATTCTTGTAAAAATTTATTTAATTTATTGCGTATTAATTCAAGTGTTATTTTTTCATCATTAATAATAATTTCTTTGATTATTTGTAATAATAATTTGTATTTTTCTTTTGCAATTTCATTTAATTGTTTTTCTAATTGTTAAATTTCTATATTTAAATTATTTTTTGCAAGTATCGTTGTTGGAATTACAAAATTGGGAATTGTAAAATTAAATTCAGCATCATAATTCTGGTAGTAAGAAAAAAAGTTGAGGTTTTATAAAAAATATAAATTAAAGTAATTAAATATAAATTAAAGTAATCGCTTATAAGAGCGATTTTTTTAATTGCATTATTCATCAGATAGTATCTTTAAAATTAAAAATTAACCTATTTTCTCCATCAATTAGTTAATTTTTATAATTTCCTTTCTGTGATTTATTATATTTTTTCGGTTTAATAACTAATAATATCACTTTTAAATAAAAGATACTATCTGATGAATAATGCAATACTAAAACTTAATATTTTGATGCTTAAAGATGGATAACTCATCTATGGCACGAAGCCTTAAAGAAAGTGTGAAAGCGATTGGATTTACTACTCCTATTTATTTCTTTAATTCTCGGCGGGGTTAGTCGCCCGCGAAATGTCAGAGCGTGTGTTTTTGGCTTGTTTCATAAAAAGAGTGCTGTTAAACCGAAAAAAACAATATCGGACACTAAAAAAACAAGAGGGAGGAGCTCCAAAAGGTTATTTTCTTTATATAAAGTTGTGTAGGGATAGATGAAGCGTAATTAATAACTGGATAAGCTGTTTTTTTGTTTATTTCCGTGGGGGTAAACTCTATCAAAATATCCTATCCGCCCCCGCTCACCCCCGAAGTGAAGCGGGCGGCGAAGTAATTAAATACTAAAATAAATTATCTACTAAATATCAAAATATTAACCAATAAAGGAATACTATGTTTTTTTACAGAAAGGAAATTATAAAATGAAAACATTACACGAAATGATAAAAGATTTAACAGGAATTGATGTTGAAAAAAATAAAATCAGTAAATATTTAGAATATGAAGCATTAGATTTAGAAGATGCTAATTTACGTTGGGCTGATTTACAAGGTGCTAAATTATGATGTGCTGATTTACGTTATGCTGATTTTTAAAAAATATTAAAATTACAAAAAAACAATTAGAACAATTAACTGTTATTGAGGAGAATGAATAATGAAAAAGTTAAATAAAAAAAGTATTAGCAAAATAAATGAATTAATGCTTAGAAGTTATCCAGTTTCATTTGAAGATATTACTGATGAACATTGAGCATTAGGTAAAACTAATTAATGAATTATTTATAATGTCAGAATATAAAAGTAAATATATTAATAAAACTTGAGATGAAATAACAACATCTTTTGATTGAGTTAATTGTCAACCTATTGATTGTCGTATTTCACATCATAAAAAACATTATGATTTGCAATGTTTAGAATGAGCAAAAATGTACTTAAATTTATTTAAAGACAAGTGAAATCTTATTGCTTCTTATATGGAACATTACAAAATTAACGATATTTTAGATTTAGCATCAGATGGATGAAAAATATTACAATTTGAGAAAAAAATAAATCAAGTAAATTAAAATATATTATTGCAATTGACCCTGCTGGAATTGGACAAACTGGTATTATTATTTATAATTTTTTGAAAAAGAAAATAATTAATAATATTACTTTTAGTTCTAATTCTGAAGAAGAAGCAATAAATAATATGTATTTAATATTTCAATAAGATCAAAATCAATTATAAAATCAAGTATATAGTTTGCGTGATTTAATCAAAATTTATCTGTATAAAGAATTTGTTTTTTTAAAATATTATCTTCATACACAACAATAGCGGTAGTACCAGTACCTGATGGGTCAATACCTATTTTTATCATTATTTTAAAAACCTTTCTTTAAATTGATAATAAAAATCTTCACTTTGTTTTTTAATAATAACTGGTTCTAATTTTGTTGCACTTGTAGTTTCTTTAATAAATTTTTTTGCTTCTTCTTTAATATTTATATCTATTTTTGTATTTGTAATAAAATTTTTAATATTATTAAAATGTTCTAAACTCATTGAATTTGGATTATTATTTTCTTTAATAACTTGATTACTATTTTCTTTACTTATTTCAGTACTATCAGGATCTAATTCATCTGTTGCTATACCAAAAGTTTTACATAATCAATAACGAGCTCCATAAGTTAAAGCACTACCAATTGCTTTTGCAATATCTGAATTTTGTGCTGATAAAATAATTCCTAATTCTAATTTTTCACTACCTTTATAAAGTGTTAATAATCCTTTTGAATAATAATTTATTAATTTTCCACCTTTACTACTTTGTGTTTCTGTAAAACTTGGTTCTCCAACTGTTTGAATAGTATAAGTTATACCTTGTTTATGTAATTGTGGTTTTAAGGTTTGATAGAGGTCACTTTCTGTAAAATAATTATAATTATTATGTTCATTTCTGGCATTTTTACTAACAAAAAGATTTATATCAGATTGAATTTCTCCAATACTTTCAATTAAGGTTTTTGTTTTAGTTTCTTGTGGCATTTTCTCACTCCTCTCTTTCTTGTCATATTAAAATGGCTTCTTTAATTTGTTCTAAATCTTGTTTAGTAATATTAACTTTTTCTTTAATTACTATTTTTAATTTTGGATTTATAATTATCATTAATATTTTTTTATTATCTATACAAAAGTTTTTTTCTAATAAATAATAAAGTTTTAATTGTCAAATATAGCGTTCAATATCCGCTTTTTCATTAGAACTTGTAATTTTTCAATCACACATTATATATTCATTATCTGTTGTTATACCAATAAAATCAGTTGTACCACACATTAAAGGACTATAAAGTGTTTTTTCAGTTTCATAATGTCTAAATTTAATATCTTTAAAAGTTTCTTGATATAGTTTTATAAAATTTTTAAATAATTCACGATGTGATTTTATTTCACAATCAATAAATTCAATTAATTCATCATCAAAATTATTTTTTATTCAAACATCAATCATATTATGTATACATATTCCACGATTTTGTGCTAATTTTAAAATATTATCATCAATTTGCGAATAGTCTTTTGGTAATAAAATATTAACAATTTGACTAACACTAGGGATTAAAATGCTATACTTATGTAATTCATCATTATAAATATATAAAGGTTTTAAATTTAATCTCATAAAATTGCTTCATCATTACCAATATTTTGATTATCATTATTAAATAATTCTTTTGTATCAGATGAATTAAATTCTATTTTTTCTTGTGGTTTTTCAAATAAAGTATCTTTTTTTAAATTATTATTAGTTTGTAAAAATTGACAACTATAAACTCTTACCATTCATTGTATTTTATTATCTTTATCTTTATAAGATTTTAAAATACCTGTAATTGCAATTTGACTACCTTTTTGACAATATTGTTGTAATAAATTTGCTTGTTTATTTCAAACTTGACAAGGAATAAAATCAGTATCTTTTTGAATTGAATGTGGTCTTGTTACTGCTAATTGAAACATGGCATATTCTTTACCATTTTGTGTTCTTTTAATTTCAATATCTTTTGTTGTTCTACCAATGGCAATAAATTGATTCATTATTCATCCTCCTCAATAACAGTTAATTGTTCTAATTGTTGCTTGGTGATTTTAATACCTTTTAAATTAGCGCAACGTAAATCAGCACTTCGTAAATCAGTGCCTTGTAAATTAGCATCTCGTAAATCAGCACAAGATAAATCAGCACAAGATAAATCAGTATCTTCTAAATATTCATTGATTTTTTGTTCTTCAACAGTAATATCTGTTAAATCTTTCATCATATCTTTTAATGTTTTCATTTTATAATTCCTCCTTATTTTGAATATTTTGTATGTTGTTTATGTATTAAACAAACAATATTTTTTTCTCAATTGTCTTTATACAATAGTCACATTTGGCAATTACATATATTTTTTTATCTTCGCAACATAATTCACTTCTATATCTACAACATCAACATTCATTTTTAGAACATCAACAACCTTCTTTATTTTCAGTAGATTTTTCATTATTAATTTTATCTTCTTTTACTTTTGAATAATGTTCTGAACAATAATAATCCCAAATATTGCATTTATTTTTCATTAAATATTCTATATTTAAATCCATTATTAAATTTTCTCCAAATTCTTTTCTGCAATTAAAGTATCAATATAGTCATAAGCACCTTTTTCTGAATGATATTCTTCTAATCCTTCATTAAATAATCCTTCTTCTGTATAAACTTTGCCATCTTCATCTTTTCACATATTATTTATTCTCCTTGTCATTTAATATTTTTATCTTCTAAATCAATAATGGTTGTTAATCAACCATGTTTCATTTCAACATTAGCAGTAATTTTTGCTTCTTCTAATGTATAAAATGATTTAGTTAAAATATCATTTGAAAAATCACTTTTCATAATTAATAAGTATCTTTTATTCATAATTTAATTCCTCCTAATTCTTTTTGCGTAAACCTAATGCTCAATGTTCATCAGTAATTTCATCTTGTGAACGGTTGTACAAGTCAACAGCTTCATCAAATGTAAGGGGTATATTTAACCTATTTTCAATTGCTTGTTCTTTTTCACATTTAGAACATAAATAACCTCAATATCTTTTTTTAAGACAACTATTCTTTTTCATCTTTACCTCCTAAATTATTCCTTTTATTTTTTTCTCAAATTGTAATATTTTTCATCCATCTGATGCTAAATCTAAAATATCGTTAATTTTGTAATGTTCCATATAAGACGCAATAAGATTTCACTTGTCTTTAAATAAATTTAAGTACATTTTTGCTCATTCTAAACATTGCAAATCATAATGTTTTTTATGATGTGAAATACGACAATCAATAGGTTGGCAATTAACTCAATCAAATGATGTTGTTATTTCATCTCAAGTTTTATTAATATATTTACTTTTATATTCCATCATTGTTTCTCCTATCTTTAACTCGCTGGCACTCACTCCCAAGTGAAAGTGCCAAAGCAAGAATTAGTTATATAAGTATTTATCTATTTATTTACTACGCCATCCGCTTTACTGGGGGTAAGCGGTGGCGGTATTTGGTAATTGTTGGTATATTAACTACAATGTTCTACAATTTGTAGTTGTTTGTAGTATTAAGTACCTCCTCATCAAGCCCCCACTAGTAGATTAATTAAGAAATCCTTGCCCAGTTCTTAAAAGAACAAACTTCTACGCACACGATTTTATTTTTTCTTGTTAATTAATAGTTATGAATGCGCCACTACGCGTCTATCTTAATCAAAATCATTAATTTACAAAATCGCAAAAAAACAAGTTAACAGCTCTAATGGTTTCGTGCCGGCGAAATGCCTTGCTGGGGAACCTTCCCTAAAAAATATGTAATTGTATAAAATTAAACACTTGTAGAGCCAATATATTTAATTTGTAAAGTTGTTTTTCAAATAAAAAAACAACCCTTTAACAAGAGTTGCTTTTTTACGGGTTCATCGTACACGATACCTAATAATAATTATATTCAAGTTTTTACATACTATTGAGAAAAGTATGACATTCATGGGTATATGGTGGGACATGAATGGGGATTGTTACTGGCATTAGATTATATAATGATTAAATAATAATAAAATATATATTAAAAAATAAAAGAATATTTTTACATATTCTTTTATTTTTTATTTAAAATTACTGGAATAATTAATGGATTACGACGTTTATAACGGTAAATGAAAGGAGATAATGATTGCTTGATAGCATTTTTTAGAGCCCCAAAAGTTGGCTTTTGAGTTTTTAAAACTTCATTAACTGCTTCGGTTGCTAAGCGAATTGATTCATTAATAATATTTCCAGATTCTTTAACATAGAAACTTCCTCTTGAAATAATCCGTGGTGGAGTTAGCAATTGGTTATTTTGTGAATCAATTGAAATAACAACAGCAATTAAACCATCTTTTGATAAGATTTCACGGTCACGAACAACAGCTGTTGTTTGACCTGATAAATCTTTACCATCAACATAGACAGCTTCAGCTTCAATTCGTTTTCCAATTGCTGCTGTTCCATTTAATAATTCAATTTGATCACCATTAGCACAAATAAAGACATTATCTTTTGGCACATTGACACTAATTGCTGTTTCACCATGTTGACGAAGCATACGATAGTCACCATGCATTGGCATAAAGTATTTTGGCTTCAATAGGGTAAATAATAATTTTTGTTCTTCTTGCGAAGCATGACCAGAAGTATGAATTTGATTTAGAGGACTATTTTCTTGTACAATAGCACCGGCACGAACTAGTTTATTAATAACTCGCACAACATCAGCTTGATTACCAGGAATTGGTGATGATGAAAAAATAACAGTATCACCAGGAATAATAGAAATATGTTGATGTTGGTTATTTGCAATTCGTGATAATGCAGCCATTGGTTCACCTTGACTTCCAGTACAAATAATTAATATTTCATTATCTTTATAGTTTTTAGCATCATTAGCTTTAATAAATGCCTTATCGGAAATTTTTAAATGTCCCATTTGACGAATAATTTTAATAATTCGATCTAAGCTTCGACCAAAAACTAAAATTTTTCGTCCATATTTATTTGCAATTTCAACAATATGTTGAATTCGATGGACATTTGAAGCAAAAGTTGAAATTAAAATTCGCCCTTTAGCTTTAACAAATAATTCACTAATATTTTGAATAATTTTTGTTTCAGTTTGAGTATAACCTTCAACTTCAGCATTAGTACTATCAGCCATTAATAACATAACACCTTCTTGCCCCATATTTGCCATTCGTTCAATATCAGCACGATGCCCTAGTGGCGTTCAGTCAAATTTATAATCACCTGTTGAAACAACTTTTCCATTTGGAGTAACTACTGAAATTCCAAAAGCATCAGGAATACTATGATTAACAGCAAAAAAGTTAATTTTAAAGTTTTTCGTTTTAATCACACTCATATTATCAACTTCTTTAACAATTGTGGTTTGTTCCAATTTTGCTTCTTTTAGCCGATCACGAATTAAAGCAGCTGCTAATCGTGGTGCATAAATAATTGGAATATTAACTTCACGTAATAAATAGGGAATTCCACCAATATGGTCTTCGTGCCCATGCGTAATAAATAACGCTTTTATTTTTCGTTGATTTTCTTTTAAATAATTATAATTCGGAATAACAGCATCAACTCCAAGCATTGTTGAACTTGGGAATTTAACTCCTGCATCAAGCATAATTAACTCTTCATCATGCTCAATACAATATGTATTTTTTCCAACTTCTTCTAATCCGCCTAAAGCAAAGACTTTTGTTGGAATTTTATTTTTAACAACATTTTGTGTTGGTTGTTTTGTTACTATACTAGTTGGTTTTGTAACTATTGTTTTGTTTTTACTTGTTTCTTTCTTTTCTTCATTCATTGAAATTATCACCTCATAATTCTAAAATTAACGCATAGCTTTTTCTTTATTAAATTGATTATTATTAAAAAGAAAAAAAATTAATTTACTAGTATCCAAGAAATTATAACATAAAGATTAATAAGATTACAAAAAAAATACTTTTTCTTTAAAAAAGTTAAATAATATTAAATTTATAAAATAATTCAATCATTTTTTTTTAATCAAGGTTCTTTTTTATTAATTAAATCATAATATAGTTTGCCTTCTAAATGTGCTTCTTCATGTTGAAAAACAATTGCTTCATAACTACGAGCAGTAATTGTCACTTGTTGTTGTTTTAAATAATCATAACCTTCAACAATAATTCGAAAACTACGAGGGACAAAACCTTCTTTATCACCATTAACACTTAAACAGCCTTCGCCTTCTTCTATGCAAGCTATTTGTGCACTTTTTCCAATAATTTTAGGATTAATCATTGCATGCTCAATTATTTTTTTGAATCCTGTTTCGTCATTTGTCTCTTCAATCCGAATATAATACATTTTAATATTAAATCCAATTTGAGGAGCTGCTAAGCCAACAGCTGGTCTAATTGTATGGCCACTATTTTTTTGTGGATCTTGGGAATATCTTACAAAATCAATTAATTTTTTCATCACAAGTTCATTTTCAGGTGCTAATGGTAAAGAAACATCAATTGATGATTGCCGAATTGACGGTGTGTCATCAAATACTAGTCAGTCTTTAGTTGGAATTTCGTTTTGCAACACTAAAAATCACCTCTTAAAAAATTATAACATATTCAGCAATTATTAAAGAAAATTCTAAAGTTTTAGTATAATAAAAAAAAGAAAGAAAAGGGTTAAGAAAATGCGCGTGATTAGTGGAAAATATAAGGGTTATCAAATTAAAACATTAGATGGAATGAATACCAGGCCAATGACGACCCGTATTAAAGAAGATGCATTTAATATTTTAGATAATTATTTTATTTATGAAAATAAGATTGGCTTAGATATTTTTGCTGGAAGTGGTCAATTAGGAATTGAAGGCTTATCACGGGGGTTACAACAATGTTATTTTAATGATTCTCATCAGGGTGCTTACAAAATTATTGAAACGAATTTAAATAAATTAAAAATAAATAATGCAAAAATATTAAATTATGATTATAAAATTTTATTAAGTTGAATGATACAGCAGAAAATATCAATTGATATTTTATTTTTGGACCCACCTTTTAAGCAAATTGAGTATTATTATGATATTATTACTATAATATTGAATAACAATATTATCAATAACTATGGAATAATAGTTTGTGAATCAAATCAAGTGTTGTCATTTGATCAATTTAATTTAGTTATGCTACGCTGTAAAACATATAAAAAAAAGTATTTGTATATATTAAGATTAGAAAAAGGAGAGTTAATGTGCAGAAAAAGGGTTTTTTAATTATTTTTTCTGGCCCATCAGGAGTCGGGAAAGGGACAATATGCCAAGAACTTTTTAAATATGAGAAGTTAAATTTGGCTTATTCAGTTTCAATGACAACAAGAGCAAAAAGGCAGGATGAAGTTGAAGGGGTAAATTATTTTTTTGTTGACAGACCAACATTTGAAACTGCAATTAAAAATGATGAATTATTAGAATATGCTGAATTTGTTGGTAATTATTATGGTACGCCAAAATCATATTGTATTGAGCAAATTAATAATGGAAAAAATGTTTTATTAGAAATTGAAGTACAAGGTGCAACACAAGTATTACAAAAAGTAACCGATGCAGTTTCATTTTTTTTAATTCCACCAAGTTTAGAAGAATTAGAAAAACGAATTCGAGGCCGAAAAAGTGAACCCGAAGAAGTATTACAAGCACGATTAGCAAAAGCAGCTGATGAACTTCCGTTGCAAAGTAATTATAATTATGTTGTTGTAAATAACACCGTAGAACAAGCCGTTGCAGAAATTAAAACAATTTTAGAACAAGAAATTGCTAATCGTTCATAAGTTTAAAGGATTAAGAAATGCAAGCAAGAGAAGTAGCATGGAATATCTTATGAAAAATTTTTGCAAAAAATAAGTTTAGTAATCATTTATTATCAAATATCGTAGAACAAAATGATAACTTTATTGACCAAGATAAAACTTTAATTTATCGAATTGTTTATGGTACTTTAAAAAATAAATTGTATTTAGAATATATTGCTAATCAATTTATTGAATCCAAGAAAACTAATCAAAAATTACAAGTTCTGTTATGAATGAGTATTTATCAATTTCGTTTTTTAGATCGTATTCCTAATTATGCAATTGTTAATGAAGCTGTTAATATTAGTAAAAGTGTTAGTCCAAAATATGCTGGTTTTATTAATACTACGTTAAAAAAGATTTTTGACAGTAAAGATGAGATTTTTGAAATTAACATTGCTGATGAAACAAAAAAATTAAGTATTAAATATAGTTTTCCGTCATCATTATATTTAATTCTTCGGAATGAATATAGTGAAGATATTGCTCGACAAGTAATGATTGATAGTTTAACCATTCCAAAACTTTCATTTCGCGTTAATACCTTAAAAATTAGCCGAGATGAATTATTATCCAAATATTCAAATTATAATTTGACAAAAAGTTTAGTGTCTTCTGTGGGGGTCATTGCTGATAAACCAGTTGTTAACTCAGAAATGTTTAAAAAAGGTTTAATTTTTATTCAAGATGAAATGAGTATGCGTATTGCAGAGATATTAGACCCACAAGAAACTGACCGCGTGTTAGATATGTGTAGTGCACCGGGTGGTAAAGCAACGCATCTAAGTCAAATCATAAACAATAAAGGGATTATTGATGCCTATGATATTAGTGAAAAGAAGATTAATTTAATTAAGATGAATGCTAGTCGATTAGGAATTACTAATATTTATCCACACTTATTAGATGCTAGAAAAATTAATAGTGAAATTCAATATGATAAAATTCTTTGTGATGCGCCCTGCAGTGGCTTAGGGGTAATTAAACGAAAGCCAGAAATTAAATATCATACTTTGACTAATCAAGAATTAGCAAATTTAGTTGAGATTCAAGAACAATTATTAGAAAAAGCTTATCAATTATTAAAACCAGGTGGAATTTTGGTTTATTCTACTTGTACTTTTGGTGGGTATGAAAATATTGTTCAAATCCGCAATTTTTTAGCAAAACATTCGGATTTAAAAATTATTACAACAGAACAAATCTTTGGTTATGAAAATAATACAGATGGATTTTATTATTGTAAAATTAGAAAAAAAGATAAGTAATTATAAAAACTATGTAAAATATATATAAATAATAAGAAGAAAGGAAGCACAATTATGAATACGAATGTTAAATTAATTGAAAACCTGTTACAAGAATACTTAAAGGCAAATAATTTAACAATACCAGTGATGGTTGAAAAACCACGTCAAGAAGGATTTGGCCATTTATCAACCAATTTAGCTTTGTTACTAGCAAAAAAATTAAAAAAGACACCAAATAAAATTGCTGAAGAAATTATTGCTTTTATTGAAAAAAATAATAAATCATATTTTAAAAAGATTGAAATTGCTGGCGCCGGGTTTATTAATTTTACCTTAGCTGATGACCAGTTACATCAAGTTATTAATGAGGTTTTAAAACGACAAGCAAACTATGGATATTCAGCAGCGAAGAATTTTACTTATAATTTAGAAATTGTTTCAGCTAATCCAACGGGATTTTTACATATTGGTCATGCTCGGAATTGTGCTATTGGTGACAGTGTTGCTCGAATTTTGCGAGCAGCTGGTTATCATGTCCAAACTGAATATTATGTTAATGATGCTGGTAATCAAATTAATACTTTAGCAGTAACGGTTTTTGTTAGTTATTTAAATTTATTAGGTAAAAAAACCGAATTACCTGCTGATGCATATCGTGGTGATATGTATGATGCTGTTGCACAATACTTTGTTGACAATTATCAAGATAAATTTATTAATTTAACTTTTAACGAAGATTATAAAATTAGTGATCCAAAGGTACACGAAATATTTCGTAAAAAATCAGTTGATTTATTTTTAGATATTATTAAAAAACAATTACAATTATTTCGAGTTGATATTGAATATTATTCTTCTGAAGCTTCAATGTACGAAGGAGGAAAAATTGATGCAACGTTAGCACAGTATGCTAAATTGGGAAAGACTTATCAACAAGACGGTGCATTATGATTAAAAACAACTGATTTTGGCGATGATAAAGATCGGGTTTTAGTTAAATCAAATGGTGATTTAACTTATATTACTCCTGATTTAGCATCACATAATGAACGGTTAATACGAAGCAAGGCCGATAAATTAGTTAATTTTTGAGGTGGTGATCATCACGGTTATATTGTGCGAATGTTAGCGGGATTACAGTTATTAGGTTATAAAAAAGACATTTTAGATATTGATATGATTCAAATGGTACGGTTAATTAAAGATGGTGCTGAATATAAAATGAGTAAACGAAAAGGAACAGCAGTTTGATTAATTGACTTAATTGAGGAAATTGGAGTTGATGCAATTCGTTATATGGTATCTTCAAAAAGTGCTCAAAGTCATATGGACTTAGATATTGGTATTTTAAAACAACATTCTTCAAAAAATCCTGTTTATTATGCACAATATGCAACAGCTCGTTGTAATAGTGTGCTAAAACAAGCTAAAATAAGCAAAATTAATTTTACCGATGTTAAAACCTTTGAGCTATTAACGTCACAAAAAGAATTATACCTTTTAAATGAGATTGATTTATTTAATCGTTGCATTAAAGGAGCAGCAAAATTACGCCAACCACACCTTATTTGTGATTATGTGCAAAATATTGCACGGCAATTCCATTCATATTATAATGAATCAAAAGTTATTAATTTAGATAACTTAGAATTGACAAAACAACGTTTAGTATTTATTAAAGTAATTTATCAAGTTTTATCAAATGCCTTTAATTTATTAGGGGTTAATGTTATTGAACAGATGTAATTATTTAAGTTATGTTATAATCTATAAGACAGAAAGAGGGTGCAGGTGTGTTGCAAAATAATTGAGATGTTTTTTTATTTAATCCATTAATGTTATTATTGTTATTTGTTCTTTACATATTAATTTTAATAAAAAACATTAAAATTAAACATACTAGTCAGAAGGCATTCTTTATTCAAACTTTTTTATATTGATTTGCGTTATCAGCAATTATTGGTGATAATTTTGAGTTCCGTGATTTATTTTTTGCTGCATCAATTAATAAATCAATTAATAATATGGGAGGAATTGCCATTATTGCCACAACTTCTCTTTCTCTTTATACTTTTTTAGCGATGATTCCTTATGTATTTTTACACAAGTTTTTTTCTCGTATTGGCTGACATTTTTTTCAATATACAATGTTTGGAATATCAATGCTAGGAATTTTTATTTTAATTCTTTATCCATCGGCGCCAGCTTTAATTATAGCGGCAATTTTTCTTGGTTTTGGAATTATTACTAAGGCTAGTTATTTTTTATCATATAATGAGGCATATGGTCGTAAGTTTTTTCCATTCAAAACAATTAGTTTAGTGGCACCGCTAATGACATTTGCGCTTATTTTTGGTAGTGAGTTTAACAATATTGTTATTACAATAGGAAGTAATTTAACTAATCATTTACAAATAGGAATTATTGGAATTGGTGCAATAGTTGCTATTGCAGGGGCAAACATTTTATATGCCTTGTTTTCACATAAAGAGTTTACCTCAACATCATTTACAGTTGAACAACAAAAAATGTTTGAACCATTTAAATGAGGGAAAGTGTTAATTATCTTTTTTATGGCAATTTTAATTATTATTTTAAAAGAAGTGTCCCAATCAAATATTTATATTTGATTGTTAGGTCAGCACACATGGGAAAAATACCATGATGTTTGGAAAGTCAACCAATTTGTCCGCTTAAATGAACAATTATTCTTAATTCCACAGTTTTTTGGTGCTTATTTAGCTTGTCATTTACTTTATAATAAAATTGGTGTTAAATATTGTTTTGGGCTAGGGTTATTATTATGATTTATTTTCTTTAGTATTACGGCATTTAATCATTCGCCAGAAGCTTACTTAGCATTGCAAGTTATTAATGGGCTAGCTTTTGCTATGTGTTTTAACATTTTGTTTGCAATGACTTGTGAATGAAAATATCGTTCGCCAACAAACAAACCAATTGTAGCGCAATTTCAATTATTATGATTTGGATTAGAATTCATTATTAAGTTTGTTGATGATGTAATGCGTGATAAAAAGGTTGGTATATTTAAAGAATATATTTATGGTCAACAATATATTTCTCGTGATAGTTTTGCGATTCAAATTGATAATATTACAACAATTATTTCAACTATTTGTGCCACAATTGTTTTACTGTTATTGTTGATATTTTATTATACTTCAGACCTAATTTTAGCTGAATATCGTAATCATTTGCGTTTATTAGTTCCGAAGGTTAATCTATTATTACGAGAAAGTTTTATTAGTCGTGTTAAATCAAATATTACTTCTGAAACAAATAACAAGAAAAAAACTTAAATAAAATAATTTTTGTTTTGATAAAAAAGAATATTTTTAGTATTTTTTAATTATGGTTAAAGGAGATTAGAATGAAAAAAATAATTAAAATGTTAATGGCGTTACAAATAGGCACTACTTCGGCTAGTTTTTTAACATCTTGTGTTAAAAAGTACCAATATATGTATGATATTTGAGTAATTACTAGTGGTGGTTCAATTAATGATCAATCTTATATTCAATCAGCATGAGAAGGAGCAAACAAATATATTGTGTCACAATTTTCCCAAGCTCCAATGGCAAATTGACAAGATAGTCCATTGCGAGCGAGTTATTTTGAACCAAGGGGTATTACACCAGGTGAATTTAAAGCAGCTTATATTACAGCTAGTATTGCTGGGGCAAAGACCTTAATTTTACCTGGTTTTAGTCATGCCAATACAATTGGTTGAGCAGCAAACTTAGTGGATAACGTTATTTTTATTGATGGTAGTGGGCAAAATGTATATAAAAATATGGATCCCCATGGTTCTTTAACTGATAATATTGTAGGAATTTTATTTCAAAAAGAAATTGCTGGTTTTTTGGCTGGTCTTGTCACAGCAATATGACTTAATTTGCATCAAACAGAATTCCAACAGCAATTAAATATTGCAACTTATGGAGGAATGGATAATCCAGTTGGAGTTTCAAATTATTTATGAGGATTTTTATTATCGTCAGATCTTTTTAATGAGATTATTAAGACAGATAATTCATATCATAATTTGCGTCAACTAGGAACAGATATTTTAGCAATAATGCAAAAAATAAACCCCAAAATTAATAATTTATTACCAATAAAAAAAGTTCAGGAAGTATTAAATGACAATGAATCATGGTTTTCACAATCATTTAACCAAGGAGAAGGAAAAGTAATTTCTGATTATTTAATTAATAAAAAAGCAAGTATTATTTTCCCTGTTGCAGGACCACAAACCCAAGATACAATTGACCGAATTAAATATAATCAAACAAAAACAAAAGTTGTCGGGGTGGATACAGCACAATCCCGAATATATGGTGATGAATATATTATTACTAGTGGGTTATTAAATATTGCACAAGCAACACAGGATGCCTTATCTAATATCTATTCATCAACTTGTAGTTATAATAATGCGACTAAGCAATGAGAAAATAATAAACTTGATTATTGTTGGATTAATACTGATCAATCTTCAAAAACAAATCCAAATTGATTAGGTATTGAAAAAACAAAATGAATTGATGATAGTATTATTAATTATATTAATAATGATGCAAAGATTGCCAAACTAACAACAACAATTGGTATAATTTATGATCAAATTAAACAAGCACATTTTACTGATACATTAAAATTAACTTATCAAACACAAAATAAGTTAAAAACTGACTGACTAGAAACTTTAGAAAATGGTTTAAAATAAAAATAATATATTTTTGCATAAATTTTAAAAAGTATAGTATAATACTCATAGATAGTGTGGTGTTTATATGGAGGGCTTCTTGACAACAAGTATAACAATCTTAGATTTAGATATTCCAGTAATCGGGTTAATTGGTTTTCTACTAGGATTTGCAGCGCTATTATTATTTGTTTATTTTACTATTACTTTTTCTTTATTTCGAAGTAAAAAAAGCAGTAGTAATTGAACGAATATTGTAAAATTAAAACAAGAAACTAGTTTTAAGGAAAACATTGAGTATTTTGAACAAGAAATTATGCTAGCTAAAAAAATGGGTGATAAAATCTAGCAATTTCTTTTTTAGTACAATGTTCTTCACATTTAGGGCAGGTGAAACAAAGAATGGGTTTTTTTAATACGGTTAAATCTTTTATGGTGAAAGATAAACAACGTGAGAAACCACCAATGCAATCAGCAAATTGTTTTGGTGACAATTTTAATTCTGAATTAATAAACCAAAATAATGCTGTTTTTAACCAAAATCAACCCTATCCAAGTGAAATTCCCCAAAATCATCGTTCGCCAAATCAATACTTTCGTCCAAATGAAGCATATAAACAAAACCAATTAAATAATACGGAAATGTTATATCAAAATAATAATACAATTCGTCCAGCACGAATGAATTTAAGTAATCAATATAATTATTACGCTAATAATCATGACCGCCAGTATCTTGAAGAAGAACGTGAGGGAATGAATATAAATGCTTCACAAATGCCTCCAGGTTATGTTGAACCATATTATAATCATGATGCTGCGCAAAATTATTCGCGTCCAGTTCAACAACAAATTTTACCACGCCGAATTCAACAGCATACATCAAGTTCTAATTATGGTCAATATTGGTCAGGACAACAAAATCAAGGACGATATGACAATGCGGAATTTATGCGATATCAAAGCCACCGTGAAGGTTATTTTAATGATGATAATATGTATACAAATCAATATCGTCATCCTTATCAACCACGTGTTACATCGCCATATAATCAATCACAAGTTAATGAACAATTTAATCGTTCAGAATTAGGTTATGATAGTAAAGAAGCCTATTATGGTGCAAATTCAGCACAATATTTTGATGATAATCAAATGGTGGCAAATTCAATGCCAACGCCACCATCTTATTATCAAAATGGCCATTATACTCCATCAGCACAATTTGACCCACCAGCTTTAACAAATGGTAGGGAAAATAATCGTTATGCTTATCAGCCACAGTTATCAGAAAAACAACGTCGTCGTCATTTTAGTAAGGAATATGCTAACCGCTTAATTCCCCTAGAAATTGCTCGTGAAATTCGTTCAGAAAAAGTTCGTACCTTAATTATGATTATTATTGGTTTTATTGGAACAATGATGACAAGTTTATTTATTGCCTTATATTTTGTTTCTCATCAACAAGAATTAGAAGAAATTATGGGAATTAAAGCGAAATACATTCCTCATCCATTTTTGACAATTACTTTTTTACTAATCTCACTGGGATTATTATTTGCTGGTATTTTTGATTTATCACGAGTTCGAATTGAAACAAATAGTTATCTTTCTAATTTAACCCGAGGTAATCATACTATTCCCCATTTCTTAATTGATAATTATAAAAAAATGACTATTCGTAGTATTGTTTTAAATTGATTAGCATTTCCTACTTATTTCTTTGGTGGAATTATTTTAGGAATTTTATATGGATTCCAACAACATTCAGGTGAAGAATTCCGGTTTGGTTTTTGAAGTTGAGGCATTGTTGATGATTTAACAGCAGCCATTACAATTACAATTATTATTTTAATCTTAACATTAGGTGTTCATATTGCAAATATTGTTTTAACAAAAAAAAGAAAAGCAAATATTATTGGTTATTATGGATATGAAATTGTTCATCCAGAAGAATTAGCTGCTTTAAAGAAAAAAACAAATCGGATTTGTTTAGTAATTTTTATTATTTTCTTAATTATTTTAACATTAGTAATTTCAATTCCATGATTAATTGCTCGTCGTCGTAAACGAAGTGGTGAGGCATTACTTGGGCGTTGATTTAACCGAAATTAAATATTGTTTTAAAAAAATTATAATGTTTCTTTTAACCAAGATAAATAACAATTGTTATAGTTTATTCTTGAATATAAATGTTAGGAGAAACATTTTTTATATGACAAAAGATAGCACTAAATTTTAATAATGTGATTTCTTAATATCTTTTATTTGCAAGATAAATTTTATCTTGCAAATAATTTGTTGAAGGTACTGCGGTGCTTTTTATATATTCAATATTGTTTTGTTTTTAATATGTGTTAAAGTGATTTTAAAGAATTAGTTAAATGTGTTGCAATTTAGAATCCAAATACCCAATAAATTTTTTATTTCATTCTATTTATAATTTTTTAGGAACAGGTTAGAATTAGAATATAAAACAAGGTTTCAGTCACACAACTGATTTAATTTTTAAATAAATCTTTTAATTTAATTATTAAAAAATATATAAATGTTGCACTTGAAATTATAATCTATATTATTAAAATATAAAAGAAATGAGGATTAATAATGATTGAGCATTTATATGTACATATTCCTTTTTGTGACCATATTTGTTTTTATTGTGATTTTTTTAAAATTAAAAAATCACGTCCAATAATGATTGATGAATATTTAACTTCATTAGAGCAAGAAATTACTCAACCTCACCCTAATTTTGCTTTAAAAACAATTTATTTAGGAGGAGGAACACCCAATAGTTTAGATGACATTCAATTAGAGCGGTTACTACAACTTTTACAAAAAGTTGTGCAAGGTTCAATAATTGAATATACAATTGAACTAAATCCAGAAAAGATTACAAAAAGTCAATTACAACTTTTAAAGAAATATCATATTAACCGTCTTTCAATTGGGGTTGAAACTTTTAATGATCAGTTATTAAAAAAAGTTAATCGTTATCATAATAGTGCTGATGTTGTTAATAATTATTACTTAGCTCGGCAAGAAGGCTTTGATAATATTTCGTTTGACTTAATTTATAATTTATTTGACCAAACACAAGTTGACATTGAAGCAGATTTATTAATGATTCAAAAATTACAACCTGATCATATTAGTTGATATTCGTTAATTTTAAAAGAAAATTCATATTGGGGCAAAACAAAACTTAAATTACCAGAGTATGATATTGCATTTGATGAAATTATTAATACTGCATTAACTAAAATAGGTTATGAAAGATACGAAATTTCAAATTACACTAATAACAAGAAAAAATCACGACATAATTTGGCATATTGAACTAATAAATCTTTTTGATTACTTGGTCCTAGTGCAGCTGGTTTTATTAATAATGATGGATATTATTTATTACAAAATTCGCGAAAATATGCTAATTGAACACAAACTAAAACAGAATTATCGTTAAAGGATTATTATTTTCAAATTTTAATGATGGGGTTACGTGTTTTAGATGGCATTGATTTAGTAAAGGTTAAAGATGCAAAGAAAGCAGTCAATTACTATCAAAGTAAAATTGATGTAGAAGTACAAAAAAATAATTTATTTTTTGATAATAATCATTTACGTTGTACAAGTCAAGGATTAAACATTTTAAATGATATTTTAGTTAATATTATGGATTAAGACTCATGCTATAATGTAAGTAAAGAAGAACTATGAATAATAAAAATTGATAATTAAGAAATTATAATTAATAAAGACTTATGAATAAAAAGCATAATAAAGGAGTGGTATATTATGGAAATTGATGTTGAGAAATTACAAAAAGAATATTTTGATAAAGCTTTACAAAAAATTCAAGATATTATTCGAATTCCATCAGTTTGTAGTGAAGCAAAACCAGAGGCTCCATTTGGTGAAGGCATAAAAAAAGTTTTAGAATATGCTATTAATTTAGGAACAGAATTAGGTTTTAAAACATATCAAGATTCAGAAAATCGCTATGGTTATGTTGAATATGGTTCTGGCTCAGAAATTTTTGCAATTTTAGGACATTTAGATGTTGTTCCTCCAGGCGATCTTAACAAGTGAGAATTTGAACCATTTAAACCACAAATTAAAGATTATAAATTGTTTGGTCGAGGGTCAATTGATGATAAAGGTTTTACAATCATTAATTTGTATGCTTTAAAATATTTAAAAGACCATAATTATCATCCAGATTATACTATTCGTTTAATTTTTGGTTTAACAGAAGAAACAGATTGAGCATCAATTAAAGCTTATATGAAAACAGAAGGAGTGCCTGCCTTGGGGTATACTCCAGATGGATAATTTCCTTTTGTGTATGCTGAAAGAGGAATTATTAATGCTGATATCATCAGTAAAGGTGAACCATTTACATTAATAGGTGGTGAGGCTTATAATTCTGTTGCTGATGTTGTTAGTTACCAAGGTTCTTATTTGGATGATATTAAAACTAGATTAGAACAAAAAAATATTGAAACAAAGGTGGAAAATGATTGCTTAATTGTTAAAGGGAAATCTTCACATGGTAGATTACCAGAGCGAGGAATCAATGCTGCTTTAATTACTTTAGCAACATATGCTGAATTAGATAATAATTCAGTGATTGCAATTTTTGCAAAAAAACATTTATATAATAATTTTCATTTTAGTTATCTTTTCCCAAATATGAAAGATGAAATAGGATTATTAATTGTTAATAATGGAATAGTTGAAATTAATCAAGAAAAAACACGATTAACTTTAAATATGCGCGTTCCAATTTCATATAAATTACATGATGTACAAAATCCATTAATAGAAGAATTAAAAAAATATAACTTGGAATTAAAAAATATTTCTTGGCAAGAACCACTGCATATGCCAGTTGATAGCCCAATGATTAAAAATATGATGAAAGTTTATCAAGAGGTTACTGGTGATAACTACACAAAACCTGTGGCAATCGGTGGTGGAACTTATGCTAAAGCAATGCCAAATTGTGTGGCTTTTGGAGCTGAATTTGACATTAATGAATCAACGATGCATGCTTATAATGAATATGTTAAAGTTGATGATTTAAAAAAATGTTAGAAATTTATAAAAAAGCAATTCCTTTGTTAACAAAAAAATAGCATATTACTTACTTTAAATAATGATATCTATTCATATTTTTCACAAATAAAAAATAGTTATTATATAATAAAATATATAAATTAAAAAATATAAAAAATTGCTAAGCAGAATATTACTAAATATAAACGAAATAGTTATTAATGATATCATATTCTGTATTTTTTAGATTAGTCTATTAAAGTAAAAAGAAAGCGAGAAGTATAATGAAAAATATCATTATTAAGCAAAAATGAGTGAAACTGTTAAAATTATTTTGGGAAGTATAGTTGGAAGTTTCTTTTTGGGATTATTTACATTTTTAGGAATATTTGTTAAGGAAAGAAATAAGACTAAAAGACAAAAATTTAAACTTAAGCATCAAACTTTTATAGAATTATTTAAAAATCAAACTTTAGATAAAACAACAATCCAATTAATGGCTCAAAACATTCTTTTTTTAGAGAAAAAAATGAAAAAATAAAAGAGACAGAAGAGTTTTTTGAAAAAATTAAGAAAATATTTGAAATGTTAGAAACTAAAAACATTATTGATAAAATAGCTGAACTTATTAATCATTTAGAAGAAAGTAAACAAATAGATGTTAATAGGAAAGATAATAGAAATGAGGAAATTGGTTATGAACAAAAAAATGATGAAAAAAAGATTAAAGATGAAAAAAATGAAATTTTATTTAAATTTTATTTAGATAAGTTAAATAAATTAGAAGAAATAGAAAATAAAAGTAAATTAAATATTATTAATAATTTTTCAGTCATTGAATTATTATCAATTTCGTTTACAACTGCCGTTTTACTGTTAAAAAATAAAATTAAGTCTGAACAAGTTAAAGAGTATTTAAAATCTGCTTTTCATTTTTATAATAATAATTTAGAAATTAATCCTAATACTGCAAAATTATTAGTTGAAATGTCAGCAGAAGAAGAAAAGAAATTTTCGGATTTATTAAAAGAAGAAAATGATATCGTTAACAAATATGTTATTAGATTAAACAATGTTTTTTTAGTTAAATATGAAAATGATTCATGAGAACGATTTGATTCACTATATAATATTGAAAAACAATATTTTAATTCTCATAAAAAGGTTCAAAAATTAAATCAAAAATTAGAAAAAGTTTTTAAATTTAATTATTAAAAAAGATAATATTAAATATATTATCTTTTTATTTTATTATATTGTTTTAGCAAGACGTTGAGCAATTGATGGTTCACCTTTTGCCCAGAAAATAATAACAAAAACGGCTCCAATAACTGTTGCCATTAAAATTCATTGTAAAAAGGAACATAATCCATAAATAAACTTTCCTTTTCGATCCTTTGGACAGTCTGTTCCGAAAACTAAAGTCCCAACGGAATTAACATTGAAAATTCATAAAATAACCTTTAATCAACAAAAAAGAATATTAAAAAGAGATGATCACATTCTTTTGGCCATAATATAGCCTCCTTTCAGATATATATAATTATACAATTTTTGTTATAATCTTATTATCTAAATCAAAAATTTTCTTTATTAATTTATGATATAATAATTATACTCAGTTTTTGGAAGAAATAATAATGAATGTAAAAAACTCACAAGAAAATAATGATTTTATAAATTTAAAAAATAATGAAGAACTTGTTAAAAAACATTATAAATATTGAATCAAGTTTAAAGATGAGTTATTTCAGTATTTATTAGAAATAATAAAGCTTGAAAAAATTAAAATGTTTTATTGTAATAATTGTCAGCAGGGAAAAGATGTTGACGATTTAAATATTTATGATCTTTTTTTGGATTTACTTTTGATAAGATCAATGTTAAGACAGAAACAATTGGCCATTTTATTGTTGAATTATGTAACGAATGTAATGAAATGAATGATGTTACTAATTCATATATTAAAGTATTTCAAAACAATTTTTTATGTATTTATTGTAAAAAATTACTTTATCAAGATGATGAGCACTTGTTACTTAATAATAATAATTGTTCACGAGAATGTTTGCGCAAATATTTGAATAAAACAATTAAAGAGGGAGAATAAGTTATGAAAACAAAAGTTTTGACTAATAATAAATGACTAGATAAAATTGCTGAATCAGTGGTAAAAATTCAAACACTAACAAATATTCCATATGTTGATTGTCATACATGTAATTATGAAAATCAATCATCAAATTTACTTTTTGCTAATTCATCATATGAAATATTATCAGTTTTAATTAAAACAACTTGTGGACATGATATTACAAAAGGAGTTAATTTTTCACGCATTGTTAATGATCATGGCCATAATTTTGAATTATTAGGGGAAGCAATTACTGAATGTTGAGTTCATAAAGAAAAACCTTGTAGTCATCATTTAAATGAATCAAAAGCATTTGTCTGCTATCAATGTGATAAACTTAAAGCAAAAATAATGCGCATTGATAATGTTAATGTTTGTTCATTAAAATGTTTAAAAGATTATTTAAATGCTCAAGTAAAATAAATTTTATATTTAAAAAAGGAAATTAATTTCCTTTTTTAAATTATTATGAAATTATGATTATGATAGATTGTTTTGTTAATTTCATATTATTACTTTACTTAACAAAATATCCAAGATAAAATTATAACTAGTATTTGATTTTAACTAAAAAAGGAGGTTTAGGGTATGCCATCATATTATACAGAACATATTTTAAAATTGAAGCAACCAAAATTAAAAGCACCATTAACTGATACCGAAATTAATGCTATTGTAACAGCTTTTAAGCATTTAGTTTGTAAAATTAAAAAAGATGCCATTGTTATTAAGCATCAAAAATTTGGTTATGAACTTTTTCGTAGTAAAGCAGACGACAAATATTGAGCATATGCTTTAACTTTTACTGAACCTCTTAATCCATTAAAACCAATTTATAAACATCATTGAATTGGCAACGCTTTTATTGGTTATGGGTATGATACCTTAGAAGAAACAATTAATCAGACTTTTAAAATGATGGAACAAGGACCAACAGCACAAACAAATTTTCGTGATTATTTAGCTAGTTGAGATGAAGAAAAAGACCGCATTTTCTTAGATTGAGAAGAAAAAGAATGGTCGTTTGAAAAATATCAAAAGTTTCAGCGTTGATATGAAAAAAACAAGGTTAAAATTATGACAAAACAAATTGGGATTAAGGATGCCGAAGATTATAATAAAGAAATTAATAATAAAAATAATAGATCGGGATTAGCAGTTTTATTAGGGAAAATGCAAGACCCACCAAAACGCCCACGAGCAATAGCTGTTGTAATGCGTGAAACAGCAGAGACAAAGGAAAAATGAGATGATCCAAAAACCAAAAAATACCTTGTTGGTTTTATGTATGTTAATTAAGAAAGAAAGAATCCGATATTATGAATTATCGAGAAATTAATTCAGCGCAAAATGAACATATTAAATTATTGGCAAAATTAAAAGAAAAAAAATATCGAAAAGAATTTAATTTAGCCTTAATTGAAGGATGGAACATTATTGATGAAGCATTACAGCACAACCTTGTTGTTGAAATTTTAACAACAAAAATAAATCAACGAAAATTAAAAAATTTTAATAATATTTTATTAACAATAGTTTCCGAATCAATTTTAACTAAATTAAGTCAAAGTAAAAATAGTCAAAATATTATCGGTGTGATTGATTTAACTAAGGTTAAGGAACAAAATAATTTTCAATTCAATCAAAATATTCTTTTATTAGAAAACATCCAAGACCCAGGTAATGTAGGAACATTAATAAGAACTGGGCTTGGTTTTGGTTTTACAAATATTATTTTGTATAATCATACTGTTGACCTTTTTAATGATAAAGTATTACGTGCTAGTCAAGGTGCTATTTTTAAAGTCGCAATTAAAGAAGCCAATTTAATTGAAATTAAAAATTTCCAATTAAACCGATATAAAATTATTACAACTGGTTTAAAACGACAAAGTGTCTTTTTACAAGATTGTCATTGCCAGTTTAAACAAAATGAACGATATATCTTAGCATTAGGTAATGAGGGACATGGACTTTCAACAACATTGCAAGAAATTAGTGATTATAATGTCCAAATTAAAATTAATTCACAACTTGAGTCATTAAATGTTGCTCAAGCAGGAACAATTTTAATGTATGAAATTAATCGTCAGATGGAGGAAAAATAATGTTTAAGTTTAAAAATGCGAATTATATTACATCAGCGGTTAATAAAGCAGGTTGAATTAACGATGATTTATTTGAAATTGCTTTTTTAGGGAAAAGTAATGTTGGTAAATCAAGTTTTTTAAATATGTTAACAAATCAACGTCAATTAGCAAAAGTTTCTCAAATTCCCGGGAAAACGCGGATGCTAAATTTCTTTTCAATTAATAATAACCAATTTCGAATTGTTGATGCACCAGGATATGGGTTTGCAAAAGTTGGTAATCAATATAAGATGGATTTTGCAAAAATGATGGAAGAATATTTAACTCAACGAGAAAATTTAAAATTTGTTTGTTTATTAGTAGACTTACGGCATCCACCAACACAAGATGATTATGAAATGTATCAATATTTAAAGCATTTTAACATTTTAACAGTTTTAATTGGAACAAAACTTGATAAGGTAAAAAAGAATGATATTCAAAAGCATGAAAAGATGATTAAGGCTAAATTAAATTTCGCTGATAGTGATTATTTTATTAAAACATCAAGTCGAAATAAAATCGCTCGTGATGAATGTTGGACATTATTTGCAAAATTATTAAATTTTAATGAATAGTTAAAATATTTTGAATTAAAAAACTTATTAAAACAATTTCTATTAAATTAGCATATAATTATAACACATAAGGAGTGAATAAAATGAATAATTTTTCATTGACAAAAGAAAAAGGCCTTTCACAAAAAATTTTTAAAAAAATTCCATGATTTTATCATGTCATTTTTCTTATGACTGGAATTATAGCTGGACTTTTATTTCAATTTTTATATATTAAACGATGAGATTTTCCTTATTTTTTTATTTTTATTATTGCGATAATAATGCTTTATTGTGTACTATTTTTATTATTTAGTCCCATTATTAAGCAAAATTGATTTTTAAAAAAAGGTTTTAATGAAAAATAAAAAAATTTCAATTAAAACAATTGCTGCTGAGTGTGGCGTTGGTATTGGGACGGTATCACGTTATTTCAATGGTGGTTATGTTAGTCAGGAAAAGCGTCTTTTAATTCAAAAAGTTGTGGAAAAATATAATTTTCAACCTGATTTTGCTGCGCATTCAATTAAAAAGAAAATGTTAGAAGTATATATTTTAATTCCTGATTTAACAAGTAGTAATACGTTTATTGTTAAATCAATTTTAAAACAAATTAATAATGATTTTACTAAAATTGTTCCTTTTGTTGTTGAAACAACTTATGATGAGGATCGTTATTTATTACATTTACAAGAAATTGTACGCCGTAACCCGGCTGCTTTAATTTTATTTACGATTAGTAATGATGGAAATATTAGAGCCTTTTTACAGACAATTAATATTCCAATTATTGTATATGGTCGTCAATGAGGAGATACCGTGTTTATTAATAATGATAATGAAATGATGTATGCTTTACTCCAAGAAATGGCAAATAATCATGAATTTGACAAGAAAAAAGAAATTCTTTATATTGGAGAGAATCCGGTGACAAATTTACCAACTGGATTTGCTCGATATGATACTGTTGCTGATTGATTTAATGGTCGCAATTATCGATTTCAAACGCACTTTTTTTTTGAGAATCAAGAACGAATAATTTGAGAATTAGTCAAAACAATTAATTTAAATAATAAAATTATTATTGCAGGAACACATACTTGCTATAAAGTTGTGATTTCCTTTTTAATGAAAAATAATATTACTAATAGTTTGGTCACAGATATTTGTAATAGTAATGACTTTTTTCTATCAATTTTACCAAAACATTATTATATTGCCATTAACTATAGTGAATTAGCAACAAAAATAATTATTAAGTTAAAGCAAATTTTAGATGGAAATAATATAACAAAAGATAAAACAATTGAATGTTTAAGTTATGAGATTAAAACTTTTTTAAAATAAGTTTATATTTTAAAAAATGTGTATTATAATCAAGATATGGAAATGATTCCATACAGGAGATAAAAATTATGACAAAAAAAACATATACTACTGAAATAGTAGCGTTAATTCCGTTATTGGGAGGAATTGACAATATTATTTCATATACTCATTGTGTTTCCCGGATTAGATTAGTTTTAAAAGACAATACAAAAGCAAATTCAAAGGAAATCGAAGAATTAGATAATGTTAAAGGAACGGTTCAACCAATTGGACAATATCATATTGTAATTGGACCTGATGTCAATAATTATTTTGCTGAATTTAAAAAATACTTAACTTCTAAGACAGAAAAATTAGGAGAAAATATAACAAATGAATCAACAGTAAAAAAAGGAAAATGATATCAACGCTTATTACAACATTTTTCAGAAATCTTTATTCCACTAGTCCCAGCCTTAATAGCGGGGGGATTAATTTTAGGATTTCGTAACATTTTAGAAGCAAATTGGAATGGCGAAGGAACTTCATTGGTAAGCATTTCAGGATTTGCTAAAGGGTTAGATGATTTTTTGTGAATTCCAGCCCAAGCTGTCTTTTGATATATCCCAGTTATAATTTGTTGATCAATTTTTGCCAAAATGGGAGGTTCTCCAGTTCTTGGTATTATTATTGGTTTAACCTTATTATTACCACCATTAGTCGATATTTTTGAAATTGCCAAAGGAGCTAAAAATTCATTATGAATTTTTGATGTAGCACCAACATTTGACTTTGGAGCATGAAGTTTTCCATGGAAAATTCAATATACAGGACAAGTAATTCCAACAATTGGAGTAGCCTTTTTTGGAGTTTATTTAGAAAAAGGATTAAATCGAATTGTCCACGCTGTTTTAAAACAAATTTTTGTACCATTATTAACAATTTTATTATCGTTTACAGTTGGATTATGCTTAATTGGTCCAGTTGGTTATATTATTGGAAGTGCAATTTCAGTTGGATTAAGATGAGCATTAGTTAATCCAATTGCAAAATACTTCTTTGGTCCAATTTTAGGATTATTATATGCACCAATTGTAATTACTGGTGTTCATACGATGCTTAATGCAGTAATGATTCAAGATACAGTTCAAATTGGGGGAACCTTTATTTTTCCAATTTTATGTATTTCAAATATTGCGCAAGGAAGTGCTTCCTTGATGTTTACTATTAATAATCGAAAGAACCCCAAGATGAAAGAAAATGGAATTTCTGCCACAACGTCCGCTTGATTAGCAGTGACTGAGCCAGCATTATATGGAATTAATTTACGTTTTCTTTATCCATTCTTAGCATCAATTGTTGGATCAGCAAGTGGTGCAATGTTATTAACAGTTGCAGGAGTAACTTCAAATGGAATTGGAAATGGAGCATGATTAGGAATTTTATCAATTCAATCATTTAGTCAAGTCCAAGGTGTTCAAACATTTATTGGTACCGGATATACTTGGTTTATTCTTAGTGCACTATTAACAATGAGTGTAACAATGGCCTTAACATGATTTTTAGAAAAACTTCCACGTTTTACAAAGTTACGAGATGAAATATTACAAGTTAAGGGAACAAGTTTAATTAGTTTTAAAAAACAACCAAAAGTGGTTGAAAATATTAGTAAATAAATCTTTGAAACTGTAGAGGAGATTATCAATGAATAAAATAAATTTTCAAGAAGCGATTGTATATGAAATTCATCCGCAATCGTTTTATGACAGTAATCATGATGGTGTTGGTGATTTACAAGGAATTATTCAAAAATTAGATTATTTAGCAATGTTAGGAGTTAATTATCTATGATTAAATCCAATTTATGTATCACCACAAAAAGATAATGGTTATGATGTTTCAGATTACAAAAATATTAATCCACTTTTTGGGACAATGAATGATTTTGAAATGTTAGTTACAGAAGCAGGAAAGCGAAACATTTATATTATGATGGATATGATTTTTAATCATTGTTCAACAGAACATGAATGATTTCAAAAAGCACAAACAGGGAATTTAGATTACTTACAACGATTTTTCTTTCTTCCTGGTGACAAAGCAAAGTGCCCAAATAATTGGCAAAGTAAGTTTGGTGGTTCGGTATGAGAATATCACGATGAATTAAAAATGTTTTATTTACATTTATTTGATAAAACACAAGTTGATTTAAATTGAAAGAATGAAAGTTTACGCCAACATATTTATCAAATTGTTAATTATTGATTACAAAAAGGGGTGCGAGGATTACGATTTGATGTTATTAATTTAATTGGTAAACCAAATATTTTTGAAAATGACTTAACTGGTGATGGTCGGAAGTATTATACTGATACACCACAAGTTCATACATATTTACAAGAAATGGCACAGAATACTTATTTAAAAACAAATGACATTATTACTGTTGGTGAGTTATCATCAACATCAATAAAACAAGCGATTTTATATACAAAACCAGTGTCACAAGAATTAAATATGGCTTTCACTTTTCATCATTTAAAAATTGATTATTTAAATAATGAAAAATGAAAATTAGCTCCCTATGATCCAGCGAAACTAGTAGCAAAAATTAAGGAATGACAAATCCCAGTACAAGCAGCAGGTGGCTGGTTAGCTAATTTTTTAAATAACCATGATCAACCACGGGCATTATCTCGCTTTGGTGATCCAGAAAATTATCGTTTTGAATCAGCTACAGCTTTAGCGGCTGTTGTCTTGTTACTACGAGGAACACCATATCTTTATCAAGGGGAAGAATTTGGTATGGAAAATAATAATTATACAAAGATTGAACAGTTAAAAGATGTTGAATCAATTAATTATTATCACATTCTTCAAAAAGAAGGAGAACAACCAAATGCTATTTTAGAAGTGTTAAGTGCACGCTCACGTGATAATGCTCGTACTCCAATGCAATGAAATAATCAGCAATTTGCTGGTTTTAGTACGCATAAACCTTGAATTGATGTTAATACAAATTATTTAAAAATTAATTGAGAAAAAGATTATCATAGTTCGCAATCAATTTTTAAAGCTTATCAAATGTTAATTCAACTTCGTAAAAATAATCTTGCCTTTAGTTATGGCGAAATTGAATTTGTTGAAATTGATCCAACAATATTAAGTTTTTATCGTTATTATGAAAAAAACAAATTTTTAGTATTAATTAATTTATCTGATCAAACAATTATGATTCCAGATAATTTATTGTCTGAAAAAACAATTTATAACAATTATTCAACTTTTGAAAAAAAAATTAATCCTTATCAAGTTATTGTGTTTGATTATTTAATGGCAAAATCATTTAAATAATAAAACCCTTTTTAAATGAAATAAATCTAGTCCAATTTTAGCAATTAAATCATTAATACAATTTTGAATGTTTCTATTTCTTGCAATGATTGGTTTTCAATGTATTAGTATCAAAAAGATTAGGAAATTATGTTCCTTCTAATTCAATTTCTTTATTATTTAAAATAAATTTTTTAAATTTGCCTTGATGTGGCACAATATTGGCTGCAATTTCAAGATTTTTTGATAAAGTAGCTGTAAAGAAAAAGTAGTTTTCAGAGCGTTTCATTTCAATTCATAATAATAAATATGTTATATTAATTCCATTTGCAATACTATTTGATGTTTTTTGGTCTTTTGATCTCTTATTAGAAAGAGAAGCTAAAACCATTAAAAACAAAACAACAAAAAATTAATGTTTTTAAAAAAACCATTGTTTTACGAACCGTAATAACACCTAACGAAAAGGCGTTATTTTTTATTGTGCCGTTAATAACTTTGTTATCAATTTTTCTTCTAAACTACTAACTTGAATTAAACTTTGTTGCAATAAATTATTTTTTTTCGGATTTTTACTAAAGCTAGTGAAATTTAGTTCTGGGATAATTTTAAAATTATTACTTATTTCATCTAAAATAACTTCATCTTTTCAAAGAACACCAATTGCAATTCGGTAATATTCATTATAATCTAATTGATTAAGGAAAAGACTAATACTAATAGCACCAGCTTTAATCAACATATAAAGAATAATTGTTATTACTAACAGTGGTAAAGGTAAATATATTAAATAAAATGTGAATTCAGGGTCATAATTATTAGCAATAAAGGTAAGAATAATGCCAATAATTAAAGCAGTAGTAAAAAAATAAGATTAATGAACTGAAAATAACATCAATAATAATTGATTTACTCCAAAAACTAGTAATTTTTCGATAATGATTTTGTATGTGTTCTTGATGAAGTGCATTAATTTTATTAATTGCTGGTTCTGATAACGCAGTGCTAGTCATTTGTTATTTCACATCGCTTTCTAAAAGTAATATTGTTTTAAATAAATTATAGTTTAAAAAAATTAAGATTACAATTAAGTCCTAAAAATAAATGGACTTTTTTGTTTGAACTTGGTATATAATAATTATGCATTGTTTTATAATTTAGAAATTAAAAACACTTAAGGAGTGAAAAAAATAAATGAACAGTTTACTATTAACAAGTGGACCACCAAATCCAGGATGAATTACACCAACTAATACGCCACATAATATTTTAGCAACATATGGTGGGTGAATTCATATGTATGCTGTTTTTATTACATTAGGAATGATTTGCTCAGTTTTAGCATGTTTTATTCGACTAAAATTAAAAAAAGTTCCAATTGAACCATTAATTTGATCAATTTTTGCTATTATTCCATTTTCATTATTTGGAGCTAGTTTTTTTGGAAAATTTAATAATGATGTTAATCATCCTTGAGTATTAGAACCAGGTGATGTTCCATTTTGATCTTTATTTGCGTTTTGAAAAGCTGGAATGAGTATTCATGGTGGTGTTTTATTTGGAACAATTACTGGTTTAATTGTTTTTGGCATTGTTGGTCGAAAAGCAAAAGTTTCACTTTGAGTTTATACTGATTGCATTATTCCAAATATTTTATTAGGACAAGTATTAGGTCGTTGAGGTAATTTTTTTAATCATGAATTATTAGGAAGTATTACTTCCTATGATTCATTACGCTGATTACCAGCTTTTATTCGTGATAATTTATGACAGTGGGATGGTTTATCACCAGAAACAAATAAACTTGGTGAAATTGTGTTTCGCCAACCAATCTTTTTATATGAATCATTCTTTAATTTCTTAGCATGATTATTTATTACTTTTTTTATTCCTGTTGCTGGACAATTATTTAGTAAAAAGCCATGAAAAAAAGATGCAAAAGAATATCCTTTTGATTTAAAGTATAATTTTATTCATTTTTTTAATCGAAAATATATTAAACCCGATAAACTGACTTGAAAAGAAGTTTGAGATAAAGCATATTTTAACTATATACCAAACCAAAAACAATTAGATGAAATGGTTAAAAGAAATGAACAAGCGGATAGTTTAAAGGAAGAATCTGGTTTTACAAATAAAATTAAAAAATGATGACATAATGATAGTGCTGCATTAACAAAATTAAATAATCCAGGGCGTTATGCAATTACACGCAGTGGGGTTCAAACTGGTTTTTATTTCTTTTTATGAAATTTAATTCGTTTTATTTTAGAAACACAACGTGATGATGACACAAGTTTATTTATTAAAAGTCATCGCACTCTAGATTATACGGTCTTAATTTTAATTGCTCTGATTGGTTTAGGATTAGCAATTTATGCCCAATGAGGAGCACCTAAAAAATTCCGTAAGAATGGATTTATGTATGAAAAAGAATATGTTGATTTTCATAGCTTGCAAACATGAAAATTTGAGAAATATTTAAATAATAATATTGTTATTGGCGAAGACAATTACATTGATAAACTACCAACAGTCATTAAAATAAAAGTAATGGAATTCTTAGGATATCAAGTTGAACCTTTTGAAAAATATTTTGAATTAAAATATGTTAAAACAAGTGAACACGAAGGAAGCAAAGATGAAGTTATTAATTATAGTTTTAAAATAGTTTCATTAGCAACAGCAAAGAATAAATTTATTGATGAATTAGTTGTTAATCAAACTTTTAAATTTAATTTAAGTAAAATTTTACAACAAACAACATTAGAATTATCAAAACCTGATAATAATAGTTATTTTACCTTAACAAAGAAACAATTGGGATTATTATTAAATGATATTATTCATACTTCTGAAAAGACAAGTGAAATTAAAACAAGTTGGCATCAATTTTATCCTCATATTAATGAACAAAAAACAACAATTTTTAATCTTGATTTTAATGATTTAATTGCTTTTGATGAATTAAAAATTAATCCAAAACCTAAAAAAATTGAAATATCAAAATTCCAATTTAAAGAAAATAAATTTTATTACTTTAATAAAAAGATTTATTTTAAATTAAAATGAAAATAATTAACTTTTAAGAGTGTACAATAAGAATAGAAAGAGAGAAGAAGTTATGTTAACAAAAGATATTGAAAAAGATTTACAACATTATATTGATGAACACATTAAAATGCAATTCTTTTGCTATAATTTGAGTTCAGCCGCTGATAAATTAGGTTTTCCTGGTTTTAGCCATTATTTCCAAGTTCAAGCACAAGATGAAGTTTTACATCAACGTCGAATTATGAATTTTGTTTTAGACCGTGATGGTCATTATCAAATTAAAAATATTGCTGAAGAATATAAAGATATTAAAAATATTATTGAATTAATGGAAACCTATCAAACAAAACGGGCATATTTTGCTGAATTAACAAATAAATTAGCACAACATGCCAATAACGTTGGTGATTTAGTTACTTATAAATTTTATGATTGATTTATTATTGACTTTTATGAAGAATTAGCTGAAGTAAAAGACATTATTGAATGAATTAAAATGTCAAACAATAATTATTATGAAATTGATCGAAAAATGGGAACAAAAAAAGAACCAGATACTTTAACAGTTATTAACCCTTTTAGCCCCCATGCATAAAAAATGTTTTTTCTTTTTAAGAAAAAACATTTTTTAAATTTGTAAATTGTAAATGCAAGTGCAACAAATCCTATTAATTAAATATTGGTATATTTTATATAGAAAAAAATTATTTTCTAATTTTCTAATATAAAATAATGCTATCTTAGTTAAACTAAGACAGAAAGATGTGTGAATTTAAAATGAAAAAAATTTTAAGTTTATTAAGTATGTTAACAGTTTCTGGTGCACCAATTTCAACATTAAGTGCGATGAGTCCATATGATTCAAACAAACAATTAGAATCTTTAACACTAAAAATTCAAAAATTTGAGCAAACAAAAAATAATTTAGAGAAAGAACAAACAGAATTACAAAATAAAATTAACGAATTAGTTATTATTCCATACTAAAAAATAAGTGCAATATGAATATGTTAAGTAAAATAGACATATTCAATAAGAGCACTTTTTTATTTTAAATAGATATATAATTATGAAGTTAAAATTGATTAAAATTAAGTCAAAAGGTGATAAAATAATAAAAAAATATTAAAATATAGGCTTAAAATTAAAAAATATTCTTATAAAATCAAAATATTACGCGAAAATTTTTCTAAAAGAGAGTATAATGATATGTGGCAATGATTTCATTGCTAATATTCCACTTATATATTTACAATTAATACTTCTTACTTAATCTTTTAAGTAAAGGAGAAATAATTATGCAAATACACATATGAGTAATTATCATTATTGCTGTTGCAATAGGCTCTTACTTTCTTGGATATTTATTTGAAAAATATTTAAGATTTAAATTAATCAAAAAAACAAAATTAAAAATTAAACAAGCTGAAGAAAAAGCAAAAAAAATTATTAACGCTGCTAAAGCAGATGGACGCGTTGAAGCAGCACAAATTAGACAAGAAATGAAAGATGAATTAACTCGCAAACGTGAAGAATTTTTAGCGACCGAAAAATTTTTAGTAGATAGAGAACGTTTAATTGTTGAGAGAGAAGAAGTATTAAATGGCAAAGAGCAAGAAGTGTTTCGCAAGAAAGAAGAATTGCAAGGAAAGATTAACTATTATCAAGAAATGGTAGAACGGAATCTTCATCAACTTGAAAAAGTTGCCGGATATTCACTTGAAGAAGCAAAGGATGTTCTTTTTAAAAAAATAGGTGATCGGTATCAAAAGGAAATTGGTGAATTTTTACGAAATGTTGAAAATACTGAAAAAATTAATGCCAAACAAACAGCCATTAACATTATTACTACTGCAATTGAACGTTATGCAGCAAAAGTTGTGGCAGAAAAAACAACAACTTCAATTTATTTAGAAGACGATAATATGAAAGGACGAATTATTGGGAAAGATGGTCGTAATATTCGTACATTTGAAATAGCTGCAGGGGTTGATTTAATTATTGATGATATACCTAATGTTGTCCAAATTTCATCTTTTAATCCAATTCGCCGGGAAATTGCAAAAAAAACTTTAGAAAAATTATTACTTGATGGTCGAATTCAACCAAATCGGATTGAAGAAACAATCAAATTAGAACAAGAAGAAATTAAAATGACAATTCTTGAAGCAGGAAAAGAAATTGCAACTGAATTAGCAATTGATAATTTAGATATTGAATTAATTCGTCACTTAGGAATTTTAAAATATCGAACTAGTTATGGTCAAAATGTCTTGTTACATTCTGTAGAAGTAGCAAAATTAGCAGCAATTATGGCTAGTGAACTGGGGTTAGATCCATCAATTGCAATGAGAGCTGGGCTATTACATGATATTGGAAAAGCAGTTGATTTTGAAAATGAAGGAAGTCATGTTACCTTAGGTATCCAAATTGCAACAAAATGTAATGAACATCCAATTATTATTAATGCAATTGCTTCGCATCATGGTGAAGTACCAATAACTAATCCTTATTCTGTTTTAGTATCAGCTGCTGATACTTTATCAGCTGCTCGCCCAGGTAGCCGTAATAATACTGTTGAAAATTATATTGCTCGAATGAATGAGCTAGAAAAAATTTGTCAAACAGTACATGGTGTCCAATCAGCTTATGTTTTACAAGCAGGACGACAAATTCGAGTTATTGTTAATCCAATTATTAATGACGATGCTCGTACTCATAAAATTGCTCTTGATATTAAGGAAAAAATTAAACAAGCAAAAACAATTCCTGGTGATATTGTTATTACCGTTATCCGTGAATTACGAGTCACTGAAACTGTTATTTAAAGAATAAAATTTTTATTCTTTTTTATGTTAGTTTTAGTATAATTAATAAGAGTGATTTTGTTATAAAAATTAAAGGAGAAAAAAATATGATTGGAGATTTTTTAGCGAATCGATTGAAAAAATCAATTGAAAAAAATATGAAAAAATCAACTTTAACAACTGATGCCATTACTGAAACAATGCGTGAAATTCGATTATCATTATTAGAGGCGGATGTGAATAATGAAGTAGTTAAAGATTTTATTAAAGCTGTTGAAACTAAAGCTCGTGGTGAATATATTCTTGATGGATTAAATTCAACACAAATGATGGTAAAAATTGTGCATGAAGAATTAGTTAATATATTTGGAAAAACAGCCAAAGAATTATCGTTTGCTTCAAAACCAACAATTATAATGATGGTTGGTTTACAAGGAAGTGGTAAAACAACCACAACGGGGAAAATTGCTAAGTTAGTTGAAAAGAAATATCACAAAAAACCGTTATTAGTTGCTTGTGATATTTATCGACCAGCAGCGATTGAACAATTAAAAACAATTGGGAAAAATTTAAATATTGAAGTTTTTGAGCGCGGAATGCAAAACCCAATAACAACTGCGCAACAAGCAATTACTTATGCAAAAGACAATAAAAATGATGTTATCTTAATTGATACAGCTGGACGTTTACACATTGATGCTGAGTTAATGCAAGAATTAAAAGAAATTAAAAATAATATTACCCCAGATGAAATTCTTCTAGTTGTTGATGGAATGACAGGGCAAGACATTATTAATGTTGCAACTGAATTTAATCAGTTATTAAAATTAACAGGAGTAATTGTTACAAAATTAGATGGTGATGCTCGTGGTGGGGCTGCTTTGTCAATTACACATTTGACAAAATTACCAATTACTTTTATCGGAACCGGAGAAGGAATGAGTAATTTACAAATCTTTTATCCTGATCGAATGGCTGATCGAATTTTAGGAATGGGAGATGTTCAAACCTTAGTTGAAAAAGCAAAAGATGTGTTAGATGAACGTGATATCAAAAAAACAATGAATCGAATGATGATGGGACAGTTTGATTTGCAAGATTTATTAAACCAAATGCGTCAAATTTCAAAAATGGGTAAAATGGGCGGAATTATGAAATTGTTACCTGGAATGCCAAAACTAAGTGATGAAAAGATTGCTGATGCTGAACGAAAATTAAAAATAACTGAGGTATTGTTATCATCAATGACAGTGAAAGAACGCCGTGAACCACGGTTATTAAAACATTTATCACGAAAAAATCGCATTTTAAAAGGCTCAGGACGAACTGAAAAAGAATATAATGAGTTAATTAATCAATTTGAGAAAACAAAAAAACAAGTTGATGAAATTGCTCGGCAAATTAAATCAGGGCGTATGCCAAATATTCCTGGTATGGGTGGTTTAAGCGGAATGGGTTTTAATTAATCTATTTTAAGAAAACTGTTTTTTAAACAGTTTTTATTTTGTAACAAAAAAATAGTGTTGTTTTAACAAAATTATTTCTAAATGATAAAATGACTATACAAAATTGAATACTATAAATTATTAAAATATTTAGAAAAGGAAAAACATATGAAAGAAAATAGCAAAAAATTGTGAATGATTAATTCAACATTATTTTTAATGGTAACGGTTTTTGTCAGTTTTATTCTATATGTCTTATATATTGGTTATTTAAGTCCAAGACCACTTGAGTTAGGGACAATTGTTACTAATCCTAATTTAAAAACCCTTAAAACTAATGGTTTACATGTTCGAAAAAAATTCATATTAAAGAAAAACTAAAGCAACAATTTCCGAATTTGAATATTAATAAAATAAAAATTAAAGATAAGATTAGTTCTTCTTCGGCAACACTTGTTTCAAGTAATTTTTCGTTTTATCGGGGGTCATTGATTCTTTATTTATACTGTCTATAAATCAATTGCTAATCATATTGATTTAAATCATCAATATGTTCCAAATAAAACTTGAGTACAAAATCGGGGTTATCGGGGATTGTGAATTAGTAATAATATTGCAACAAAACTTGAACAAAATTTAACAAATGCTTTTTTAAGTCCGGCGAATTATACTAATTTGCCATTTTATGATCAAAAAACATTTATTTCTTATGATGAATTATTGGCATTTTTAGATGAACCGGTTCGTCGTTCTTGGCAACAATTTATTAATCATTATTGTGCAACTTATCAAAATATTAAAAGAAATTATTACATTATTTTATAATATTTGTGCTTTTCTTTGAACAAAACAAGAAATTAATAAAGTTTTAAGTTCTGTTATTATTAAAGATGGACAACTTTTAAAAACAAAGGCCTATACAGATTCAAACACAATCGTCAAATTGAAATTGCAAATGATCTAGTAAATTGTAATTATGAAGAGATATGAAATTGTAATTGAGTTGAAGGTGGAATTTCACAACAAAGTATTTTTTATACTCTATGTCATGAGTTAGGGCATTTACTGCATTATCGTTATAAATTAGATTATAAAGTTAATGTGATTGAACAACTAAAAACATTTTTATTAAAAAAAATTAATAACTTTCAACAGCAACAAAGTTTAACAAAAGAAAAGATTTTTCAATTATTTCATCTTAGTAAATTTTCATTTAAAGATAATTTTGAATTTTTTGCCGAAGGGTTTGTATATTGACTTTTAACAAATGATGCTTTAAAAACAAAAACATGAGAATTTTGACATGAGTTTTTAACATCTTATTTGCCAAGTTTAACTTAATATTAATTAGTTTTATTTGAAAGATAAATTAAATTTCTTCACTAATTTGTAATTTTATTTTGATTATTTGTTAAAACAATTTATAATGTATTAGAATAAAATAGAAAAAGAGAGGAAAAGTTATAATGGCATTACAATATAAGCGAGTTTTACTAAAATTATCTGGTGAAGCATTGGGCAATTCTGATGATTTATATGATGCGAAAAAAATTTATGATATTGCAAAACAAATTGTTAAATTGCAAAAAGAAGGATTACAAATTGCTATTGTTGTTGGTGGTGGTAATATTTGACGCGGTAATCGTGCTGATACAATCAAAATGAATCCAATTAGTGCAGATTATATGGGGATGCTAGCAACGGTAATGAATGCCTTAGCATTAGAAGCTGTATTAAAGAATGAAGGTAGTCAAAATGTTGTCGTAACTTCAAAAATTCAAGTTCCTGAAGTTGCTTCACCATATTTATTTAAAAAAGCAAAAGCTGCTTTAGAAAAAGGGGCAATTGTTATTATGGCTGGGGGAACTGGTCAACCAAAGTTTACAACTGATACAGCAGCAACAATTAGAGCAATTGAAATTGATGCCGATGTTATGCTAATGGCAAAAAATGGGGTTGATGGGATTTATGATAAAGATCCTCGCCACAATGCCGATGCAGTTCGCTTCGATAATATTAGTTTAAATGAATTACAAAAAAAACAATTAAAAGTAATGGATTTAACAGCATCTAGTTTAGCAATGGAAGATGATGTTAAAATCGTTGTTTTTGATATTAATGAACCAGATAATATTTATAAGGCAGTACATGGTAATGCTCGTTCAACGATTGTTACAGGAGGGAAAAAATAAATGTCACAAGAAGTTATTAACCAAACAAAAGAAAAGATGGAAAAAGTAATCGTTTCATTTGAAAATGAATTAATTAAAATTCGTACTGGTCGTGCAAATCCAAATATGTTATCACATATTATGATTGATTATTATGGAACGCTAACGCCAATTCAACAATTGGCTAATATTATGGTGCCAGAAGCACGACAATTAGTTATTAAGCCATATGATCGTTCAATTATTAATTTAATTCTAACAGCGATTAATAAAGCAGATTTAGGTTTAACACCAAGCTCAGAAGCGGATTTAATTCGGTTAAACATTCCTCCGCTAACTGAAGAACGCCGTAAAATGCTGGTTAAGGAAATGTGAAAAGCAAGTGAACAGTTTAAAGTAGCAATTCGTAATGAGCGACGAGATAGTAATGAACATCTTAAAAAAGATTCTGATTTAACTGAAGATGATAAAAAATACTATGAAGGGGAAGTACAAAAATTGACTGACCAATTTATTAAAAAAATTGATGAAAAGGCAACCTTAAAAGAAAAAGAACTAATGGAAGTTTAAAACTTTCATTTTTTTATGAGTCTCGGTATAATTAACAAAACGGGGAAGAAGGGCATAATAAATGAAAATACCACAACATATTGCAATTATTTTAGATGGTAATGGTCGTTGGGCAACTAAGCAAGGGTTAGAACGAACAGTTGGACATGAAGAAGGAGCAAAACGAATTAAAGATGTAGCACTAAAAGCAAATGCTCTTGGTGTTAAGTATTTAACTATTTATTGTTTTTCAACTGAAAATTGAAAACGAAATGCACAAGAAGTTACTTATTTAATGGCAATGCCAGAACGATTATTAAATAATAAACAAGTTAATAATTTTAAGAATGAGAATATTGTTTTAAATCATATTGGTCGCCGTACAAAAATGCCACCAAAAACATTAGCAGCAATTAATAATGCTATTTTACAAACAAAAGATAATAATGGAATGGTGTTAACATTTGCTTTTGACTATGGAGCGATTGAAGAATTATTAACAGCAATTAATCAAATGCTAGTTAAAAAAATAACAAGCATTGATGAAAAAACATTATTTCAACATTTATATACTGCAGATTTACCTGATGTTGATTTAATGATTCGATGTGGTGGTGAACAACGTTTAAGTAATTTTTTATTATTGCAAAATCGTTATGCTGAATTATATTTTACCAAAGCATTTTGACCAGAATTTGATGAAAATGCTTTAACTGCAGCAATATTAGATTATAATAATAGAAATAGAAGATTTGGAGGAATTGAAAGTGATGAACAATCAGGAAGATAATGTTCTTGTGAATGAAAATGAAACATCGACAGAAAAGCACAATTTAACAAATAACGTATCAAAAAATAAGGAACATAAAGGAATGTTTCAAAAAAAATATGTTGCTCGTCATATTACATTTTATTCGTTATTAGTTTTTTTAAGTTTATATTTATTCACAGGAGCAATCGCAACAGAATGGCATAATAATGTTCCACATATTGAAATTGCTAATTATGTTTTTATTGGAATTAATGCTGTTATTTTAGGCTTAGTTAACTATGAAATTTTGCGATTAGTTGGGGGAACAAAGTGACCAATTTATACGCAAATTATTACATATTTATTGATAATTTTTTTATTTTTGTTTCCAGCTGAATCAATTGCAAATGAATATGGTGGAATTGGAGCAATTAATTATCCGTTTTATACGTTATTAAATTGAAATTGATTAAAACCTTGAATTATCTTTGTTATTTATTTATGTGCTATTTTAGGATATTATTGTTTAGTATTTAGTTCAAAAGAAATTACTTTTGGTAAAATGACATTAGTTTTAATTTTTACCTTATATTTAACTTTTGCTTTAAAAGCAATGAATAAATTTATGTTAAATCCTGCTTATGGTTGAAGTAGCGTAGTTTGATTAGCATTAATTATTATTTTAACTGATACTTTTGCTTTTGTTGGAGGTGTTACTTATGGAAAGCATAAATTAGCGCCAACAATATCTCCAAACAAAACATGAGAAGGAGCTGTGACAGGAATAATCTTAGCAGCAGGAATTGCAATTACTTATGCAATTTTAATGTTTCATTTTGCAACTAGTAACCATTGGGTTTTTAACTTTTTCTCAAATGATAATGATAAAAATGTCATGCGTTATGTGATTTATATTTTATTAGTATTTGTATTAAGTATTTTATCACAATTGGGTGATTTATCATTTTCTTGAATTAAACGTCGTTATAATATTAAAGATTTTAGCAATTTATTACCTGGGCATGGTGGTGTTTTAGATCGTTTGGATTCATTTTCATTAGTCTTTTTTGTAATGTTTATCATTTCCAATATAGTATTACAACGATAATTTATGCAAAATATTATTATTTTTGGCGCTTCTGGGAATATTGGTCAACAAGCGTTACAAATTATTGAATCAAATCCAAATGATTTTCAAATTACAGCTGTTAGTATTTATCATAATGTTCCAACTCTAATTAAGATTTTAGAAAAGCATACCACAATCAGGATTGTTCATCTTGGTGATGAAACCCAAGCTATTTTAACAGCACAATATCCAAATATAACTTTTGTAACCGGAGAAACGGGAATTAATGCAATGTTAGCTGCTTTTCCTACAGCTTTAGTTTTAAATGCAATTAGTGGTTTTGCAGGATTATACCCAACATTACAAACTTTATATGGAAAAAATCGTACTTTATTATTAGCAAATAAAGAATCATTAGTAGTGGCAGGGGATTTAATTAACAGTTTATTAACAAAAAATAATAATCAATTATATCCAATTGATTCTGAACATTGTGCTATTTTTCAATGTTTAGAGCAAACCAATCCGTGTTCAGAAATTATTTTAACAGCTTCGGGAGGGATGTTTGCTAATAAAACATTAACTGATTTAAAAACGATTGATGAGCAACAAGCATTACAACATCCAACTTGAAAAATGGGACAAAATATTACCATTGATTCTTCAACAATGGTAAACAAAGGATTGGAAATTATTGAAGCTTATCATTTATTTAAAACTTCGAAAATTACTGTTGTTTTACATCCACAAGCTATTTTACATTCTGCCGTACAATATGCAGATTATTCAATTATTGGCCAATTATCAAAGCCTTCAATGTTACAAGTTTTAAATTATTTTTTATATTATCCAACTCGAAAGAATAGTTCTTTCTTAAAACCATTAAATTTTGAGGAATTAATAACTTTAACATTTCAAAAAGCTGATTTATCACGTTGAAAAGCACTACAGTTAGCCTATCGTTGTTTGAATAAAAATAATTCATTAGCAATTGCTTTTAATGCAGCAAACGAAGAATTACGTTCTCTTTTTGTAGTCGGAAAAATTAAGTTTTATCAAATTGTGGATTATATTGAATATTTTATGGACCAAATTAAGCCACAAAAATTAGTTAATTATCGTGAAATCAAAGAATTAAATGATATCATTAAAAGAGATATTATTAATTATTTTTCTGAAAAATAATGTTATTCTAAATAAAAAAAGTAAGGAGTTAAGAAATAAATGTCAGTAGGAATGGTAGTTTTAGGTTTTGTAATTGGGGTTATAATTTTATTAATGTTGGTTACAATTCATGAATTTGCACATTTTATTATTGCGAAATTAGCGGGAGCTTATGTTTATGAATTTGCAATTGGTTTTGGTCCCAAAATTTTTTCTTGAGGGAAAAAAGAAACCCGTTACTCAATCCGAATTTTTCCTTTTGGAGGGTATGTCTATATTGCGAGTCAATTAGTTGATCCACCAAAGGGGCGTGAAGAGGAACATGTTCCTGAAGAACGAAAAATGGAAAATATTGCAAAATGAAAACGATTAATTTTTATTGTAGCAGGAGCTTTAATGAATTTTTTTATTGCTGTTTTTATTTTTACCACAACTTTTGCAGCATTAAGTTATAAACCATCTGATATGACATATTGAGGAGCTAAATATGATTCGAATGGTGCAGCATATGCTGCTTTTGCAACTAGTGGTCAAAATGTTGCCCAAGATATTGTGATTTTAGATTATTGATTAGGACCTAGCAAAGAAAAACTTAAAGTAGCACAAGAATATTATCGTGATCAAGAGCAGGATAAACCTGATAATAACCAGAATCATATTTTAGCAAGTCACTTGGGAACAGTAGATAAGATTCCAACTTATTTAACAACAGTTTCTAATTTTATTAAAAATTTAAAACAACAATATGATAATAGTGATAACGATAAAAAAATTAATTATATTATTATTGGTTTTGCTCGTGTAAATAGTAAACAAGAAGTTACAATTGCTGCAGATGGTCATTTATTTTATACGGAAGCAGTTGAATTAACAAAAACAAACAATACTTATACAGTTGGAATTAGATCTCCTGATCGTCAGTTTGCTTCAACTGCGCAAGCATATGGATATGGTTGAGGAGAAACCTTTAGACAATCAGTAACAATTTTAAAATCATTTGGGTTATTATTTACTGGCCAATGAGGGCAATTATCTGGTCCAGTTGGAATTGCTAAAACAGTTTCTTCAATGTTAACAGAAGGGCCAGCACTTTTCTTTATGTATGTGGCAATGTTATCCGCTAATTTATTTGTTTTAAACTTAATTCCAATTCCACCATTAGATGGTTATAAGTTTTTTGAAACATCAATTGAAGGAATTGTTGGTGGAGTGAAACGTCTAAATGGTCGTATGAGAATTTGAAAAAAAATTTATGATCCAGCGCAACAAAAAATATTATTAGAAGAATATCAATCAAAAGACCAAAAATGACAGTTACCACATAAAACAAAGATTATCATTAATGTGACGGGAGCAATATTGTTTATTTTATTATTTATTGGAATAACAATTAAAGATGTCTTTTTTTAAGCAGAAAAGCTAGGTGAGGATTAGATGATGGACCAACAATTGATAAAACTATTTACAGCAAATAATTTAGAATTTACAGGAAATTATTTTGATGATGCTAAAGTCATTAAAGCAGAATATAGTACTAGTGAAGGTTTTTTTCGTGTTGTTATTGAAATTAATGATTTTTTACAGCCAGAAGTTTTACTAAAATTAGAACAAACTTTATTAGAAAATCAAAAATTACCCACAAAGATTTCTTTACGGGTTCGAAAAGAACAATATGAATTAGCAACTATTTTTAGTTATTTAGAATATATTCGGTTAAATAAATCGGAATTAAAAAATAGTTTTTTTAGTAAATTATCCCCAGAGCGATTCGCTTTAACTGATAATATTTTAAAAATTACTGTTCATTCAGAAAGTGAACAAAAATTAGTAGGTGAGCATTGTAATTATTATCAAAAAAAACTTCGTTGTTATGGTTTTAGTGATTTACAATTAGCTCTAGTGATTGATTTACGGGAAAATAATATTTTAGAAATTAATGAACAAGAATTAATTAAATATCAAGAAACAGCGCAAAAAACAGAACAGTTAATTTCAAAGCCAACAAATGGGGCTAATTCTGTTCTAAGAGAACCGAATAGTTATCATAGAGCAAAAATTGGAGAAGCAAGTTATGAACGATTAATTGATATTGACCAAGATGTTCCCAATGTTACAATTTATGGAAAAATTTTGAGTAAAGAACGGCAATTAATTTCAACAAAAAAATTTATTTATGTAATAACAGTTACTGATTATAGTGATACAATTGGCGCAAAGTTTTTTACTCGAACAGAACAACCAGATGATTTTATTGAAGAATTAAAAACTAATGAATGAGTTAGTCTTTTTGGTGATATTCGGTATGATACTTATGCGAATGAACAAATGTTTTTTATTAAAAAAATTTCTCGTTTAGATCACGAAGACTTGTATCGTGAAGATAATGCGCCTGAGAAACGCATAGAGTTACATTTGCATACTAAAATGAGTATTATGGATGGAGTAACAGATCTTGCAATGCTTTTTAAAACATTACAGCATTGGAATCATAAAGCAATTGCTTTTACTGACCATTTAAATGTTCAAGCTTATCCGGAAATTTATAATCTTAATAAGAAATATCCCGATATTAAAGTTATTTATGGTGTTGAAGCAGATGTTTTAGATGATAAAGTATCATATGTTAAAAACCCTCATCACCATAATTTACGAACTGCAAAATATGTTATTTTTGACTTAGAAACAACTGGCTTAAGTAGTGGTTATGATGAAATTATTGAGTTTGGAGCGGTTATCATGGATGGTATTAGTGGTGAACGCCAAATAATTAATCATCTGTTCAAACCATCAGTTAAGTTATCATCATTTACAACCGAATTAACAGGAATTACTGATGAATTATTAGCTGATAAACCAACTTTTATTGAATCAATTGACCAAATTTTAGAATATTTTAAGGATGCAATTTTAATTGCGCATAATGCTGAGTTTGACCTTGGCTTTATTCAATCATGGTTAAAAAAAGCTGGGCGCTCAGAAATTAATAATACAGTAATTGATACTTTACAATTATCACGGATTTTAGAACCACATTTGAAAAATTATCGCTTGGGAACAATTGCTCGTTGTTATAGTGTTATTTATAATGAAGAAGTTGCTCACCGTGGTGATTATGATGCAATTGTTTTAACTGACATTTATGAACATCAACTACGGAAAATGATTAATAATTATGGTATTGAGTTTGATAATGACATTGAGAATATTCATGACCCGGCTGTTTACAAAAAATTGCGACCAAAACATATGGCAATTTTAGCAAAAAATCAGGCGGGCTTATTGGAATTATTTAAATTAATAACTTCTGCACATACTAAATATTTTTACTCATCACCAAAATTATTACGAAGTGTAATTGAACAACACCGTAGTAATTTATTAATTGGGTCATCGTGTGTTAACGGTGATGTTTTTGAAGTGGCACGAAATAAAAATTTATCGGAATTACGAGAAACAATTAAGTTTTATGATTATATTGAAGTTCAACCCCCAAGTGTATATAAACATTTAGTCCAAATGGGTGATTTGTCAGAAGAACGACTATTAACGGTAATTAAAGATATTGTTTTTACAGCAAAAGAATTAAATAAATTAGTTGTTGCTACTGGTGATGTTCATTATCTTAATCCAGAAGATAAAATTTTTCGTGAAGTTTATATTAATGCAAAAGGAATTGGGGGCCGACCACATCCTTTATATGACTATAAGAAACGAGTAACGGATAATCCTGATCAGTTTTTAAGAACAACAATGGAAATGATGAACGAATTTAAGTTTTTAAATGATGATGAATTAATTTATGAAATTGTAGTAACAAATCCAAATTTAATTTCTGACCAAATTGAAAAAGTTGAAATTATTAAAGATAAATTATATACGCCTAAGATTGAGGGTAGTGACCAATTATTAAAAGAATTATGTTATCAAAATGCTTATAAAATTTATGGTAATCCATTGCCAAAAATTGTTGCTTCACGTTTAGAGCGAGAATTAAATGCTATTATTAAACATGGTTTTGCTGTTATTTACTGAATTGCGCATAAATTAGTTGATAAATCATTACAAGATGGTTATTTAGTTGGGTCGCGGGGAAGCGTTGGTAGTAGTTTTGTTGCAACAATGAGTAATATTACCGAAGTAAATCCATTACAACCACATTATTTATGTTCTTATTGTAGTTATAGTGAATTTATTGTTGATGGATCCGTTAAGTGTGGATATGATTTATCAGCTCGTACTTGTCCAAAGTGTCAAAAACCATTAAAGGGGGAAGGACATGATATTCCATTTGAAACATTTTTAGGGTTTGAAGCGGATAAAGTTCCTGATATTGATTTGAACTTTTCAGGAGAATATCAACCAATTGCGCATGATTTTACCAAAGAAATGTTTGGCGAGCGTAGTGTTTATCGTGCGGGAACGATTTCCACAGTGGCAGAAAAAACTGCATATGGTTATGTGAAAGGTTATTTTGAAAGTAAAAATATTTTACATTTAAAACGCCGCGCAGAATTAGAGCGAATTGCTAAGGGTTGTGAAGGGGTTAAACGAACAACTGGTCAGCATCCAGGTGGAATTGTTGTTATTCCAAATGAATATGAAGTTGAAGCGTTTACACCAGTTAATTTTCCCGCTGATGATATAAAATCAAATTGGTTAACTACTCATTTTGATTTCCACGCAATTCATGATAATGTTTTAAAGTTAGATATTTTAGGTCACGTTGATCCAACTGCTTTGCGAATGCTACAAGATTTAACGGGAGTGGATCCAAAAACAATTCCAACAAATGATGAAGCGGTTTTAAGTCTTTTTCGAAGTTTAGATGTTTTAAAAATTAAACCAGAAGATATTAATGGTGAAAAAACTGGCGCAATTGGCATTCCTGAATTTGGTACTTTTTTTGTTCGTAAGATGCTATTAGATACAAAACCTACTTCATTTGCAGATTTAGTTCAAATTTCAGGATTATCACATGGAACAGATGTTTGAATTGGTAATGCCCAAGAATTAATTCGAAATCAAAATATTAGTATCTCAGAAGTAATTGGGTGTCGTGATGATATTATGGTTAATTTAATTTATAAAGGGTTACCTGCTCAAAGTGCTTTTAAGATTATGGAAGATGTTCGTAAGGGAAAAGGTTTAACAGCTGAACATGAGCAATTAATGCGGGATAATAATGTTGAACAATGATATATTGATTCATGTAATAAAATTAAGTATATGTTCCCAAAAGCACATGCAACAGCCTATGTTTTAATGGCATGACGGGTGGCATGATATAAAATTAATTACCCAGTTGAATATTATGCAACATTTTTTTCAACTCGAACAGATGTTTTTGACATTAAAACAATTTTAAAAGGAGCAGAAACAATCAAACAAGTATTAAGAGATATTCAAACTCGGTTGGATAATAAAGATTTTAATGCACCGAATAAACCAACTCAAAAAGAAAAAGATTTAATACCAGTTTATGAAATAGCATTAGAAATGTATGCCCGAGGAATTAAAATGAGTAATATTGATTTAAAAACAAGTCGCAATAAAAATTTTACGGTTATTACAACTGAAAATAATGAAAAAATTATTTTACCACCATTTTCGGCAATTGATGGCTTGGGAGGTGCTGTTGGTGATAGTATTATTAATGCTCGTTATGAAAAACCATTTTTATCAGTTGCTGATTTACAAAAACGAACAAATATTACAAAGGCTCATTTAGAATCATTTGAAGAACTTGGAATTTTAAAAGATTTATCGTTAGATGATCAAATTGCTTTTGAGTTTTAAATAAGATAATTTTTTAAGGTATTTTCCTTTATAATTAGAATAATTAAGAGGTGAGGAAAATGGCAATTAAATCAGGCTTTGTTGCAATTGTGGGTCGACCAAATGTCGGAAAATCAACATTATTGAATACAATTTTAAATAATAAAGTAGCAATTGTAACGGCAAAGGCACAAACAACACGTAACCGGATTCAAGGTATTTATAATGATCAAGAATCACAAATTGTGTTTATGGATACACCAGGCATTCATAAAGCTCATAATGAAATGGGAAAATTTATGAACAAAGTTGCGTTATCAGCAACCAAAGCAGCTGATGTTATTTTATTTTTAGCCCCGGCAAATGAACGAATTGGTGATAATGATCGTTATATTATCAAAGCACTACAAGAGCGAGCAATTCCAATTGTTTTAGTTGTCACAAAAATTGATTTAGTTTCCAAAGGTGATTTAATGGTAAAAATTGCTGAATGAGAAAAAATTCATCAGTTTACTGCAGTCATTCCAGTTTCAGCAGTTAAACATAAAAATCTTGAAACATTATTAATTTTATTAAAAACACATTTAGAAGTAGGACCACAATATTATCCCGATGATATGCTAACTGACCAACCCGAAAAGTTTTTAATTTGTGAAATTATTCGAGAAAAAATTTTGTTATTAACAGAAGATGAGATTCCCCATAGTGTTGCGATTCAAATTGATAAAATTGAAGATCAACCACAACTATTAAAAATTATGGCTTCAATTTGTGTTGAACGTGATTCACAAAAAGGAATTATTATTGGAAAACAAGGGCGCCTAATTAAAAAAATTGGAACGCAAGCACGCTTAGAATTAGAACAAATTTTAGGAACAAAAATATTTTTAGAATTATTTGTTAAAGTAGTTGATAAATGACGGGATAAGCCTTCAATGATTGCTCGTTTAGGATATAACAAATAAAGTTATTAAAATGGCCCAAAAATTAACAGGAATAGTGTTCAATAAACAACCTTATGATGATAATAGTGCCATTGTAACGATTTTGTCAAAAGAATTAGGCAAATTAGCTTTTTTGCCCCTGGAGTACAAAAAATTACATCAAAAAATCAGTATGCAGTACAATTCTTAGCAACAAGTGAGTTTGAAATATTTTTATCATATCATAATAATAAGTTAAGTAAATTAAAAACAGGAAATTTATTAATAACAAGAATTAAATTAGCGCAAAATTATGATGATTATTTATTAGCAACATTAATTTGTGAAATTTCTGAACAAGCGCTGGCTGACCGTCAGCCCGATAATGCATTGTACGAATTATTAACAACAACATTAGATAATTTAGTTGCATGAGAAGATAATTTAAGTATTGTAATTGCTTTTATGTTTCGTACTTTAAAATGATATGGATTAGAATGAAACTTTACAATGTGTAAACGCTGTGGTAGCAAACAACACATTAAAACAATTAGTTTTCTTGAGGAAGGATATCTTTGCAAAAATTGTTTATTACCAAGAGATTATCTTTTTCCAATTGAGTTAGTTAAAGTTTTTAATAGTAATTTTCATACTAATTTTTATTTTCACAATAAGATTAATATAAAAGTGTTAATAATATTATTTAAAATGTTATGTGAGTATTATTTAACAAAAGTTGGAATATTTTCGTGTAGTATTTATGAAATTCGACAAAAATCAATTTATTTTAAAGAATAACATAGTATAATAGTATAATTGAGAATAGAAAAATAAGAAGGAGTTACATTAATGCAATATACATTAGAAGAAGTTGTTAATCATTTAAAAACACAAGGTTTTGTGTTTCAAGGTAGTGAGATTTATGGCGGTTTAGCAAACAGCTGAGATTTTGGGCCGTTGGGGGTTGAATTAGAACGAAATTTAAAAAATTTATGATGACAACATTTTATTACAAAATCAAAATATAATGTTGGTCTTGATAGTGCTATTTTAATGAACAATAATGTTTGAAAAGCTTCTGGGCACCTTGGTAATTTTGCTGACCCATTATTAGACTGTAAAAAGTGTAAAACCCGAATGCGGGTAGATAAACTGATTGAAGATAATTATCCGAAATTAAATTGTGGTGGTTGAAGTAATGAACAATTAGAAACTTTTATTACTGAAAAAAATATTTTATGTCCAAATTGTGGTGGACATGACTTTACTGAAATTCGTCAGTTTGAATTAATGTTTAAAACAAATCAAGGTGTAATTGAAGATGAAAAATCAGTTGTTTATTTGCGACCAGAAACAGCACAAGGAATTTTTGTCAATTTTAAAAATGTCCAACGTTCTTTACGAAAAAAAATCCCTTTTGGAGTTGGTCAAATTGGAAAGTCATTTCGTAATGAAATTACCCCGGGAAATTTTATTTTTCGTACACGTGAATTTGAACAAATGGAATTAGAATTTTTTTATGATAGTAACGAAAAGGTTAATTGATTTGAATATTGAGTTAAAGAAGTAACCAAGTTTTTAGAATTAATTAATTTAAAATCAGAAAACTATCGTTTTCGTGAGCATAATGCTGATGAATTAGCCCATTATGCGAAACGAACTATTGATATTGAATATAAATTTCCGTTTGGAATAGGTGAATTATGGGGGATAGCTGACCGTGGGGATTATGATTTACGTCGTCATAGTGAAATGAGTAAAAATGATTTGTCGTATTTAAATCAAGAAACAAATGAAAAAATTATGCCGCATGTAATTGAACCATCTGTTGGAGTTGGTCGTTTGATGCTAGCTATTTTATATGATGCTTACCATGTTGAAAAGGTTGATGAAAATGAGACGAGAATTGTTTTAAAATTAAGTCCGTTATTAGCTCCGTATCAAATTGCGGTGATTCCATTAAGCAAACAATTAAACAGCGAGACTTATCAACTATATGAAAAACTCTTAGTTCATTTTCAGTGTACTTATGATGAAACAGGAAATATTGGAAAGCGTTATCGTCGTCAAGATGCGATTGGAACACCGTTTTGTGTAACAGTTGATTTTGATACTCAAGAAGACCAAAAAGTTACCGTTCGTAATCGTGATACAATGAAACAAGAACGAGTGGCAATTACTAATTTAGAAAGTTATTTCACCGCAGCATTAAAATAATTAAAAGGAGTGAAAGGTATGGCATTAATTAGTAATGAAAAAATTGATTTAATTAAGTCAAAAGTAAATATTGTTACCGTAATGTCAGAATATTTATCGCTTGAAAAACGTGGCCGTAATTATTGAGCAGTTTGTCCCTTTCATCAAGATTCACATCCTTCAATGAGTATTTCACCAGAAAAGCAAATTTATCGTTGTTTTGCTTGTTCAGCTGGTGGCAATGTTTTTACTTTTTTACAAGAATATGAAAATATTAGTTTTATTGAAGCGTTAAAAAAAGTTGCAGTAATGGCCAATATTTCATTAGATGAATTAACTGCTTATCAAGAAAAACCGAAATATGATCAAAGTGAACAGTTAATTTTTGAAATTAATGCCTTAGCAAGTGCTTACTTTAGTAATAATTTAGAAACAAAAAAAGCTTATGATGCAAAAGAATATTTAACAAAACGGAACATTAATAATACTGAAATTGAATTATTTCAGATTGGTTATGCGGAAAGTGGTTTTGATCATTTGTACCATTTTTTAATTAAAAAAGGATATTCAATTAATGATATCCAACAAGCGGGTTTAATTACAATTAAAAATGGTAAGGTATATGATTATTTTAATAATCGCCTAATGTTTCCAATTAAAAATGAAGATAGTTATGTTATCGGTTTTTCTGGGCGAGTAATTGGAACTACCAGCCAAGTAGCAAAGTATCTTAATACTCCTGAAACAAAGGTTTTTAAGAAAGAACAACTAATGTATAATATTCACCGGGCGAAACCCTTTATTCGTCAGCAAAATAATCTAATTTTACTTGAAGGATATATGGATGTTATTAGTTTAGAAAAATTAGATATTAAAAATACCGTTGCTTTGATGGGAACTAATTTAAGTGAATATCATTTAAAAGAAATTAAAAGATTAACGAATGAATGTTTACTTTTTTTGGACGGCGATAAGGCTGGAATTCATGCTAGTTTAAAAGCAGCAATTAAATTGTTAAGTAATAATCTAAAAGTTAAAATTGTCTTGAATAAAACTCAGCAAGATCCTGACGAATTAGTTAATAGTGGTCAAGGGGAATTAATTCAAACAATGTTAGCAAATGCCCAACATCCAATTAATTTTGCTCTTGATTATTTTCAAAATAAATTTAATTTACAAGCAGCAAATGAATTAGAAGAATTTTTTAATATTGTGGCACCTTTAATTAAAGCCAGTCCAAATCCATTGGAACAAGAATTAGCGGTTAATAATTTAGTTAAAATAACAGGAATATCGAAACAAACAATTACAACAAAAATTGGGCAAATTAAATCATATCAAAAAGCAGTTTTTTCACCTATTACATCAGAACCAATTCCTAATGTAACGAACGATAATAATTATCTGCAAAGGTTATCAACAAGGTTCAAACCACAGCAAAGCAAGACTGTTGTAATTAAAAAGACAAAATATAAAATTAAAAATTTAAAGCGATATCTTTTAGCGGAGCAAAATATGGTTTTACAATTACTTGCTTCTCGGAAAGCAGCGGATTTTTATCAAAGAAAAATTGGAAATTTAAATTTTGATGGTTATCGTTTGTTAGCAAATGATATAATTACTTATTATAATAGACATTTGGGGGCAGAAAATGTTAAAATTAATATGTTGTGTGATGAAATAAATGATCCAAATTTAAAAAAAATATTAATGGATATTATTAATAAATCAACGATTAAAATTAAATATAATAAGAAAGAATTAGAAGACTATGCGCTCTTAATTGATGATTTTGCTAATGAAAAAGAGATTGCAATGCTATGAAATAAGTTAGAAAAAGCAAGTAATCTAATTGAACAACAAGCAATTTCAATGGAAATTGACAAGTTGAATCAACGATTAAAATTTAAAAAGGGGTAGAGAGAATGGGATTATCAAAAAAAGAAGTCAGAGATATGAAATCTTTTGATGAATTTAAAGAATATATTAATAAATATTTAGAAGAAAATAACAATGAAATTGAACAAGAAAAATTAATAACATTAATTAATGATCATTTTGAAGTTGATGATAATGATGTTGAAGAATATTTTGAAGAATTAGTCACTAATGGTGTTGAATTTAGTGATGTTAATTTAGAAGAATTAGAAGAAAATGAAGTTCCTGAACCAGAAAAAGTAACAAAAAAACAACCAGATGAAAAATTACGTTATAAAGTTGGTGGTATTTCAAATGAAACAAAAATTCAGGATATTATTAAAGCTTACTTTAATATTTTGGGAACAAGTAAGATTTTAACTCGTGAGGAAGAAATTAAATATGCCAAAATGCTAGAATCATCTGATCCAGAAGAAATACGTTTTGGAAGGGATAAATTAATCACTTCTAACTTAAAGTTAGTTGTTTCAGTTGCCCGCAAACATTTAAACCGGGGATTAGATTTTTCAGACTTAATTGAAGAAGGAAACATCGGGTTAATGAAAGCTGTTGATAAGTTTGATTATAAGCGTGGTTTTAAATTTTCAACATATGCAACATGATGAATTAGACAAGCAACAACACGGGCAATTGCTGATCAAGCGCGAACAATTCGGATCCCTGTTCATATGGTTGAAACAATTAATAAATTAACAAGAATTGAACGTCAATTAACACAAGAATTAGGGCGCGAACCAAGTTACAATGAAATTGCCGAAAAAATGGGGCAAGGAATGGTTGGCGAAAAAGTTCGTGAAATTAAAAGATTATCAATTGAACCGGTTTCATTAGAAAAACCAATTGGTGATGAGGATGATACTCATTTTGGTGATTTTGTTGATGATAAAGATATTTTTACACCGGATGAATATACTGAAAAAGAATCATTACGAGAAGTAATTGATGAAGTTTTCCATGAAATTTTATCAGCCCGAGAAGAAAAAGTAATTAGAATGCGGTTTGGACTTTTACCAACAAAGTTACGAACAGTATTACGGTTAGCAAAAGAATGCGAAGATGAAACTTTTCCTGAATTAGTCCAAACAGTTAAAGCACTTGATATTCACTATGATACACCAATTGAAAAAGTACAAAGTCAAAAACATGCGTTAATTGATAAACATTTATCAAAATATGATTCGCCAAAAACATTAGAAGAAGTAGGCAAAGAGTTTAAAGTTACACGAGAACGAATTCGTCAAATTGAAGCAAAAACAATTCGTAAGTTTAAACCAAACCAAGCTAACTCAAAAGCAAAAGTATTAAAAGACTTTTTTAAAGGATAGAGGTTTTAAAAATGGATAGATTATCGGAACGTTTATTATTAATTGCTAAACAAGTTAATGAAAAAGATATTATTTGTGATATTGGGACAGATCATGCAATGATTCCAATTTATTTAGCAAAAGGAAATTTAATTACCAAAGCTTACGCTTGCGACATTGCTGAACAACCATTAAACCAAGCAAAAAAAAATATTGCAAAATATCATACTGAAGAACTTATTACCCCAATTTTAGCAGATGGCTTAGCAGGAATTTCCCATATTAAGATTGATACATGTATTATTTCAGGATTAGGAAGTGCAACAATTTTAACCATTCTGCAACAAGATTCTGATTTAATTGATCGCTATATTTTATGTCCTAATGATGATCCATTTTTATTACGAGAATGAATTAAAAAACAAAAATACTTTGTTGAAAAAGAATTATTAATTAAAGAAAATGATATTATTTATGAAATTATTGTTGTTAATAAAAGTGCAGGTCAAAAAGTTAAAAATAACAAAGACTTATATTTTGGTCCTTGTCTTCGCAAAGAACATAATAAACTTTTTCAAGAAAAATGATTGTTAAAAAATGATTATTATTTAACATTATTAAACAAGATTCCTTCAAATACTAAGCGCTATCAAGAAATTAAAGCAAAACTAAAAATGATTAACAAGGTGATATAATGTTAATTAAAAAATTATATCAAGAAATTGAAACTGATTTTTCATTGAAAGTAGCTTGTAAATGAGATTATAGTGGTCATCAGTATGGAAATAAAAATCATTTTGTAGCAAAAATTATGGTTTGTTTAGATTTAACGAGTGAAGTAATTACAGCGGCAATAGCTAAGCAAATTAATGTTATTATAACCCATCATCCTTTTTGTTTTGGCAAGAAAAAAAGAATTCAACGCATTCCTTATAAACAAACAATTATTGAGCTTCTTAATAAACATCAAATTGCTGTTTATGCTTTACATACCAATTATGATGGTTTAATGAATGAATTGATTTTACAAGAATTAAATACTCAAAAAATTGTTGCATTTGATGATAATTTAACAAAGATTGGTCATATCAGTTTAACAGCTGATGAAATTATTATGAAATTAAAAGCAATTTTTAAAATTACAACAGTACAGCATAATTTACCTAAGTTAGATCAACCAATTAAAACAGTTGCTTTAGCAGCAGGAGCAGCAGGTAATGTGATTGCAAATATTGACCAAAATATTGATCTTTTTATTACTGGTGAAGTTAAATGAGATCAATGAGTATTAGCAAATGAAAAACAATTAGCAGTTATTTGTTTCAACCACTATATGGAAGATTTTTTTACTGCTGCTTTTGCTGGATACTTAACACGAAAGTTCCCAACTTTAACAATTATTCCATATCATATAAAAAATATTATTAACTATCGTTAATAATATTTTTTATATTTGTTCTAAATAACGAATTACTTCTAATTGGATGATACTAGGTGTTGATGCTCCAGCAGTAACAGCAACACAAGTTTTATTTGCTAGCCAAGTTGGTTGAATATCACTTTTATCATTAATGCGATATGATTCAATACCAATTTGTTCACCCATTGCAACTAATTTTAAGGTGTTACTGCTACGTTCATCACCAACAACAAGTAAAAGGTCAATTGTTGTTGGATCTAAACTTAGGACAGCATTTTGTCGTTCTAATGTTGCATTGCATAAATCATTTTTAAAAATAATTTCATTTGGAACAAGAGTTTTAAGTTTTTCAACAATTGCTTCAATATCAATTTTAGAAAGCGTTGTTTGGTTTGTAATTAAAATCTTTTTGGTTGGATCAAGATTGGGTAAAATGCTAACAACTTCCTGTTCTGTTGTCACAAGATTAATGGTTGGACTAAGTGCTAACATTGCATTTGTTTCTGGATGAAAGTGCTTCCCAATAAAAATAATTTGATAATCTGGTTTTGCTAAATATTCCTTAATTAAATTTTTCGTAACTGTTACTCATTCACATTCAGTATCAACAAGTGTAATATTTTTTTGAACTGCAACATCTTTAATCCGATCATCGCTACCATGAGCACTTAAAATCACAACAGCATTATCTGGCAAAGTTTGAATTAACTCAAGGCGATTAAGTTTAAAATCATTAACAGGAATAACACCTAAGTTAACGATTTCATCAATGACATGTTTATTATGGACAAGATAACCTAACATATAAATTTGTCTCCCGGCATATTTAATAGCAGCTTCTTTTGCTCATTTAATTGACTTAACAACACCAAGACAATAACCACGAGGTGTTACTTTTACAACTTTCATTTTTTCACCAATCCATTTTTATCTATTTATATGATATCATAACTAAAAATGTCTTTTATCATTTTAAAATAATATCTTAAACTTATTCATTAATCAAACTAAATTTGATATAATTAAATCGTCTATTTTAAGTGAAAATTTTATCTTTTTCTTAAAATATTACAATTATCTTAAATACTAAATTCAATTTGGGATAAAAAATTATTTAATGCAAAAACTAATGATTAATGCTATTTTAACACTAGCAACCAACATTGGTTTGATTTCATTATGAAAGGAGATTGAGTATGCCAGTAAGCTCAAAAGCTAAAAGCAAAAAGGTGCCCCAGTCGAAAAAACCAGTAGCAAAAAATGCGACAGAAGAAAAATGATTATTCATTAAATCACAAGCAGTTGTTGATTCAACTCCAGCTATGAAAAGATCAATTGATCGCTTAGTAGGAGATATTTATACAAAAACAGCAGCAGATTATCGGGCAAAAGATGGAACTGCCATTAGAACTGCCATTACAGCAGAAAGATTAATTGCAGAACGTTTAGGAAAAACAGCAACACAGAGAAAAGCAATTGAAGCACAAAGTAAAAAAAAGACCATTCAAATGTTAAATTCAAAGGAACACAAAACACCTGCTAAAAAAGCAGTACCAAAAAAACCTTTGAAAAAGTAGGGACAAAAAATAAGTAATGTTAACAATAACTAGAATTTCTAGTTATTGTTTTATTTAAAGTTTTTATTAATATTTTTCCTGTTTTTACAAAATAGAAAAATAAGATTAAGAATTTGAAATAATTAGGACTATAATAATAAAAGAGAAGAGGTTGGATCATGAAATCATTTGGTAAATGAAGTATAACTTTAATATGAATTATTGTATTAATTATTTTAGTTTTAGCCTTAGTTTTTTTAGGAATGTACTATGATGGTTATTATTGAGAAGGAAAAGGATTGCCGGTTAATATTAATGATATTAAAACATTTAATGGAAATGGTTATCAGTTAATAACCCAATTGGGAATTGGAAAATTAATGCGGTTAGTATCATCCCGGTCATTTATTTGAGGATATTCAAATATTGTTGTGCCTGATGGTGGGCAAGGAATTGATTTAATGACATGATTGCAACAACCGGGTAATGTTAATAATAGTGGTGTGATTCAATGACCCCAAAATTATGAATTAGAAGCAGGGACAAATTTTTCGGAATTAGTTGGTAGTTTATTAATTGTGATATTAGTTGCTATTCCTGTTTTAATCCTAATTGGGATATATGTTACAAAAAAAATGATAAAAGCAATGACACATCCTTACTCAATTGAATATTTAGATACACAGAAAAAATTGAAAAAAACAATAAAAGGAGCTAGAAAGGCATTGAAAAAAATGAATAAAGCTGTTCGCAAAGGACGTGAAACACCAACAACATTAGCACGAGAACAAGAACGATGAGCTAATTTAATTGTTAATGCTGAAGCAGATTTTATTAAACAAAAAGAACTTTTTTAAAAGCAGGATAATAAAAAACCAGTTGTGAAAAAATTAGTATCTGTTGGTAAAAAATAAAAGTTATTATAATGAAATTAGCAATAATTTCATTTTTTAAATATGTTATAATTTGGAAGGTGAGAAAAGAGGGTTAAATTATGAGTAATTTTAATCAATTTGGCTTTAAACGGTTTTTAAATTTCGGTCTTGCTGAATTAAATTTTGTTGAACCAACTATTGTTCAAGAAAAAGTAATGCCATTATTGTTAAAACATCAAAATGTTATATGCAAGGCGCATACAGGAACTGGAAAAACATTTGCGTTTTGTTTGCCAATTTTAAATAATATAAATTATGAGCAAGTGAAAATTCAAGCCATTATTGTGACCCCAACACGTGAATTAGCAAAACAAATTTATGATAATATTCGTTTTTTTAAAAAATTTGAACCAAATTTACAAGTTAATTATTTTATTGGTGGCGAAGATATTAAACGTCAAATTAAACAATTACAACGAACACAGCCGCACATTATTATTGCCACTCCAACTCGGCTAAAAGATTCATTTGAGCAACAAAGTTTAAATTTAGGTAAATTAACAACTTTTATTATTGATGAATGTGATATGCTTTTTGATTTAGGTTTTATTGAAAATGTTGATTATATTTTGAGTAAAGTTAATTCTAATGTTCAAGTATCTGTTTTTTCTGCAACAATTCCGCATGAGTTAAAACCTTTTTTAATCAAATATTTAAAAAATCCACATTATTTAGATTTAAATGCCAATCAATTAACAAATCAAAACATTACACATATTTTAATTCCAACGAAGCATCAAGAACGAGAAACAATTTTATTAAAACTTTTAAAAACATTTGACCCATATTTATGTTTAATTTTTGTTAATAAAAAAACAGACATTAATAAGTATTATGATTTGTTATTAGAACATAATTATTCTGTAGCTCAATTACACGCAGGGTTAGAACCACGATTGCGAACAAAAGTTGTTAAACGGATTCGAAATTTAGAATATAAATATGTTATTGCAAGTGATATTGCAGCCCGTGGGATTGATTTTATTGGTGTTAGTCATGTTATTTCAATTGATTTACCAAATGATTTAGAATATTATACTCATCGTAGTGGGCGTACTGGGCGGGCAAATTATACAGGGTATAGTTATGTTCTTTATGATACGAAAAATTTAACTTTAGTTCAACAATTAATTTCAAAGGGAATTACTTTTAAAACAAAGAAATGAAATCAACAGGGAGAATTGGTTGAAACAGTTATTAGTATTGATAAGTCTAAAAAACATTCTTCTCTTGTGGTTGATAATGAAATTAATAAAATTATTCATCGTTATAAGACAAAAGATAATAATAAAAAAGTTAAACCTGGTTATAAGAAAAAACGTAAAGCAGAAATTGATGAATTTAAAAAACAAGTTCGGCGAAGTCATATTAAGGAATCAATTAAAAGAATTAAAAAAGAAAAAGCGAAAGAACGGGCAACCAAATTATTTGATAAAGATTAAAAAGAAAAACTTCAATTTTTTTGTTAATATTAATTTTTTTAAAACAAGAAACAAAAGTCTTTTTTATATAATTATTTTGTAGTTTTTAAAATTACAAAATATATTATGAAATTAATGAAATAGGAGGAAAATTATGACTCATAATAAAACAGTCGAAGCAACGCAAGGAAAAAAAGCGGATTTAAATAAAAAAATAGTTCATTTTTTTCATTAAAAATGTTTCGTTATACTTTAATTAAAATGTTAAAGGCACCATCAACATGGGTGGTGTTTGTTTTAACATTAGCAGTGGGAATAATTATGGTTTTATCATTAGGATTAGGAATTAGAGATGTCGCTAGTGGAGACTATACTGATGCTACTAAATCATTATTTATTATTTATTCATGGATTTGATATATGCTATACTTTGGGTTAACATCAATGTTTATTGGTTTTAAAGCGGTACAGTTAATTCGTGATGAAATTGATGATGGAACGTTATTAATTTTTTCATCAATTCCAATATCGCGAACAAGAATGATTATTGAAAAATGATTAGCTTTACAGTTATTATGCTTAATTTATTCACTAATTATTTTATTATTACCACCAATTTTTTCATTAGCCATGGGACCGAAAGGAACATCAATTGGAAAAGTAATTTTAAGCAAAGTTAACTTTATGATTTTAACAAGTTTTATTTTACAATTATTTTTAACTACAATTGGTATTTTAATTTCTTTAGGGTTAAATGCAAAAGGTGTTATTGGTATTTTATTTACAATTGGTTTTTTAACCGTAATTGGGGCAATGATTCCTTTTATTTATAATGCAAGTAAAGGTGATCGCGCATCACAATATTTGATCCAAACCGCGGATTTAGCAAAAAATCCAGTTAAATTTAAGGAATCTGATGTTAAAAAAACATACGATGATTTATTAAATCCGACTGGTTGACCAGTATGAAGTGTAACGGACAATAAACTTAGTGTGTCATTTTCTAATAGTAGTGAAAATATGGAAGCTTTTGATGTGACTTCGCTAGCACGAAATATTGATTTAGTGATTACTAAAATACCTAATAATGGAAAAGTTAATGGAAAAGTAATGGAAAAGATATTTCTTGAGACGATGTTGTTGCAGAAGTTAAAAAACCAAATGATTATCCAATATTAGCTAAATTAATTAATACTAATGTATTAGAATTTGATGGTTATAAGTCAAATAAATTTAATGTTGTTAAACCTACAAACAGGTAACGAAGTTACATTTACCAATAATAGTGATAAAGGAATTAATATTTTATCTGATTTTTATAATGATGTAAGTTTACAACAGCCAATTACGCTGTCAAGAACAAAACCATCATCTAATTCTAAAATTGATTTATATGTTTTAGATGAAACAAAATTAAAAACTAAAACAACAAAAAATATTTATCAAATTATTAAAACAATGTATGATAAATCAATTTTTTCACCTACAATTTTTGGTTATCCAAAAAATAGTTATATTTCAGGAGGAATCCTTGCACCAAGTCGAATTGCATCTCTTGTTTTTAACACATTGTCAAAAAATAGTCAAAATAGATTTATTAATTTTTATTGAGATTTTCATGAATTCTTGGCCCATAATTTATATAATGAAAATGTTTATATTAATGATCCAGTTATGTCTTTATATACTCAATTTATTGCGCAAATGTCTTATTGGTCAAAACAAGGAATATATGGTCGATATAATGCTATTCATGATAATGAACAACAGTCACAAAATGAATTAAATAGTGTTAAAAAAGCTCAAACAAATTATAAATTAATGGCATACTTAAATTTATGACAACAATGAGTTGTAATGTGAACAGGAAATGCTAGTGCTAGTGTATCAGGAACAAACGATATGGATGCAACAATGTTGTTACCAATTAATAATTATTTAGATGTTAAAATTGATAGTGTTATTTATCAAACAAGTGATTCTAATATAAAAACAAATTATTTTTTAATGAGGGACTTTAATAAACCAGTAACATTAACTAGTTTAGCTGGATTGTACACAGGTTATTTATTAGTAACTCTTGCATTAGCAGGGTTAACATTATGATGAATTACAATAAAGGATTTTGTATAGTTATGAAAACAAAAAAAGTAATTTTACACCAAATCCTGATTTAGCAATTGAGATTCATGGATTTACAAAAAAATTTAAAAAATTTGTAGCTGTTGATAATATTGATATGAATGTTGCAAAAGGGAAAATTCATGGTTTTATTGGGCCAAATGGTTCTGGGAAAACTACAACAATTAAATCATTAGTTGGGGCCATTATTCCAACAAGTGGTAATTTTAGTATTAATGGTTTAAAATCTATTTCACCAGCAGCAAAGAAACTGATTGGATATATACCTGAAAATGCTTGATTTCCAAAGCACTTAAATGTTTATAAATATTTAATTGAAATAAGTTATTTACGAGATGTTAAGTATAAAGAAGCAAAAGTAAAAGCAAAGGAAATTTTAGAAAATCTAAATTTATGAAAATTTCGAACTAAAAATCCTAATACATTTTCATCAGGAATGAAGAAAAAGGTCTTGTTAGCACAAGTATTAATCGCTGATCCAAAGGTATTAATTTTAGATGAACCAGCTGCTAATTTAGAACCAGCTGCTCGTCAAGAATTATTCAATGATTTAATTAAAGTTAAAAATCAAGGTAAAACAATTTTAATTTGTTCACATATTTTAACTGAATTACAGATTTAGCCCATGAGATTACAATTCTAAATTATGGTAAGGTTGTGTTTTCAGGCGCTGTTATTAATTCTAGTCAAAATTATTATCAATTTACCGTAATGGAAAAAACCAATGCTAGCAAGTTTAGAAAATGTTGTAAAAAAATTAAATCTTCCAGTAATTGAAAAATTAGATGATGGTTTAATTTTACATTTAGAAAATGGTAATGCGCAAATTAAAGAAATTGCTTATCGTGCTTTTGAAGAAAAAGTTATCTTAATTACGATTAAACCATTTGTAACAAATATTACACAAATTTACGATCGTGTTGTTTTTTTCAGTTAATAAAAATTTTGGTAAAGCAAGTGCATTAAGTAATTAATGTTAAAAAACCTTAGTAAAATATTTTTTTTGAGCTATAATTATAACGAAGATTATTAATGTAGTTTCAAAATTACTTTACATCGTAAGGCTTTTTTATTTTTTTTATTGAGGGGAGGGAAATTAATTTGTCAGAAGTTTTAACGGTTCGTGAAAAAAAATTACGGTTTGAAAAACCTTGAAAAACAATAGCCTACTTTTGTGTTCCAACTGTTTTTTTAATGATTGTACAAGGGCTGTATAATATTATTGATAAAAGTTTAGTGTTATCATTTGCCGCACCTGATTTAATTCATGACCAATTTTATATTGATGCATATAATCGGTTAAAAAATATTAATGTTACAGAAATTCCTTTAGCGGATATGCGGTCATTTATTAATGTTGCAACTCAATATGCTTCACAAACATATAATTTACAATGGTCATTTAGTATTATGATTGGAATGGGTTGTGCAATGAATTTTTCAATTGCTTATGGGCAACGGGATATTCCAAGTATGCGCCGGATTGCGGGAAATGGTTTTTCATTAACAGTTCTTTTTTCAATAATGGTAGCATTTGCAATTTTTTGTATTGTGTTTCCAGGATGAAATGCTATTTTTATTACTTCTCAAATGGGAAAACATTATAATCCAATTACAGAAAGTTTATGTTGGGAATATTCATTTCCAATGTTAGCGGCCGCGCCAATGATGTTTTTAAGTTATTATTTTATGTCATTAATTCGTAGTGAAGGACGAATGAAATGAGTAATAATTATGATTTTAAGTTCATTATTAATTAATGCTGCAGCAGCAATTTTATTTATGAAAGTTTGTCATCTTGGTATGTCAGGAGCAATGTTAGGTACAGTCTTTTCTTGAACAGTACAAGTAATCTGAGGATTTATTATTGTTTTTAAAACAAAAAATAGTTATTCAAAATTTTACTGAAATGATTTATTCCAAATTGAAGGAAAAAATATTGCTAATTTTACTAAAGCAGGGCTACCAAATTTTATTAATAATGCTGCTTTAGTAGTTACATCTTATGTTGCGACATCTCTTGTTGTTCAATTACCAAACCAAGAATATCATAATGGGGTTGCTGTTTTACAAGAACTTTATTCTTCAATTGTGCCATGAATGACATTAGTATTATCGGCTGGGGTTGGTGTTACACAAGGTGCTCGTAGTATTATTGCTTATAATTATGGTGCGAAAAAGAATGCTCGAATTTGAGAAGTTTTAAAACGTGTTAGTTTATTAATTATTATTTGATTTTGTTTAATGTTAATTGTCTTTATTATTTTTGGAAAAGATATGATGATGCTATTTGCTTTTCCTGAAAAATATGCGATTAAATATCGTTGATGAATTGTTTTAAACTTTATGACTTATCCATTTTGTTCGTTAACTTATATTGCTTTAACGTTGTTCCAAGGAATTAATCGTTCATTTTTAGCAACATTTACAAGTAGTTTACGTTCAATTGTCGTAATTTTACCATTAATTGGAATTGGTTTTGGGGTTAGCCAAGCAACTGGAAATCCAATTTTCTATTATATCTTTATTGGTTTAAATGATTTAATTTCAGCAGCAATTATTATTCCAATTTTAGTTTACTACTGAAAAAAATATCGGAATAAATTAGTGAATGAACCTGATCCATATTTTAGTGAATATCAAGAAGATTTACGAACTAAAAAAGTTTTAAAAGTAAAACATCAACAAAAAAAATAACAAGGTTTTAATATCGCGAAAATATGCACATAAAAAACAATTTTATGTGCATATTTTATTGAAAATTATTTATTGATAGGGTAAATTTAATTATTATTATCTTTTTCAACTAAAATTACTCATTTATCTTTTGTTGAAAAACTATAACAATTTTGGTGATAATTATTAATAGCAAAATCACTTAATCCTTTAAAAGCCATTAAATATTTATTATCAGTGATTTCTTTATTACATTTTTTACAACTAAAATTATTTACCATATTATTAATTGCTGTTTGATTTAATGTTTGGAGATGTTTAATTTTACCACGACTAATTTTTGTGGCAATTTGACTTAAATTAGTGATTTTTGTTTTTGTGATGTATTCACTTAAATATAAATTAATTGGACGAAATCCTAATTTGCGATAAACATTATATCCTTGTGACGTTGCAATCAATCCAACTAAGTCGTAACCCTGATTATAAACACGATTAATTAAGTGATTCATCATTAGTTTTGCTAATCCTTGTCGGCGAAAATTTTGATGAGTTGAAATATCATCAATAATTGCAATATCTTTTTCAAAGTAAATATTTCCAGTTGCTGCAGGAAGATCATTTTTATATAATAAATCAATTTCAGCCGTATCTTTATTTTTATTTAATTTTAATAAAGTTTTATAAAATGCATAATCTCAACTTTTTGGCCCCATTGCACTTTCAAGAATTTTACTAAAATCAGTTAATCGTTTATTATCATTAACACGTCGGAATTTAAGATTTTTATCAACTTTTAATTTTACTTTTTTTCATTTTGTTAAATCAAAGACCATTCCAACTAAGATTTCATTTTGAATAAATCCTAATGATTCAAAAAAAGCTTGTTCTTTTTCATCAATTTGTTCGCCAATTGTATATCATAAAAAATCTAAGTCATTATCAACATAGTCTTTTACTAACTCTTTTACACGTTCAGCATCTTCTTGGTAATCTAATTGGGTACTAATTGCAATAGTATATGTTTTATCATCATCATTGCTAATATCAGTCATATAAATTTTATTTTCAGTATCAATTAATTCATTTCGAATGCGTTTATCTTGAAAGGGATTGGTCATGTAACGGACAAAATTTTGTGCTAATTTTGTTGCCTCATATTCACCTTTAATTCGGAACATTCGCTTAATTTTAGGATTCTGTCGATACTTTTTTTGTTTCATTTTTTCATCCACCTTAAATTATATATATTATATCGTGTTTTTAAGGAAACTAATATTAAAATCTGCTGATTTTCAAAATAAATTTAATTAAAAGATTACTATTTCCAATTCTTTCTTTATCATATCTTATTGACACTTTATAATAAAAATTGTAAAATCAAGCATAATGTAGATGATTTTAAAAATATTAGTAATATTTTTAAAATAAATTACTTTGATTATATAAAAAAAGGAAATTTAATATGAAATTTATTTCAGAAATAAAATCTACCTTTAAAAGAAGTTATAAAGCAGTTAAAAAAGAACTTAATACATTTTTAAAAAAACTTGGTTTTAATAAAAATGAAACTACTAAAATATCAACTAAAATTTTTGACCATATTGATGAAACCTTAGAAACCTATGTGAATAGTGGGATTAATGCTGAAATTGATACTGAAGCATTAGAACCAATATTTAATGTAAGAAATAAAAATATTGAAAATAATAAAGGATATAATCAAGAGTATGCTAATGAATATAAGAAAATATTTAATGAGGTTAATAACTTTTTACCAGAAGATAGTAAAAAATTAAAACAAACGAATTCAAAATTTATTGTTGAACAAGGTGAGGAAGATGAAACATATAGTCGATAATAAAAAAAGATATTGTAGTAATAATAAAAGAAGAATAAAATTAACAAAAAGATTGGAGTGCAAAGAAATGGGAACGTATATAAACATTATGGGGACATATCGTGAAATCACTTGTGATTGTGGAAAAAAATGCAATAAAATTAATGACTTAGATCCAGATTGTAAAATATGTGATAGTTGTGAAGAATGTTGTACTTGTAATAAAAAAGAAGAACTTGTGTTACAATCTGAAGAATAATTAATTTTTAAGAAAAACATAAAAATTTATTGAATTTTTTTAAGATAACGATATAATTAATTATGGTTGTTTCAGTTTCAACCGCTCTTTGACTTTTAAGTACCTAAAGGATATGCAATACTTATCTACTTACAAGGCGAGTCTAAACTGGAGGTGTAAAAATGTTTGCAATAATTAAAACTGGGGGGAAACAACTTCGTGTTTCTCAAGGTGATGAAATATTTGTTGAAATGTTAAATGGTAATGAAGGTGAAAAAGTTAATTTCACTGAAATTTTAATGATTGATGGCGAAGTAGGAACTCCTTTTATTAAAGGGGCATCAGTAACAGGAACAATTTTAAAACAAGGAAAACAAAAGAAAATTGTTGTTTTCCATTATAAACCAAAGAAAACACAACATAAAAAATATGGGCATCGTCAACCATATACAAAAGTTAAAATTGATCAAATTTTGTTATCAAGTTCTGCTAAAGAAACAACAACAGATGCCAAAACTAAACCTGTGGTAGCAAAAACAACAACTGCTGCAAAATCAACTGTAAAACCTGTTGCTGATAAAAAACCAGTAGCGGCAAAGCCAGCAGCTAAAAGTTCATCAACAACATCAGCAAAAAAACCAGCATCAAAAACAAAACAAAGTGACAAGTAAAACATTATGATTAAGATTATAATTACTAAAACTGAACAAAAAATTAAGAAAATTGAAATTACTGGTCATGCTAAAGCAGCTGAATATGGTAAAGACCTTGTTTGTGCCGCAATAACAGGAATTGCAACTGGTGGCTTAAATGCAATTGATCAAATTAAATCAAATAGTTGTCAATTCATTGTTAAGGAAGGATTAATTATTATTACAGTAAAAAATAATAGTGCTGACTTACAAGTTGTGTTACAAACAATTTATTATCAATTTTTAACAATTTATCAGCAATATCAAAAATTTATTAGTGTAAAGGAGGTTGAAGAATAATGATGAAGTTCGCATTAGGCTTACAGCTATTTGCTTCAAAAAAAGGAGTAGGATCGACTAAAAATGGTCGTGATTCATATTCAAAACGATTAGGTGCAAAAAAAGCTGATGGCCAAACAATTAGAGCAGGATCAATCATTTATCGTCAACGTGGAACAAAAGTTCACCCAGGAGCAAATGTTGGGCGTGGTGGTGATGATACCTTATTTGCCTTAATTGATGGAATTGTTAAGTTTGAAAAATTTGGACGAAATAAAACAAAAGCATCAGTTTATCAAAAACAAGTTAAATAAATAAAAAATACTAATTTTTTGAAAAAAAGTAGAATTAGTATTTTTTTATGGTTATAATGTATCTATTAAAAGAGGATTAGAATGATTTGCAATAAAAAAGCTTGAAAAGCTTGACAAGTTTATTATCAATTATTGTTTGCCATTTTAATCGGGTTTAGTTTTTTATTGTTATTTTACCAATTCAATATATTTATATCATAGGCTCAATTGTGATGATTGTTTATTTCTTATCTTTTATAAAATATCAAAATAAGATGATAATAACAAACATTTATCAACAACGAAATCTTTGAAAATTTTATTTTTACCCAGTTATTGTAAAAATTATTAATATAAGCGATGGAAAATGTCATTCCCAAACAGGGAAGGCATCTCCCTATCAATATTTTTCTTAAATGTGCATCAAGTATTTGCAGGAGTATTTGGTGCACGATGATTTCTGAACACGGTGATAGTTGTTTCAGAATTAGTTTTCTAAACTATAAAACTATTATTCAATTTTTTAGATACAGAATTAATAATAAGAAAAATTTGATAAAGTAATGCAACGAGATCTTTTTATTAAACAAAAGAAATCTCATTAGTTAAGAAGAATTATTAATAATTTATTAGTAATTGTTTTTTATTTTTAAAAGAAAGGAATTAAAGAAAATGAAAAAAGAAGCATGTTAGCAAGTTTGGTTTTATTTGTCTCCACATTCGGTGCAGCAATTGGACTTGGTAATGTATGGGGTTCCCCACCTTATTAAAACAAAATGGAGGTTTAGCCTTTTTTGTTTTATATATTTTGGCAATTATTACTTGTGGGATTCCGTTATTAATTTTGGAATTCAACATTGGTAATATGCGTCGTAAATCGTTAATTAATATTTTTGATGAAGAAAACCCCAAAGCAAGTAGATTTATCGGTTGGTTTGAATCAGCTTTTATGTTTATTGTCGCTAACTACTATACTGTATTAATTGGTTATGTTTTAATTTCATTAATACTAAATTTTACATCGTCAATTAATACACCGTTATGGTTTGATAATAATATTTTAAATCCTGGTGGAATTGGTGTGACCGGTAATGCTAATTTTCAATGATTAGCATACTTAGCCTTTATTGCGATTGTTATTATTGTTGGGACAATTGTGATGTTTCAAGCAAAAGGGATTGAAAAAGCGAATGTTATTTTTATTCCAGTCTTATTTGTTATTTTATTAGTTTTAGCAATTTATGTTTTAACAATTCCAGGAGCATTACAAGAACTGGGAACAGTTTTAATGCCAACGGAAAAAACTTTAAGTTCCTTTGGCAACTTGCAAGTATGAAGTGATGCCTTTGGATTAGGTGTGTTTACTGTTTGCGTCGGATCAGGATTTATGATGTTATTTGCTGGTGCAGCGCCAAAAACACAGGATAATACGAATAAAGCATATATTTTATCATTTGGAGTTTTAGCAACTTCGCTTTTAACATTAATTATGTTTTTTGGTTCAGCAGGAATTTTAGTTCATGAACAAAATTCGGGATTAATTACGATTGATGATTATACCAACGCAATTGATGAAGCTTTTCCAAAGGATGGAGGTGCTAGTTTTATTTTTAATGTCTTTCCACAAACTTTTAATGTTATTAATAAACAAACCTTTGTTGGTTTTGGAAATTTTTTAGGAATTTTATTTTTACAGCACTATTATTTGCTGGATTAAGTAGTATTATTGCAATGATTGAAGTTGTTATAAATGGAATTTTTTCAAATTACAAGGTAAAGGAAAAGTATGTTATTATTATTTTAATGATATTAATGGCAACAATTGGTTTAGTATTGATGTTTAAAGATACTAATCAATTACTTTACTCATTCCAAGCTTTAGCTGGTAGTGTTAACATGCTGGTGATGGCTTTAGTTGAAATTATTTTATTTGTTCATATTTACAAAAAGTTACCAATAATGATTGCATATAATAATGCACACTCATGAATTAAAATTGGTAAAACATATAAATTTGCTATTTCGTATTTAACACCATTATTATTAGCAGTTAATATTACCTTTATGTTTTATGCCTTTATTAGTTCGGGGCTATCAAAATCTTGATGATTATCAGTATTAGCAGTCTTATTAGGAATTATTATTCCTTTAGGATGTAGTGTTTTGTCGGTTACTGTTTTAAAAAAATATCAAATTAAACCACTACCAATTGGAATATGACAAGAAGGATTGGAGAACTAAGCAATGGCAACTTGATTAATTATTACATTGACTATTATTGTGTTATTTCTTGTTTTATTTGGAGGATTTATCTTTTTTATGTATAAAGATTGAAACAATAATATTAAAAGTGCAGAAGAAACAAAACTAAAAAAAGTAAAAATAAAAGTTAATCATAACTTTTATTTTTACTTTAGAATAATATTGTTTGGAGAAACAAAAAATAGTTGCAATTAATTGAAAAAGAATTATAATAAAACCATAAATATTAGAGGAGTAATTAAAAGGATAGTTCAGAGAGTTAATTGTGGTGGTGTGAAATTAATCTATTGTTTTAATGAAGGTTGCTAAATATTTTAACTTGATATTTTAATTAAGGTAATAAGTGATACTTATTAAAAAAAGGATGGTACCGTAATTATTAGATAATAATTGCTCCTATTATTTTATTTAAATAATAGGAGTTTTTATTTAGAAAGGAAACAAAAATGAGAAAAGAATTAACAAAGAAATATGATCATATCTTGGTCGAAACAGGAAAATATCAATTTTGGAAGAAAAAAGGTTATTTTACCGCGGATGTTAAAAGTAAACAACCAAGTTTTAGTATTGTTATTCCACCCCCAAATGTGACAGGGAAATTGCATTTAGGTCATGCATGAGATACAACATTGCAAGACTTGATTATTCGTTATAAAAAATTACTAGGATTTGATACTTTATATTTACCAGGAATGGATCATGCGGGAATTGCTACCCAGGCAAAAGTAGAAGAACGTTTATGTGTAACAAAAAATATTTTACGACATGATTTAGGGCGAGAAAAGTTTATTGAACAAGTTTGAGCATGAAAGGAAGAGTATGCTGAAATTATTCGTGAGCAATGAGCTAAATTAGGTTTAGCATTAGATTATTCACGCGAACAATTTACGTTAAATAATAATTTATCAGCGGCAGTGCAAAAAGTTTTTATTGATTTATACCAAAAAGGATTAATTTATCGTGGTAAACGAATTATTTCATGAGATCCCGTGCAAAAAACCGCTTTATCAAATATTGAAGTTATTTATCAAGAACAACAAGGCAAAATGTATTACTTTAAATATTTTTTAGAGAATAGCACAAGTGAGTTTTTGACCATTGCAACAACGCGTCCAGAAACAATGTTTGCTGATCAATGTGTTGTTGTTAATCCAAATGATAATCGTTACCGCAAATATTGAAATAAAAAGGTAGTAAATCCCGCAAACGGTGAATTACTTCCTATTATTTGTGATGATTATGTTGAACAAGATTTTGAAACGGGAGCAATGAAATGTACACCAGCACATGATGCTAATGATTTTGAAATTGCTTTGCGTCATCATTTAGCGATGCCAATTTGTATGAACTTAGATGGAACAATGAACGAATTAGCTGGGAAATATCATAACCAAGATCGTTTTACTGCTCGTCAAAATTTAGTGCATGATTTAAATCAACAAAAGTTAATTGTTGAAATTAAAGTTCATTCTCACCAAGTTGGTTTTTCAGAACGAAGTGGTGCTATTGTTGAACCATATTTGTCAGACCAATGATTCGTTAAAATGGAATATTTTGCTGAAAAAATTATTAAATTTCAATCATCAACAAATAAAATTCAATTTTATCCACCTCGCTTTAATATAACATTAATTAATTGAATGAAAAATGTTCAAGATTGATGTATTTCACGGCAACTATGATGGGGACATCAAATTCCAGCATGATATTATAAAGATGATTCAACAAAAATTCATGTCGGTTTAACTCCACCAGATAATAGTAAAAATTGAATTCAAGATGCAGATGTTTTAGATACTTGATTTTCATCAGCATTATGGCCAATGACAAGTTTAGGGTGAAATTGAGATAAAAAATTATTTCAACACTATTTTCCAACTAATGTTTTGGTAACTGGTTATGATATTATTTTCTTTTGAGTTTCAAGAATGATGTTTGAATCATTAGAATTTACGAAGGAAAAACCATTTAATGATGTTTTAATTCATGGTTTAATTCGGGATGAAGAAGGACGAAAAATGAGTAAGTCATTAGGGAATGGGGTTGACCCGATGGATGTTATTAAAGAATATGGTGCAGATACATTACGTTATTTTTTAGTTACAAATAGTGCCCCAGGACAAGATTTACGTTTTTCGTTAGAAAAAGTTAATAGTGCTTGAAATTTTATTAATAAGTTATGAAATGCTGCTCGTTATGTTGAAATGAATTTAACAAATAATTTTAAACCATTGGTTAATTTTGAAATAGAAATTAAAAACTTATTATTAAACCATCAAGAAAATGCTATTGACCAATGAATTTTATCAGAATTAGCAAAAACAATTACTAAAGTACAAACTAATATGGAAAAATATGAATTTGTTTTAGTTGGAAAAGATTTGTATGATTTTGTATGAAATAAGCTTTGCTCATGATATATTGAATTAACAAAAGTTAATTTGCAAAGTAATAATGCAACAATTAAAATGGTATCAACTCAAACATTGTTTTATGTTTTAAAACAAATTTTAATTATGTTACATCCATTTATTCCATTTGTAACGGAAGAAATTTATCAAAAATTAAATTTAAAAGAATCAATTATGTTAGAAGTTTATCCAAAAATTAATTTTAATTATAATGTTGATTATTTAAATTTAGTAACAGAAATTGTTGCTGCAATCCGCGAATTGCGAAGCAATTATCAAATTAAAAAAGAACATATTATTGAAATTTGATTTGATCAAGCAAGTAGTAAGAATAACATTACTACAAATGTTATTTCATTAATTAATGAATTTATTTTAAAAATGGTTAATAGTAAAGTTATGGGTGTGCTTCACCAAAAAGATCAAAACCAAAAATATGTAACAATTCCATTAACGAATGTTATTTTAGAAGTTGGATTGAATGATATTGTTGATGAAACAATTGAGCACCAAAAAATCAATGCGGAATTAACTCGCCTAGAACAAGAGCTAAAACGAAGCAAAAACATTTTAAATAATCCAAATTTTTTAGCAAAGGCAAATGCTGAAAAGATTAAACTTGAAGAAGAAAAATATGCCCAATATTTAGAACAATATCAACAATTAAAAGGAAAAATAACAAATGACAATTCCAACAATTAACATTATTGGTGCTGGATTAGCGGGGGCCGATGCAGCTTATCAATTAGCGCGGAGACGTTTTAAGGTTAACTTGTATGAAACTAAACGGTTAATAAAAAATCCAGTACAAAAACAAAATTCATTTGCGGAATTGGTTTGTTCAAATTCGTTACGTAGTGAAAGTTTAACGAATGGTGTTGGGTTATTAAAACAATAAATGTTAGCATTTGATTCATTAATTATTAAAGCAGCGTATGCAAGTCGTGTTCCAGATGGTGGAGCATTAGCAGTTGATCGTCATCAGTTTTCAGAATATATTACAAAGTGATTAACAAATAATTCAAATGTAACTTTAATTGACCAAGATGTAACAACTATTGATGATAAGGCAATTACATTGATTGCTTCTGGACCATTAACAACATCAAAATTTCAAACTACCATTCAAGCATTATTGGGTCAAGAATATTTTTATTTTTATGATGCAGCAGCGCCAATTATTACAAAAGATAGTATTGATTTTACTAAAGTATATTATAAATCACGTTATGATCAAGGCGATAGCAAAGATTATATTAATTGTCCAATGAGTAAAGATGAATTTGAATTATGAGTTCAAGCATTAATTACAGCAGAAACAGTGACCTTACATGGATTTTAAAAAGAAATTTATTTTGAAGGGTGTATGCCAATTGAAATAATGGCAAAACGGGGTATTAAGTCATTATTGTTTGGACCATTAAAGCCAGTTGGCTTAGAAACCTCAAGTGGTAAACGCCCATATGCTGTGGTGCAATTACGTCAAGATGATGCAATTGATACTTTATATAATTTAGTTGGTTTTCAAACTAATCTAAAGTTTCCTGAACAACAACCGCCTTATTAGAATGATTCCAGGCTTAGCAAATGTTCAAATTGTTCGATATGGTGTTATTCATAAGAATAATTTTATTAATTCGCCAATTTTATTAAATCAATTTTTACAAGTAAAAAAACATCATAATATCTTTTTTGCTGGTCAAATTATGGATGTTGAGGGATATGTTGAATCAGCGGCCACAGGAATTATTAGTGCATTAAATATTACAAGATTTTTAAATAAGAAATCAATGTTAACATTTCCACCTGAAACAATGATGGGAGCATTAGTGAATTATATTGTTAATGCTTCAAAAACTAATTTTCAACCGATGAAAGCAAATTTTGGAATTATCCCTGCCTTTGAACAACATTTTAAAAGCAAAAATGAAAAATATTTAGCATATAGTGATCGTACATTAACAATATTAAAACATTTTATTGTAAACAATAATTTAAATGTGGAAAGTATCTTTTAATAATTTTAAAAAAGCATAAAATATAAGTAGAATAATGCAAACAGAAAAGAGGCGCTAAAAATGAATTTGGAATTAAATGCATTAATTAATGGTGAATTAATCAATAATGGGGATTGATTAGAAATAATTTCACCAATTAATAATAAGCCATATGGTCGTGTTCCAGCTCTAAAAGAAAAAGAAATAAATGAAGCTTTTAAGGGGGTTCGACATTCACAAAAAGCATGAGCAAAATTAACTTTATTTGAACGAATTAGTTATTTGCAAAAATGAGCAAAATTATTAGAAAGTCATAAAACAGAACTTGCGAAAATTATGGCCCATGAAGTTGGAAAAAGTTTAAAAGATGGTCAAATTGAAGTTGAACGTAGTATTGAATATATTGATTATACGATTGAAGAAGCAAAACGAGTTTTTCCAGAAACATTAACTGGTGATGGTTGAAATGTTAAAAATAAAATAGGTATTTTTTCTCGTGTTCCTAAAGGTGTTGTTTTAGCAATTTCACCATTTAATTATCCTGTCAATTTAAGTATTGCAAAAATTGCACCAAGCTTAGTTGTTGGTAATACTGTTGTTTTTAAGCCAGCAACAAATGGTAGTTTAACCGGATTATATATGGCAAAGTTAGCTTTTGAAGTTGGTTTTCCAAAAGGTGTTTTTAATGTTGTAACTGGTCGTGGACGTGATATTGGAGATTTATTAGTTTTAAATCCTGAAATTAATGTTATTTCATTTACTGGGTCAGTTGCCGTTGGGAATCATATTCGCAAATTAGGGCATGGAAAAGACTTAGTATTAGAATTAGGGGGAAAAGATCCAGTTTTAGTATTAAAAGATGCTGATTTAGCAAAAGCGGTAAAAGAAATTGTTGCTGGTGCTTATGCTTATTCTGGGCAACGTTGTACAGCAATTAAGCGAGTATTAGTAGATGAAACAATTGCTGCTGAATTAGTACAATTATTAAAAATAGAAGTTGGCAAGTTAGAAGTAGGTTCGCCATTAGATAATAAAGCAATTATTCCAGTTATTGATTTAAAAGCTGCAGATTTTGTGCAAGGTTTAATTGATGATGCTTTAGCAAAAAAAGCAACATTAGTACTTGGTAATCAACGAAAAGATAATTTACTTAGTGCAACTTTAATTGACCATGTTACGCCAGAAATGCGATTAGCATGAGAAGAACCATTTGGCCCAGTCTTACCAATTATTCGTTGCAAAAATGTTGAAGAAATGATTACTTTAGCAAATAAATCAAACTTTAAATTGCAGGCATGTATTTTTACAAAAGATATTAATGCAGCATTTAATATTGCTAATGAATTAGAAACAGGAACGGTTAACATTAATGGCCGTACTCAACGGGGGCCTGATTCATTCCCATTTTTAGGAATTCATGATTCTGGACAGGGAGTGCAAGGGATTCGTGAAACAATTAATTCAGTTACTCGTTTTAAAGGATTAGTAATTAATTATTAAAACTAATCTTTTTTTAGTTTTATGATATATTATACTTATAAGTAGGTAAAAGTAAAAAAATGGAAAATAAAGTGGAACAAATGTCTTTACGTGAAGAAAAAATTGAACAAACTTTGAATGAACTAATGTCAATAATTCAAGCAATTAATTTAGATATTAGTGAATTACAAGAACGAGCAAGTTTAAAAACGAATGCTGTTCTTGATTATTATGATACTATTGCTGAGCAAATTGCTAATATTGCAAAGGAAATCAATGATTTAAAATATAAGTTTGATATTACGGAAATTTCACTATATTTAATTTTTTTAGATTTAAAATTATCGTTTAATATTTTAAAAAATAAGTTAGAAGTAACAAAATATTTAATCCAACTTTTTTTCAAAGACAGTAATTAATTATTATTGTCTTTAATGGAGGTTATTAAAAATGGATTTAAAACAAGAGAAGTTTTTGTTTACAGATGGGGAAGAACATTTTATTACTGATTTTCAGCAAGGAAAGGGTTATATTTTTTATTTTTTTCCAAAAGCAGCAACACCAGGCTGTACTTTAGAAACAATTGCTTATAATCGTTATTATCAAAAGTTTTTAGCTGCTGGTTATAATGTTATTGGTATTAGCCGTGATAATTTAAAAAAACAAACTAAGTTTCAAAATGATAATAATGTTAGTTTCCCCATGTTATGTGATATTGATTCTAAATTATGTGAAATGTTTAGTGTCTTAAAAGAAAAGAAAATGTTTAATAATGTTTATTTTGGAATTGAACGAAGTACCTTTTTGTTAGACAATGATTTTAAGTTTATTCAAGAATGACGAAAAGTTAAACCAGTTGAGCATATTAAAACAGTGTTGTTAGCCGTAACGGAAACCAATTTATAAATAATAAATATTGTATAGTTTCATTTCATGTAGTTGGCACGAAAAATTTTTATTATTTGTATAATTATACAACTGAAATTGGAAAACTATAATGTTTTTTAACCAAGATAAGTGAAATAATGTATAAGAAGAGAACAAAATAATGAAGAAAATTTTAATTGTAGAAACTAATACAAGTAGATATAAAAATACCAATGAACCTACTGGTTTGTGATTGGGTGAAAGCGCAGAATTTGTTGATGAATTACAAAAACATGGAATTAAATATGATTTTGTGAGTCCAAACGGTGGTTTAGTACCCCTTGATCCTCGAAGCATGAAATACATGGATGAAGCGATTTGAAATGTATATGAAGACAAAGATTTTTTACAAAGGGGCACTCAAAACACATTAAAACCCAACGAAATAAAACCAAATGAATATAGTGCAATTTACTATACCGGTGGGCATGGTGTAATGTGAGATTTTCCAGACAATAGTGAAATTCAAGCAATAGCTAGACAAATTTATATGAATAATGGTTATTTAGTTTCAGTGTGCCATGGAATTGCTGGTTTATTAAATCTAAAAGATGATTAGGAAACTATATAATTGCTGGTAAAAAAATCACTGGTTTTACTACCTCAGAAGAAATTTTAGCGGGAAAGAAAAAACAAGTACCGTTTTTAAATCAAAAAATTGCAAAAAGTCGTGATGCCATTTGACATAAGAAACGTTTTTATAAAGATTATGCCTTGATTGACATAATTACAGGACAAAATCCATTTTCTGTGCGATCAGTTGCAAAACCACTTATTAGGGAACTAAATAATGCAAACAATCTTGGAAAGTAATGGACAAATTGGTCATGAATTGGCAAAGGAACTATATAACAACTATACAAAAGAAATTAGATTGGTAAGTAGAAAACCTGTCAAGATAAATGAAACAGACCAAATTATAGTAGTGGATTTGATGAATTACAATCCCACTCTTAATGCAATTGCAGGAAGCGAAATAGTTTATTTTACTGTTGGTTTACCAATGAATGCAAAGTTAATGGAAGAACAGTTTCCGGTTATTATACAAAATGTGCTTAAAGCTTGTACAGTAAATAATACAAAACTAGTATTTTTGATAATACTTATATGTATCCCAAAACTACTAAAACACAGTTTGAGGACACACCGTTTGAGCCCAAAGGGAAAAAATCAATTTTGCGAGCGCAATTAACTAATATGGTTTTAGCAGCGATGGATAAAAAAAGAAATTGATATCGTTATATGTCGTGCCCCGGAATTTTATGGACCTGGACACACGCAGAGTATTACTAATTCTATGGTGTTTGAAAATATTAAACGCCATAAAAAAATTAAAATTCGAATAACAGTAAAAACGTTACGAACTTTAATTTGAGCGCCCGATGCAAACAAAGCGATGGCTTTAATTGGTAATACAAAAGATGCATATAACCAAACTTGACATTTGCCCTGCGATCGAAGTTTAACATATAAACAAATTTTAGAAATTGCCAATGAAGTTACGAATAGAAAACTACATTATTCAATAATTTAAGGAGTGGCAATTTAAATTTGTAAGTCACTTTAACAGCCAAGTTAAAGAACTTTTGGAAATGTTACCACGTTATAAAGTTGATAATTTATTTAACTCAGATAAATTCAAAACATGTTTTCCACAATTTAAAATTACCCCTTTTGAAGAAGGGATAAAAAATATTTTATTACCAATTACAAATTAAATTTTAAACCACAAAATCTTTTTTGTGGTTTTATTTTTACTAAAATATTTTTCCATGATGCAAGAGGCTATCTTTCATTTTGAAGTTAAAGAATTGTCTAAAATTGCGTTATATAAACTTGCATACAAAAACCTTATTTTGGAACAAAAGGATATAGTGAAATTGTCTTTCGCAATATGTTATCGATGCGAATGGTAAAGGTTAATTTGTATTTTTGCTGTTGCAGAATATAAATATTCATGGTTTAATTAGAATAACTTAAAAAACAAAGCCTTGTTAATGCTTTTATACCAAAAAGCATTAAATTTATGGCTCTTAAACAAATACTTACTTTATTTCAACTACTAAAATAAGCCTTTCCTTTTGACCTAGCATTTTGGCTAAAAATATGATAAAATGATAGATAAATAGTATTGTAAAGGGGAACGAAGATAGTGAACAAAACCATTTTTTCAAAAAACGAGATTAAGTTACGTTATGACAATTTATGAAAAACAATTTTTATTTTTTCTTTACCAACTGTCCTTGTGATGGCAATGACAGCATTATATCCAATCCTTGATAAATTTATTGCCTTAACATTTGTTACACCAAATGTTTTTCATCATCAACCATATTTGGATTGAAATAAAGAACATATTTCAATTAATAATGGTGAATTAACATATGAATCAGCAAAAATTTTTGTTAATTTATCAACCCATTTTGCAATGCAAATTTATAACTTATTATTTGCTTTTGCAATTTTATTTGCGATTGGAACATCAATTACATTTGCCATTAAATCTGGGCAAAGTAATAAACAACAAACACAATCTTTAGCAGGAAATGCTTTAACAATTACCGTTTTATTTTCAATTGTTGCAGCTTTTTTTGTTTTTTGTTTAGTTTTTCCACAATGAGATAATATTATGATTTTAATTCAATTAAGTAAAAAAGGAACATGAATTGTACAAGATTTAACTTGGCATTATGTTTTTCCAATGTTACTTTCTAGTCCTTTAATGTTTGTTAGTTATTTATTATTAACATTATTACGAACAGATGGGAAAAGCCATGCTGCAATTTACATTACAATTGGAGCAATTGCAATTAATGTTTTATTTTCAATTATTTTTGTAAAATATGGTCGAATGTTATTAGAAGGAACAATGTTAGGAACAATTATTGCATGAATTTTTATTATTATTGTTTCATTATTTTGTATTTATTACAATAAGAATTCTTATTTACGATTTCATTGGCGTGATCTTTTTTATTTACATAAAACAACAATTAAAGAAATTTTTCGGTTAGGTTTTTCATCTTTTATTAATAATTTAGGTGCTGTTTTAGTTTCAATTTTATCATCAGCAATTATTTCATCGTTGCCAGGACAATTTGCTCAGCGGCAACAATATGGTTTAGCATCTTTCCAATTATTTAATAGTGCGGTAAGTCCCTGAATTGCCTTCTTTACCGCAATTGCGTTAGAAATTGCACAAGGGATGAAAACAATTATTGGTTATAACTATGGAGCAAAAAAATATTTACGAATGTATCAGACTTGTTGATATGGATTAGCAATTATTAGTGGTTGATTATTTTTTACTCTATTATTATTTATTGCTATTGGCCCACAATTGTTAATGGATTTTGCTTTTCCTTCTGATTTAGTTGATGAATATCGATGAATAGCAGTTCTAATGTTAATGAGTTATCCTTTTGCTGCCATTTCATTTTTAGGTGTTTCGTTATTTCAAGGAATGAATAATGCACGGAAAGCAGCATTATGTTCTTCGTTTCGTGCCTTTATTGTGTTACCAATTTTAATGTTATGTGGATATTTCTTAGCACATGGATTATCGGACGGCACAGACCAGAGTAATATTTATTATTTTATATTATTAGGGTTAAATGATTTAATTTCAGCTATTGTTGTGGGCATTATTTTATATTTCTTTTGATATAAACATCGTCATCATATTTTTAATGAAGTTGATGAAAAAGATCAAGAATATTTACAAAGCAAAAAACAACAAACAAGCTATTAAAATTAAATAAAATAATAATTGATTATATACCTTTCCAATAATTATGACAATGGTTTCATTTAATTTTAGTTAAATATATGGTATAATTCATTTATAAGCAAAGTGGATAATAGGGAATATTGATATGGAGGGTATCGCATGAATAATAATTATCCAAAATTTAATGGAGGAAACGAAAATTATTTTAATTCGTTTGAAAATAATAATGGTTTTGGCAATGATAATTTATTAAACCAAAATTCGCCAGTAACATCATTAACAAAACCAATTAGAGTTTCTGATAATGCAAATGATTTTAAAACAAAAACTAATCCACCCTTTAATTCTTCTTATATTTCAAAAGCTTTAGAAATTAATGGGACGGAAGTTAAACCGCAGCATAATAAACCAATTTATCAACCATTTGTTATGCCTATTATGGCTAACCCAATGAATGCGATGGGAATGGGAGCATATAATCCAATGATGATGGGTTATCCGCAAATGTTTCCTTACCCAATGATGCCACAATTTCCAATGATGATGGGTTATCCGCAAATGTCACAATATCCCGGAATGTTAACTTATCCTCCAATGGCAGGGCCAGAAGTAGAACAACAATTACAAGGAATGCAACAACAATCTGCTAGTCAAGGTTCTAATTTTAATAAAAAACAGTATGCTCAAGATCCAGACCGTCATTTTGCAATTATGAATCCAGATTTAATGAAACAACAACAACAACAACAAGGCATTAATAGCGATTTTGATGAAAGTTTTGATGATACATTTAATGAGGGGCCTCCTTTTGGGGCAAACCATGATTTTAATCAAACAAATGAATTTGGTGGTGGTAATTTTGCTGGTCAAAATGATTTTGGCCAAGGAAATACAAATTTTGGACCAACACCAGATTTTAATGCAGCACCAAGTTTTAGTTCATCACCTGATTTTGTTCCATCAGATGGTTTTAATAATAGCAATGTTTTGGGCAAAATTGATTCAACAAAAATGCTATTTCAATATGATGAAGAAACAACCAAGCGAAAATTACCAGTTTGAGCAATAGTTTTAATTGTTGTGTTATTAGTTTTAGTTTTAGCAGTTATAACAATTGTAATGTTGTATTTTAATTTAGAAGCAGTTCATAATTTAATTAATGGTTGATTTGGGCTTGAAATACCATTTAATCCATGGTTTTAAAATGTTATTTAATAACATTTTTTTATTTATGTTAATAAAATAAAAAAAATCTAGACAAGGGTTAAAATCTAGATTTTTAACTATTATTTAAAATTTGAAAGGTTTTTTATTTGAAAAAATTATTTTGTTATTTTTAGGCCGTTAATTTATTTTGCTTGTATTGTCCTATTAAAATCTTGTGGTGGTAATGTACTATTTTTGATTTTTAAAAACCAAACAACAAAACCCAAAATTACTAAAATATTATTTTTATTAGGTTTTTTAAAACGATTAATTTTTTTAATAATTTGTTTATCATATTGACAATTATTATCTTTTTCTTCTAATGTAACTTCAGTTTCATCAATAGCATTTTGTTGATGAATTGAATTGCTTAAAATATATGCATAATCAAATTCGGTTTCATTTTCATATTTACTACGTAGAGGATTAAATGTGCCAGGAATAAATAAACTTAATGAAAACTTAATTTTTTTAATTATTTTTTTTAAAAATTTATTCATTGCTGTTCACCTCTTGTAATTGGTAATATGATAACATAAAAAAATAATCTTGTTAAGATTTTTTTTATTTTTTCAGATGATTTTATTTTTAAATAAGGTAAGATTTAAGTATATGAAAATAGAAAATAGGGTGAAAATGATGGAACAATATCTCAAAATGGCTCGTTTTATTTTGGAACACGGTCAAGAAAAAGATGATCGAACAAATACCGGAACAATTTCTTATTTTGGTTATCAAATGCGTTTTAATTTAAGCGAAGGTTTTCCAATTTTAACAACAAAAAAAATTCATTTTAAATCAATAGTTTATGAATTATTATGATTTATTAAAGGCGATACTAATATTAAATATTTAGTGGATCATGATGTTCGAATTTGAAATGAATGACCATATAAGAACTATCAAGCATCATCAAAATATAATAATGAAACATTAGCTGAATTTGTTGAAAAAATTAAAACTGATGCAAATTTTGCTGCTGAATTTGGTGATTTAGGACCGGTATATGGGAAACAATGACGAAATTTTAATGGGGTGGATCAGTTAGCAAAATTATTAGAAAATTTAAAAAAGAATCCATATTCACGTCGCCATATTATTAGTGCTTGAAATCCAGCAGAAGTTGATGAGATGGCTTTGCCACCTTGTCATACTTTAATTCAGTTTTATGTTTCAAAAGATAATAAATTAAGTTGTCAATTATATCAACGTAGTGCGGATGTTTTTTTAGGAGTTCCTTTTAATATTGCAAGTTATGCTTTATTAACCCATTTAATTGCTCAGGTTGTTGGCTTAGATGCTGGGGATTTTGTCCATACTTTAGGCGACTGTCATATTTATAAAAATCATCTTAGTCAAATTAAAGAACAATTAAGACGTTCTCTAGGGAAATTACCAACCTTGAAGTTAAATCAAACTATTTCTTCGTTATTTGATTTTAAATTTGAGGATATTATGCTTGAAAATTATGATCCAGCCCCATTAATTAAGGGGACTGTCGCAGTATAATGATTAAGTTATTATGAGCAATGGATGAAAATAATTTAATTGGTCAAAATGACCAATTACCATGACATTTAAGAGAAGAATTACAGCATTTTAAAGAAACAACATTAGGGCAAACAATTTTATTTGGTCGGTTGACTTATGAAGGAATTGGACGACCATTACCAAAACGAAAAACATTAGTTTTAACAAGACATCTTGATTATCAAATTAAGCATCCAGATGTGGAAGTAGTAACTGATTTAACAGCAATTATTAATTTTTATCATCAAAATCCAACGGAAGATATTTATATTTGTGGGGGAAAAAAAATTTATGAGGCAACATTACCATATGCTGATGAATTAATTATTAGTCTTATTAAAGGAAAATACCAAGGCGATACTTATTTTCCTTCGTTTGATTTAAACCAATTTACTTTAATTAAATTAAACGAATATCAACAATTTGTAATAAAATATTATAAGAGAAAGGAACAAAGTTAAAATGTTAAATATTTGAAAAATTATTATGACATGACCACGATTTTTAGGAACAATTACTAAAGCAAGAAGTATTAGCAAAAAAATTAAAAGAGATCCAAATATTGTTTCAGAAGAATATCGTTATCATTGATTGCAAAAACGAACACGTTATATTTTATGAGTACACGATGTTAAAATAATTGTTCATGATTGTGATAATTGAATTGATAAAGGTTGTTTAATGATTGCCAATCATCAATCGAATGTTGACCCGGCAATATTATTTGCTTTAAATGATTTTAATAAAACTGCACCTTGTGCATTTATTGCTAAAAAAGAATTGCAAAATAACCGAACATTTCGGAATTTTTTAACATTAATTGATGTTTTATTTTTAGATCGTGAAAACCCTCGTCAGGCATTAGAAGTTATTAAAGAGGCAAATGATTTAATCCGTGTACCGCGAACAATGGTTGTTTTTCCAGAAGGAACTCGGAGTCGAAGTCAAGAAATGGGAGAATTTCATGCTGGAAGTTTTAAAATTGCCCAGAAAGCACATGTCTCAATTATTCCTGTTTCAATTGTTAACTCTTATCCAATTTTTAATAAAGAATTTAAAAAAAGAGGGAAAAAGTATGTTCATGTTGTGTTTCACAAGCCAATTAAGCCAGATACGTTTATGACCAAATCAACTGAGTTAATTGCAAATAATGTTAAACAAATTATTCAAAAAGGAATCGACCAATATCAAGATGTTGATCACAAAAAAGCTTATGAAGAATATAAAACTTCATTAAAGAAAAAATAACTTAAAAAAAAGAAGGTATCGAATAGTGAATATTTTAGAATTAATTGATAAAAAGAAAAATGGACAAGAGTTATCACGAGAAGAAATTAACTTTATTGTTAAAGGATATACAACGGGGATTATTACGGATTATCAAATGTCAGCTTTTTTAATGGCAATTTATTTTCAATCAATGTCAGTTACAGAAATTTCGTTTTTAACTGAAGCAATGGTTAATTCAGGGGAAGTATATGATTTAACGGGGATTCCTGGTTTTAAAGTTGATAAGCATTCTTCTGGTGGAGTTGGTGATAAGGTTAGTTTAATTTATGCGCCTTTAGTTGCTGCCTTTGGTTTAAAAGTAGCAAAAATGTCAGGGCGGGGGTTAGGCCAAACAGGAGGAACAATTGATAAGTTGGAAAGTATTCCTGGTTTTAAAGTTGAACTTTCTTTTCATGAATTTAAAGATGTTATTAATAAAACAAATTTATCAATTATGGCTCAATCTGATAATCTTGTTCCAGCTGATAAAAAGATTTATGCTTTACGCGATGTGACAGCAACAGTTGATTCATTACCATTAGTGGCGGCAAGTATTATGTGTAAAAAAATTGCAACTGGTAGTGATGGAATTGTGTTGGATGTTAAATGTGGTAATGGTGCTTTTATGAAAACAATATCTGATGCACGAAAATTAGCACAAATTATGGTTGAACTTGGGATTAAATTTAATAAAAAAATTGCTGCTGAAATTACTAATATGACGCAACCACTAGGTCGTACCATCGGCAATGCAATTGAAATTTATGAAGCGTTACAAACATTGCAAGGAAAAGGACCTGATGATTTGACTTACATTGTATGTGAAGCGGCAGCCTTAAGTTTATGTCAAGCAGGGCTTTTTAACGATTTAGCAACAGCAGTTAAAACTTGTGAAGAAAAATTACAAACTGAAGAGCCATTAAATTACTTCCGTGCTTTTGTTAAAAAGCAAGGTGGAGATTTAAGTTTTATTGATAATAATTTAACTTTAAAAGAGGTATTAAAAGTAAAAAATGTAATTGAAATTAAAGCAAACCAAGCTGGTTTTATGGAAATTATTGATACTAATGAGTTGGGATTATTAGCTGTTCGTTTAGGAGCTGGACGTAATACAAAAAATGAAGCAATTGATTATCATGCTGGTATTTATTTAAATAAAAAAACTGGTGAAAAAGTTGCAAAAGATGATGTTGTGATGACTTTATATACTAGTCGCTATGTTACTGCTCCAGTCTATGATTGAGCACAACGAACTTTTCGAATTGTTTCAACAAAACCACCACAAGAAGAATTAGTTTATGAAATAATTCAATAAAAGTGATGCATTAAGTTAATCACTTTTATTATTTTAATGTCTTTAATTTTTTTAAAATAGCGGTATTATTAACTAAGAAAATAAACATGGGAGAGAAAGAATGTTACATTTACCACGCTATGAAGTAAAACTTGATAATTTTTCAGGACCATTAGATTTGTTATTGCATTTAATTAAAGAAAAGGAAATGAATCTTTTTGAAATTAAGTTAACAGAAATTACTGATCAATTTTTAGCGTATATTAGGGAAATTGAACAATTGAATATTGAAATTGCATCGGAATATTTAACAATGGCAAGTTATTTAGTTGAGACAAAAACAAAGTTAGTGTTGCCAAAAGAACAGGTTGAAATTGATGATAATTATGAAAAAGATGCTCGCGATGAAATAATTAATCGTTTGCTAGAATATAAAAAAATTAAAGAAGTTAGTCAATATTTTAAAGATCAACATCAAGAGGGAATTCGTTATTTATCAAAACCACGAACAATTATTAAAGGAAATTCAATTAAAGAAGAAGATTTACCATTATCACCAAAAATTAATATTGATAAATTAACGAATAGTTTTTTAAAAATGTTAGAACGAATTAATGCGGCAAAACCATTAGAATCAAATGTTGTTATTACTGAAGTTTCTCCAGAAGAAATGGCTGAACGAATCATGATGTTATTAGCACAAGATGATAAAGAATGAACATTAGAAGAATTACTAGGTAATTTTACTTTATCATTACAAGCTTTTGTTGCTTGTTTTATTGCTTTGTTAGATTTATCTCGACACCAAAAAATTGAAATTGAGCAATACCAGCATTTAGAAGCAATTTACATTAGACCATATTTACAGAAAGAGGGGAATTAAATTTGATGAATTTAAATGAAAAAATGGCTGTTTTAGAAGGGCTATTATTTATTAGTGGCGATGAAGGAATTAATTTAAAAGAAATTGCTCATATTCTTGAAATTTCTGTTCCTGAGTGTGAAGAGGTTTTAACAAAATTAAAAGCAGAATATCAAACTAGTAATAATCGTGGATTAACAATAACATCTTTTGCTGATAAATATCGTTTAGCAACAAAGCAAGAATATTATCAATTTTATTTAAAATTAGCTAATAATAAAATAGAAGCACGGTTATCACAAGCAGCATTAGAAACATTAGCAATTATTGCATACCGTGGACCAATTAGTAAGCCAGAAATTGAAGAGTTACGAGGAGTTAATTCTGACAGTGTTATTAACAAATTACGAGCACGTGATTTGATTGATGAAGCAGGTAAAAGTGACTTGCCAGGAAAGCCAATGACATATCATATTACTGAGGAATTTTTAAAAGTTTTTAATTTAACTTCATTAGCAGATTTACCACAAATTAAAGAAACTGTTGTAGAAAAAGAGCAGGATTTATTTAAGTAATGGAACGCTTACAAAAAGTTATTGCAGCAAAAGGTTATTGCTCACGACGAAAAGCAGAAGAACTAATTATTCAAGGAAGAGTTAAAGTTAATAATGTTGTGGTAACAACATTGGGCACTAAAGTTGGCAAAAATGATCAAATAAATAATCAAATTCTTATGAATGAAAATTCAAATAAAATTTATTTAATGCTGAACAAACGACGGAATTGTGTTTCAACGATGTATGATCCGCAACATCGCAAAACAGTTTTAACTTATGTTAAAGGTATTTCAGAACGAATTTATCCGGTAGGTCGCTTAGACTATGATACTAGTGGTCTTTTACTATTGACTAATGATGGAGAATTTACTAATATTATTACACACCCAAGTCATATTATTAATAAGACATATCATGTTTTACTTTCTGGTTATCTTTCAAAACAACAATTACAACAATTAGCAACAGGAATTGAAATTGAGCCAGGAATTATAAGAAGCCAAGCACAAGCAAAATTAGTAAAATATGAAGAAGTAAAAAATGTTTTGATTCTTTTATTAACTATTCATGAAGTCAGAAAACATCAAGTTAAAAAAATGATACAATCATTAGGGCATGAAGTTATTAAATTAAAACGAATTGCAATTGGTTTTTTACAATTAGATGAAACATTAAAGCCTGGTGAATGACGTTATTTAAAGCCCAAAGAAATTAAACGTTTTTTTGGAATAGCATCACACTTAAAAACAAAATAAAGGAGAGAAAAAACAATGCGGATTACATTAGCAGGAGTTGTTGGAGTTGGAAAATCAACTGTTAGTAAGCTATTGGGAAAAAAGCATCATTATATGGTAATGGATGAGCCAGTTGAGGAGAATCCATATTTAGATCAGTATTATGCTGATCCAAAAGATATGGCTTTTAAAATGCAAGTATATATGGTAATGGCGCGTAGTAAACAATTAAAACAAGCAAAAATAACATCTAATATTATTTTTGACCGTAGTATTTTAGAAGACCCAATTTTTGTTGATGTTTTATATGAGTTAGGATATATGAATACAACAGATTATAAAGTTTATAAAGAATTTTATGATGTTGTTGTTTTACAAAGTTTATATTTAGATGAAAACATTAAACCAGAATTAGTTGTTTATTTACGAGTTGATCCAGAGATAGCAATGGAACGAATTACCAAAAGAGGCCGCGCTAGTGAACAAAATATTGGCAGCGCTTATTGAACATTATTAAACCGAAAATATGAGGAATGATATGAACGCTCAAAAGATAAGTTTAATTTTTTAGTTATTGATGCCAATCATAAAACACCAGAAGAAATTGTTGCCATAATTTCAGAAAAATTAATTGAAAAGAAATAATATAAAAAAACTAGTGTTAATGAACATCTAAAATAAAATTGACAGAAAAAAGAGACAAACATTTTCTATTATATAATTTTATTGAAAGGATGTTCTTTTCTTATGGCAAAACAATGAAACAAAAATGAAAAACTAGAAATTTTAACATTTGCTGAGTTAAATGGCATTAGACTAACAGTTCAAAAATATAACATAGCCAAATCTACTATCCATAGATGACGTGTAGACGCACAAAACAATTTTGATAACCTAGAATGAGGTCGTGGATCTCAAAGTAAACAAAAGACAAAAAGAAGAATTAGTATTTCAACAATTGACTCAAATGATGTCAAAAAAATGTCACGTTCTGAATTAGAAGATATTGCTAAATTACATTTTGCATTAAAAAAGTATGAGGCGAAGACTATTAAAGAAAAGTTCTTCGCCGTAAATAAATTATCAACAGACTATTCTGTTGATTTTTTATGTAGAAAATTAGGTATTACTAGACAAGGTTATTACTTATGGATTAAACAAGGAAAACCTATGTATAAAAACTATAATTTTGTTTTAGCAGAAATAATACTTGAAATATTTAATAAATTTAAAGGTATTTATGGGTACCCAATGATTACGATTTTGTTAGAAAAATATAAAAATATCAAAGTTAATAAATGAGTAGTCTATCGCTATATGAAAATATTAAAAATTAAGTCTATTCGGAAGAAAATAAAACCGAATTATTTTAAATCAGGTCCTCTAAGATTCCCAAATATCTTAAAACGAGATTTTGTTACATCTGAACCAAACAAAAAATGAGTGACAGATATTACATATTTACCTATTAAGAATGGAATGGTATATTTATCAATTGTTCGTGACTTACTCAATGGTGAAATAATAGATTGAAAATTATCAAATCATGCTGATGCTAATTTGAGTTTTAAGAATTTAGTATCAGCTTGAAATTATGCAGGACGTCCCAAAAAATTAATTATTCATTCAGATCAAGGCTATGCATATACATCCCCGCAATGAAAAGAATTGTGTGAAAAAATGGGAATTATTATTTCGATGTCTCGCCGTGGTAATTCACCAGATAATGGTGCTTGTGAAACTTGATTCAGTTTATTTAAAAATGAATGTTTTTTCTTATATAAACGAAACAGCCTTAATTTTAGTAATATTATGAACATTGTTTCAAATTATGTTGATTTCTATAATTTTGTCAGACCTAGAGTTAAACAAAGAAAAACTCTATTCGAACAACGAATGGAGTTTCAAAATAAAAATGTCTCTTTTTTCTGTCAATTTTAATTGGCATTGTCATTAACACTAGTTTTTTTATATGTTTAAATTTGCCCTAATCCTTTTTCTTTTCAAATTTTCATCACAGCATCTTTTCCTTTTGTTTCTAAAATATCTTTGTATTCTAAATAACGTTCTTGGCATTCTTTAATTTCTTTTAAAGCTTGGTCTAATCCACTTCAACCATTAATTTTAACTTCTTTTTTTTGTAATGTTTTATATTGTAAAAAGAAAGTTTCAATTTCATTTCGTATTGCTAATGGAACATCTTCTAAAGTTTGAATATGATTAAAACGAGGATCATCTCCCATAACAGCCATTAATTTTGTGTCAATTTCACCGTTATCAATCATATTAATTGTTCCTAAAATACGAACATTAATTTGACAGCCAGGAATTGTTGGATAAGTGCTTAATGAGATTACATCAAGGGGGTCGCCATCTCAATCTAATGTATTTTCAATAAAACCATATTCTCCTGGATAAAAATTAGCACCATATAAAACACGATCTAAAACGATTCGTCCTGTTTTAAGATCGTATTCATATTTATGACCAGACCCCTTAGGGATTTCAACGATAATTGGTAAAACATTATTTTTACTCATTATTTTTCTTCCTTTCATTAATTTCCTAATTATTAATATAGCATAGAAAGGCAAATAATGTTATGCCTTTTTAATCCTTTTCATTTTTTTGTAGTAATATTAAACAGAATTATTGTGTTATATTCGGGAAAATAAAAGATAATTATTATTTTTATGCCAATTATAAATTTAAATAAAGTAAGAATTATATTATATACTAACACATTTTTAATAAAACTATTAAATTATTTTTATTTATTTTAAAAAAATGAAAAATTTTGGTAATTTGCTCAATTTAGGTATACAATGAAAGTAAGAAAGAAGGCTATGAAGAAACAAATAAAATTGTATTAAAAAATGTATCAAATTACCAACTTATCAAACTTATAAAAAATAAAAAATTGATAAATTAGGAGGCCAATTACTATGAATACATTAAAATACATTACATTAGTAGGACTTGCAACAACACCTGCTGTGACTGCAACTTAATTACCAATCTTAGAAACCAATAGCAATATTGCTATTTCATCAAATAGTTTGTTACAAGATGCGGCCACTATTGAACAAAAAGCTGCGAAAGCTATTGCTAATCAACTTCGTATGGAACCAGCAGATGGATCATCATTAAAAGAAGGACAAAAATTAAATGAAGCAAAAGAAGTAATTTTCAAACACATTGATGGAGTTAAAATTGATTCCATCGCTTCAATTGAAAATGACCTGGATGCTAGAGAAATTACTAATGCTATTATGAACATCACTGTTGGCAATATAGAAATTCCAAATGGAGATACTAAACTTTTAAAAGCTGGATATCAAAAAATAACAATTAATCTAAAAATTAATGAAACAAATAATATTATGTCTATAATCTTAGTTAATGTTAAAGCATTTGAAGTTTTAATAAACAGTAAAAATAATTAGAATAAAATTAATGCTAAAATTGCTTCATATAAATTGTATGAAGCAATTTATTTAATTATTAAAAAAGAAAAAGGAGATCAATTAAATTATGTGTAAATTAATTAAATGCCTTACATTAGCAGGATTTTTAACTGGACCTATTGTTACAACGACTTCATTACCAAGTTTCAATTCAAATCAAGAAGTTTTTAAAGATTTCAATTATGATTGTGGATTAGAAGCAATTGCTTTAACTTATATTAAAGAAGCAGTTAGTGAAATTGAATCAGTTGATGGATCAAGTTTACATGCCGGACAAAGTTACGATACTGCTTTTCAATTATTATGAGTTGCAATTGAACAATCAAAAATTAAAGCAATAGAAAAAGCAAACAATATTGGTGATAAAAAAGTTAGAGAAGAAATTATTACATTAATAAACAGCTTAAAAGATAATGGTGATGCAAAAATCATTGAAAAAACTGCTGTTTTAAGAACAGGAAATAATGAAATCTTAATGGATTTATACCTTGGTTCTGCAAAAGATACAGTACACATTATATTATATAGTGTTCAATTGTCACAAGACCCTGATACATTTTTGGTTCAAGTTCTTAATAAAGGAATGGCTTATGGTTCAGAATTGAGAGCAAAACAAAAATTAGAAGCCGGCATTACCTTACTTATGAAGCTTTATTGATAGCAATAAAAAAGATGCAATAGAGGCAATAACAAACAGAGAAGATATTAAAAATATTAAAATTAAAGAAAAACTTGTTAATTTAGTAAAAGAGTTATCTAGTGAAAACTTAACAATTGCAAAAACTAATAAAACTAAAATTTTAATTGAAGGATTTAATAGCATTATAGTTACTATAAATTTTCCTAAAAATGAATACAATGCAACAATCAAACTAGGAAATGTTAAACCTGAAACAGAATAAATTGTTGGATATAAAATGCTTTGTATATAATTTATACAAAGCATTTTATATCCAACCTAATAATTTTTATAGTTAGTTTTTACTTTGCTATATTTTAAAAATAATTTATAATTAAATAAGGTGATAATATGCAGACAAAAATAAAAGATTTATTTTACTTAGATACAAAAAGAGTTGTTGCAATGGCAATTGTGATTGCTTTATATGTTTTATTGTCATGATTAAGTAAAATAATGAATTTGACAGTTTTTCCAGTTGCTTCGTTTTTGAAAATTGAATTAACTGATTTTTTAATGTTATTAGCTCTTCGTTTGTTTGGTATTATTTATGCTACTTTTTTAACTATTAGTGTTAGTTGGTTAAGAATTGTTTACTTAGCTGATACTCCAATTGCTGTATTTGCTTTAATGTTATCTGATTTAATCTTTTTATTAGTTTTTTGATTAGGTGATAACTTTTTCCGAAAAGGAATTAATCGCTTGTTTAAAAATAATTTTTCAAAAAAAACTGATTATTTAATTACAACAATAAATGTTGGATTAGCAACAATTACTGTTTCATTTGTAATGGCATTATTTAATTGATTATTTATTTATGATATGTATGCTCATTTTTTAAATCTTTCCCGCGAAATAGTACAAGGATTTAAAAGTATTTTAGTACCAATAATTATTCCTTTTAATTTATTGAAATTTACAATTAATAGTATTGTTTTTATCTTAATTTATCGCGCAGTAATTCACCTGCAAAAGCAATTTATAATAATAAAACCAAGAAAAGAAGTAACAGAAGCATTACATGATTATAATATTATTGATGAAATTTATTTTTAAAAAAGCAAACTTATTTTCTTGAAAATATTCTTTAATTTATGTTATTATTTCTATGGTATGCCCACGTAGCTCAGTAGGAGAGAGCATGCGCCTTCTAAGCGTAGGGTCGGGAGTTCGAATCTCTCCGTGGGCGCCATTTTTTAAATTGTAATTAAATTAAAAACCTTATTTAATCATTTAAATAAGGTTTTATTTTTTTAAAATTGTTATAATAATATAAATGATTATTTTTTTCTAAGGAGGATTTATTAAATGCAAACACCATTGAATTATTATGATGAATTAATTGATGAGATTAAAAAATTAATTAGCAATTATGACTATAATGGTGCCTTTGTTAAAATTAATGATGAATTAATGATGCCTTATATTCCTCAACAAGTTGAAACAGTATTGAGAAGATTATTACAAGAAGTTAATGAAAAAATGCAAGAGCAAAAACCAAGAGAAACAACAGTTTGAACATTAGCAAAAATTAGTGATATTTTAGCAAATCCAGCTGATGAAGAAACACAATTATTAGCTTTTCAATATTTAAAAGACCAAAATTTACGACAAATTTTACCAGTAATTTGTAAATATTTTTTGAATAAAAAAGTAACTGATTTTGCAAAGATTTATTTATTATATTTATTAAAAAAACAAGAAATTACAGAAATCTTTGAAGTGAAAAAAACAAATGGCACTTTTCACTTGAATCCAAGCCAAATAATACCATATAAAGAAAATGAACAAGTTAAGACCATAATGAAATTATTAGACCAATGAGTTTATAATGATAATCCTAGTTTATATCATACTTGCTTATATTTGCTAGAAACATACTATTATAATTTATATCCTTATTTTTTAGAAAATAATGAAGAAAAAGCACTAACTGTAGCTATTATATATCAAGGTCATCGGATGTATGGTGAGCAAATAGTAGTCCAAGATTTGGTAGAACAATTTAAAGTCCAAGTTGAAATAGTAAAAAAATATCTTCCTTACTTAGATCAAGAAGGATTATAAAATAAATTATTATTTAGAAATAAGTCATAAAAGCAAAATAAATTGGGAAAAAAAGTTATTTAAAGTCATTCTTTTTGTTATAATAAATTATGTGCAATAATTAGTTAAGGAGTAAAATATGAAATTTAAAGCGGAAAAAATACAAGATAAAGGAATTGGAAAATGATATGTAATCATTGATGGTACAGAATGAACAGATTATATTCAAAAAGCTGAAAAAAAAGCAGCAGAGCAATTAGAGGTCCCTGGTTTTCGAAAAGGGAAAGTACCTACCGATTTAGTTAAAAAACATTTAACTGAAGCAAAAATTTTAGATGCAGCGCATCATTTAGTTGTTAATAAAGCTTATAAGTTTGCATTTGATCAAAAATCAGATATTGAACCATTTTCATCACCAGTTCCAAGTGTACAAAAAATTAGTAAAACAGAATATATCTTACAATTAGAATTTGATTTAAAACCAGAAGTTAAAATTAGTAAGTATACTAGTTTTACTGATAAACAGTTAAAGAAGACAAAAATTGAAGTTAAAAAAGCAGAGATTGAAGATAATATTAATCAATTACGTAATCGTTTTGTAATTTTTAAACCAAAGATAACAGAAATTACAACTGGAGACACAGTAATTTTTGATTTTGAAGGTTTTGTTGATGGAAAACCATTTAAAGGTGGTAAAGCAACAGATTTTACGTTAGAGATTGGTAGTGGTCAATTTATTCCAGGCTTTGAAGATGCCATGATTGGTTTAAAAACAGGTGATAAGAAAGAAATTAATGTTACTTTCCCAGCAGATTATCATGTTGAAGAATTAAAAGCAACTCCTGCTATTTTTAAGTTAAATATTAAGGAAGTTAAAACAAAAGAGTTACCAGAATTAAATGATGAATTAGCAAAAGATGTTAATTTAAAAGGCATTGATACATTAGCTAAATTGGAAGTGCATGTTAAAAATAATATTTATGAGCAATTATTAAAACAAGAATATGATCATTTTATTGGTAATTTATTCCGCTTAATTGCAAAAGATTCAAAGATTGCTTTACCAGAATCAATTATTCGTAAAGAAGCAAATCAATTAAAACATGAATTTGAACAAAAGTTACAAGGTCAACAGCTGGATATGAAAACTTATAAAAAACGAACAGGAATGTCAGAAGAAGATATTTTTAATGAGTTATTTAAAGACGCTAAAAATCGTTTAGAAAATGGTGTTATTGTTGATGCAGTTGTTCAAAATGAAAATATTACGGCAACTGAAGCAGAAATTGTTGAACAATATGAAAAGTTAGGAAAACAATTTGGAATTGATGGTAAAACATTAAAAGAAACAAAATTAGTATCCGATCAACAAGTAAAAGAACAAGTTATTCATGATAAGGTATTTGCCTTTTTATATCAAAATAATGGTGAATAGAATAAAAACTAACATTATTGTTAGTTTTTTTATATAGTAGGACAATTTGAAGTAGTATGAAAAGTGCTGAATTTTCTTTCTTTTTGTGGTATAATAAGAGTATTATTAATTAAAAACTAGTATTCCTTCATTTTCGGATAAAGATATAATAAACAATAGGGGTGATGATTTTTTAAAAATTAGCACTTATCTATTGCAAGTGCTAATTTTTTTGTTATAATTTTTGTGTAACTTAAATTTATATTGCGATATTTTTTAAGATAAGATAAGATATTTTCAATATAAATGAAGAAAAGAAACAGGAGGTGTTTTGAAGATGGATTCAAAAATAACACAATTAAAAAATGTACCAGTTCTTGTAACGCGGGGTAGTTATATTTTTCTAGGCTTTGAACAAGTATTAGAGGTAGGGCGAGATAAATCAATTTTAGCGGTAAATACAGCTAGCAAGGATTTTGATAATCATATTGTTTTAGTTAGTCAAAAAAAACCGTTAGAAGATAATCCAAAGTTATCTGAAATTTATCGAATTGGGATTTTAGCAGAGTTAAAAATTCGTAAAGTGTGGGAAGATGGTAGTTTAACAGTTAATTTTAAAGCAGTTGATCGGGTAAAAATTTTAGATTTACGCGAAGGAGAATTTTATGCTGCTGATATTGATATTTTGAAGTCATTTGTTAAATCAGAAGATAAAATTGTTGAAAAATTAACAGCTAATATTAAAGAATTAATGGAATTACAGGATATTTTGCCAGAAGATTTATTAGATCAAATTGGTGATTCAGTTGATGGGGATGAAGTTGTTGACACAATTGCCCAATTTTTACCATTTATTCCAGTGGCGAAAAAACAAGAAATTATTGAGGAATTAGATGTTGAAAAAAGGCTTCAAATTATTTTTGATCATTTAGTTAATAAACAACAAGCAAATGATATTGATAATAAAATTAGCAAAAAAATTAAAGAACGAGTTGATGAACAACAACGTGAATATTACTTACGGGAAAAATTAAAAGCAATTAAAGATGAATTAGATGAATTTGATGGTGCAGCTGATGAAATGAAATTATATAAAGAACGATTAGCAAATGAATTATTTCCAAAAAATATTAAAGAACGAATTGAACAAGAAATCACTCGTTATGAAGCATTGCCACAAGCATCAAGTGAATCAAATATTATTCGAACTTATATTGATTGAATGATGCAAATTCCATGACATGAAAAAACAGAAGAAAAAAATGATTTAAAATTTGCAAAAGAAGTGTTAGATAAATATCATTTTGGTTTAGATAAAGTTAAAGAAAGAATTATTGAATACTTAGCTGTTAAAACAATGACTAAATCTTTAAAAGGACAAATTATTTGTTTAGTAGGGCCACCAGGGGTTGGGAAAACAAGTTTAGCAAAATCAATCGCTGAAGCAACAGGGCGAAAATTTGTTAAAATGGCCTTGGGAGGCGTAAAAGATGAGTCAGAAATTCGTGGACATCGTAAAACATATATTGGAGCGATGCCAGGGCGTATTATTCAGTCAATGAAACGTGCTGGTTCAATAAATCCATTATTCTTATTAGATGAAATTGACAAAATGGCCTCAGATTATCGTGGTGATCCTGCTAGTGCGATGTTAGAAGTATTAGATCCAGAACAAAATTCAACATTTTCTGACCACTACTTAGAAGAAACATATGATTTAAGTGATGTTATGTTTATTGCAACAGCCAACTACTATGATAATATTCCAGAAGCTTTAATTGATCGAATGGAAATTATTCAATTATCATCATATACTGAGTTGGAGAAATTCCATATTGCAAAAGATTATTTAGTGCCAAAAGTATTAAGTAATAATGGTTTAGCAGATGGGCAATTAACAATTACTGATGATGCAATTAATGAAATAATTAAATATTATACGCGTGAAGCAGGAGTTCGTCAGTTAGAACGAGATTTAAATGCCGTTGCACGGAAATTTATTGTTAAGTTCTTAAATAAAGAAATGGTTAATTTAACAGTCAAACCAAACACTGTTAATGAACTATTGGGCAAACGTCGTTTTGAACATACTGAAAAAGAAAAAGAATCACAAGTTGGAGTTGTAACAGGATTAGCATATACTCAATTTGGTGGTGATATTTTACCAATTGAAGTTAATAGTTTCTTAGGAAAAGGTTCATTAGTGTTAACTGGAAAATTAGGTGACATAATGAAAGAATCAGCATCAATTGCATTAGACTATGTAAAAGCAAATTCTGGTAAATTTAACATTGATTCAAAATTTTTTGAAACACATGATATTCATATTCATGTTCCAGAAGGAGCAGTTCCAAAAGACGGTCCATCAGCTGGAATTACCTTAACAACAGCAATTATTAGTGCTTTAAGTAATCGACCGGTATCAAAAGATATTGGAATGACGGGTGAAATTACTTTGCGAGGACAAGTTTTACCAATTGGTGGGTTACGAGAAAAATTAATTTCAGCTAACCGTAGTGATTTAAAAACAATTTTAATTCCACATAAAAATATTAAAGATATTGAAGATATTCCAAAAGAAGTGCAAGAAACATTGAATATTATTCCAGTTGCAACATATGATGAAGTTTTCAAAAATGTTTTTGGCACAAACTAGATTTTAAAATGTATCAAATTTGATACATTTTTATTTTCTTTTGTTTTAACTCTAAATTGACAAAATAAATTAAGTATAGTAGTATCTTGTTGTATATGATTTAAAAAATAGTTTTTTAAAGTACATGACTTATATTTATTAATCCTTAATAAATATAATAATGATAAAGGGTAAGAACTATGCGTGCTATGGTAAAAATTGAAAAATTAGTAAAAAAAATTCTAAAAAATACCAGAAAACAAATTAAAAAACTTGCAAGAGCATTAGGCTTTAGTAAAAAGAAATCAGTGCAAATTGCAACAAAAAATACACATAATTTAATAGAAACAATGGAAAATTATCGAAAAATTTCTAATTCAGACCAAAATCTAAATTTTGAACCAGGTTTTTTAAACAATATATCTTGATCTTTTTTGAATAATTATAGTACTAAAGATGAATATGGATATGAAATCCCAATTAAATTAAATAATACGCCAATTTATGAATCAATTGCTGAGCCAATTTATGAAAATATTCCATCTTCTAAAAATGAGCCAATCTATGATTATTTACCACCAGCTAAACCAGTTTCAGAATTAAAAAAAGAAACAATTGTTCCAGTTTCACAGTTAGATTCAGCAAAAGTTAGCAATGTGTATAAAAAAATAACAGAAAATGAAAATAGTATAGTAGAAGAAAATACTGTTGAAAGATAAAATGATAAACTAAGTTAAAATCTTTAAATAATATTATTTTTCTTTTAAATATTCGTATTAAATGTTTAAAATAATTTTATTTAAAAGATTTTTATTTTTATTTATTTTAAAAATAAAAAATTTCTGATATAACTATTAGGAGGGTATTTTTAACAATTCACAACATATATTTAACGATAAAATGATTTAGAATTGCCAAAGGAGGTTTAATTTTAAAATTGTTGCTAAATTAATATAAATATGATAGAGTGAAAATGTATATGATTTAAAAATATAAATATTGATATTTTTAAAATAAATGACTTTAATTAATTATTTCATTAAAGTAATTAATTAAATATTTAAAAGAAAGAAGAATTTATGGAAATTACTTCAGAATTTAAAACAACTTTAAAAAAATATTACAAATCAATTAAAAAAAGAATTAATATATTTTTAAAAAAACTTGGTTTTAGTAAAAAGAAAACCTATGAAGTATCAAACCAAGTTGTTACTGAAATGCATGGAACAATAGGTAGATATGTTCAAAAAAATATCGATGATCAAATTGAACCAAAAAGTTTCGGACAAGGAACAATTAAAAACAATTTGGAATTATTTAATCAAACAAGTGGTTTGCCATCATATAGTGAAAGAAAATGAAATATATAGTTTATAAAATAGAAATTTTTCTAAATATTTTTATTTAAAATTTTATTATAAATAAAGACAATATTAAGAAGGGGTTAGGTTATTAAAAATCAAATTTACTACTTTAAATTTATTCAAAAATATACATATACATATTAGTTTTTACAGGCAATTAATATTTTAATTGCTTTTTTATTTTTTTAAAATAATAAGGTGATATATGATATTTATGCTATAATTCTTTTGTATATGGCCAAGGTTACTGGTAAATTACATTAATTTATTTTTTGGAGAAAATATGAGTGTAAGAACTTGACTATCTTCAGTAGCAATTTTATGTTTAGTTCTAGTTATTTATGAAATAATTTTATTAATAAAATATAAAAGAGCTCGGAAAAAAAATTTTAGTAATATGCTAAATGAAACAATAAAAAACTCAAATAAAAATTTAATAAATAAAGAAAAAGATATTGAAAATATTAAAACTAAAGTAGTTAGTATTCTTAGTTATAAAGAAAAAATTAATATTATAGTATTAATTATTGGAATTGTAGGAATGTTCCTTTTTTCTACACTAAGTTTTTTATATGCATAAAAGTAAAAGATTTTCAAAACACCAAAAAGATAGTTTAATCGCCGCGTGTGTTTTTTTTCCGATTGCTAATATCTTTGGTACCATTATTATTTCATTTTTCAAAGTATGAAAAATGCCAGGTTTTACTTTTAGTAAATTTTTTCCTTATTTATGAAAATTTATGTCTGAAAATATCACTTTTGTCTTGATTTGCATTTTAGTTATTTCACTCCTTTTTTGATTAATTGCTTGTTTTATAATATTTGTTGCTGCAAAACATTTTGAAAAAACATATGTTAAAAAAACAGAAACATCAGAATATGGAGGAGCAAAATGAATTGTAAATGAACTAGACAAGAAAGGAAGTATTAAGGAATTTAATAAATTATATCCTGTTCATAATTTACATGATGTTAAAAATAAAGCAGGATGAGTAGTAAGATTTTTGAGAAAAAACAGTAAAATTAATTTTAATGTTCGTGGTAATACACATGCAATATGTTTAGGAACAACTAATAGTGGGAAATCACAAAAAATTGTAATGCCTTCTGCTATTTATAATAGTTGTTTACCAGAAAGATATAAACCATGTCTAATTTTTACTGATCCTAAAGGAGAATTATATGATGTTTTATCAAAACTATTACAAAAAAATGGTTATGAAGTACTAGTTTTAAATTTACGTGACCCTAAAAATTCGTCTTCTTGGAACCCACTGGCAATTTCTTACAAGTATTATTATGATTCAGTTACTATTGCAAAAGAGTTAAAATATTTTATAGTTAAAAATCAAAAACATTTGGAAAAATATGTTTGTTATTATCATGATGAATTTAATTGTGCAGAATGTTTTAGAAACATTGTTAATAAAAAAATTGCAATTTTTCGCAATCAATGATTTTTTGATTTAAAAGAAGCACAAGAATTTGTTGAAGCAACTAGAAATGAATTAAAATCATTAGCAATTGAAGAAATTAACGATTTAGTTTTAACAATTTGACCTTTAACTGGTGGGGAAAATGACCATTTTGCAAGTATGGCTGCTAGTATTGCAAAAACAATTATTTTAGGATTATTAGAAATATTAGATGATAATCCAGCGACATTGCCATTAGAAAAATTTAATTTTCCATTAATTAATATGCTTTGTAGTGACCGTAAAAAAATGAAAGCCTGATTTGCTAGCTTACCATCAACATCATTAGCAAAAATTATCGGGGCTAATGCATTAGCAACCGGAGAAAAAGAATTAGGTTCAATATTTTCAACTTTAGATCGTGGATTACAAATATATCAAGATCTTGGTATTCAATCTATTGTATGTAATAATGAAATTGATTTATTTAAGTTTACTGAAAAACCAAAAGCTTTATTTTTAATTATTCCGGATGAAAAAACTAATCGTCATATTTTTGCTTCGTTAATTATTTCTCAGTTATATAAAGCAAATGTAGCAATTGTAACAGAACGAAAAAGTAAACGTTTACCACGAGATATTCAATTTTATTTAGATGAGTTTGGAAATATGCCAACAATCCCTAATTTCCAATCCTTTGTTACGGTTGCTCGGAGCAGGGGAATTTTTTTCCTAATAATTGTTCAAGATTTAGATCAAGTTTATCAAAAATATGGGAAAGAAAATGGAACAGTTATTATTTCAAACTGTAATTTAAATATTTATATTCAAACTAATAATTTTGATACTGCAAAAACATATTCAGATATGTTAGGAACTGAAACAGTTGAAATTTTATCTCATTCACGTTCACGTAGCTTGCAAACAAAACGAATTATGATTGATCCTGTTCAAAGAAGAAAAGAAGGAATGGAATTAATTAAACCTAGTGATTTAATGAAATTAAAAAATCCTTATGGAATTATATTTAGTTCAAAAGAAAATCCGGGTCTAGTTTATATGGACTCAGCATGAAAATATAGTAAAGTATTTGGCTTAGGTAAACTTAAAAATACAAAAATAATTAAACCGTTTAATTTTCTTAATAATCATTATTTTGATTTATTTTCATATGTCACATCAGGTCAAGTTGAAATGATGAAAAATGAAATTGAAGAAAAAATTGCAACTATTTTAAAAATTCCTCTTGCAGAACGAACACCTGAACAAATTAAATTGTTAGAAAAATGTAAAAATATTGGAATTAATGTTAATGAAAGTTAATAAATTATTATCGTAGTTACTATCTTTTTAATATACTATCTTTTTAATATTTAGTAAGAAAGATAATAATAGTTATTGAACATCTAAAATAAACATAAAAATTATGTTAAATATTGATTTAAAAGATGTTCTTTTTGTTTTTTTACTTAAATTCTAAAATAAATATTTATAAAATAAATAAACTAGTAGATAACATAGGCTATTGTTAGTTGTTTTCTTCTTAATACTGAAGAAATATGAAAACAAAAATTAAAGTAAAAATTTTTTAATTTTAATAAATTTTTTTAAATAAATGTGATAAGATGAAAATTTATATTTTTTGAAATAAATAATTTTAAAGTAGAATTTCATATTAATTTTTAATAGTTAAAATGTTTATAATTTTAGACCCTTTTCGCGAGAAAGGAAAACTTAAATGAATAACAGTATTATTCCACCGCAGTTGAAAAAACAAAAGCTACGCTTAAAGGATAATTTTTCGTTACTTGATTTAGGTTTAACTTTAACATATGCAATGTTTGCATTTATGTTAGGTTACAATTTAATCACATTATCAATAATGTTAAGAGTAATTATTGGTATTACTTTTTTCTTATTTTTAATGATGACATTAATTCATTCTGATAAATATAGTGGAAAAATTTATATTATAATTTTTCGAGCATTTGTTTTTTTAGCTAAAAAAAGAAAGTTTGATATTTATAGTAAAAATAATAACACATCCTTATTAATGCCATATAAGAAATTGCATGACATGTGTATTGAAACTACTGTTTTAGAAGGTGGTAAAAAATGATATGTTGGTGCAATTGAAATTAAAGGACTTAATATTACAACATTAGATACAAATGAACAATTATTAAAATTTAATCAATTGGCAAATATGTTTCGTTTAACAGATTGTCAATTAAGTTTAGTAAAATTTGAAAAACCTTATGATTTAGAAAAAAATATTATTAATTTAGATAAAACAGTTGATAAATTAATTAATCTTCGTAGAGACGAAATTTTAACCGCAAAAGGATATAAAAGCCGTTTTGAACAATTAGAAGGTTATCGCAAGCTTTATGAAGATCAAGCTGGTATTTTAGGTTATTCTTTTACTAATAAAGTATTTGTTTTATTTGTATATGATACTTCATTAAGTAAATTAGAACGAGACATTCATATTATTAAAATGAAGTTAACTGAAACTAATTTGCGAACTATTGATTTGGATAAATATGAGTTAGTTAATACAATTAAACTGATTTTTAATCCATTTGATGAAAAGTTTTCAAATGAAAAAATTGATGAGTATCAAGATAATGTTAATGAGTTATTAGCATTAGATAATATTACCTTTACTAAAAGTGGCTTTCGCATAAATGATGCCCAATTTTCTATTAAAGGAATTCAAAATTATCCAATCTATCCACAAAGTGGCTGAGCTGCAAAATTATGTACAACAGATAGTACAGTTATTTTTAACATCTCTAATACAAATATCGATGCGGTTAAAGAACAATTACATCGAGCAATGATTAATGCCCGAACTAATTATTTTTCTGTTAAAAAAACGGTTAATCGTTCAGAAAAAGAGCGTGAATATGAATCGTTTGAAAACTTAGTGCAATTAATTGCATCAGGAGAAGAACAAATTAAACGGGTAAATGTTATTTTCTTAAATTATGGTTTTAATCGACATATGTTAAAACAATCAGAAGAAAGACTACATATCTTATTAAAAAGTCTTAATATGAAAATGGATTATTTATTTTTTCAACAAATAAGTGGGTATAGTGCCTTATTACCAAAACCAACTGATCCAACTGCATATCATAATTCTTATGAAATGCCATGTGCAACATTAGGAAATTCATTTCCATTTTTAAATAATGCTTTAGAAGATGAAAAAGGATTATTTGTTGGTTATAACACTACGGGTGATGTAATTTTTACGGACCAATTTAAACGTGGTGGTGATTTTCAAAATTCAAATGCACTATTTATTGGCACAACAGGAGGTGGTAAAACAACAACTGTTAGCAAATTTTTAAATTATCATATCATTAATGGTAGAAAAGTAATTATTATTGATCCAAAACGAGAGTTTGGGAAACTTTGTGATTATCATGATGGAAACTGAATTGATGTTGGTTCTGGACATAAAGGAAATTTTAATCCGCTACAAATTAATGCAAAAATTGATCAATATCAAAATATTAATACAATCATTGGTGACCATTTACAAATTTTAGAAACCTATTTTCATTTTACCCACCCAAGTTTAAAAATGGATGAAGTTGGTTTTTTAACACAACGAATTTTAGATTTATATTTAAAACTAGGTATTAATAATGAAGAAAAATTTAATAAAATGGAAAATAATGACTGACCAATTTTTGATGATTTACTCAATTTTTTAACAAAGCTAGAACCAGATCTTGGTGAAGCAGAAATGCTCCACAAAATTACAAAAATTATTCAATATGATTTTACTGGTTATGGAAAATATGCTGCCTTATGGAACAAACACTCAACTATTACCTTAGATGATAATTTATTAAATGTTTTAGATATTCAAACACTATATTCAAAACAAAAAGTTTTAAAAGCACAAATGTTTTTAATGCTTAATTATATTCGAACAGAAATTAATAATAATAGATTTAATACAGACAATGAAATAATTTTAGCAGTCGATGAAGCACATATTGTTATTGACAAAGACAATCCACAAGCGCTAAAGTTTCTATTTGAAACAGTAAAAATGATTCGTGGTTTTAATGGCGGGGTAATTTTAGTAACACAAAATTTAACCGATTTTAGAATGACTGCCGAATTAGAGCGAGAAGCATCTGCCATTCTGAACAATGCGCAATATGTTGGAATTTTAAAATTAAAACAAAAAGACTTACATGATGTAAGTGAATTGTATAGTGCAAGTGGAGGTTTATCTGAATCAGAAATTAATTTTTGTGCTGGTGCACAACGAGGAGATATGTTATTTATGGTGACAGATTATAATCGCCATTGTTTACATGTTGAATTATCTGATTTTGAACAACAAGCCTTTGGAATTAAATTATTAGAAAACTAAGATGAGGGAAGAAAAATGGAAAGACTAAAACGTAAATCTTATAAAGTACAATTAAAAGTTCCGATTGAATTATATGAGGAATTACAAAAATTTATTGATGATGAACATTCATTAGCTTATGTAATTAAGCATCTTATCAAAAAAGGAATTCAAAATTACTTTGGTGATGACGAATAATAATCTTTTAATTTATTTGTTAAAAGTAATAAGTTTATTTTTGTAAATGACCATTTTTTATAAGAGAAAAGGTATTTGGTAAATGACAAGCTATATTTTAATAATTCTTATTAAAATATTACAAAAGGAAAGGAAAAAATATGCAGGGGATATTTTTGATTAACAAGGCACAACCATTTAGTTGACAATTAAAAAAAGAAGAAAAGATAGTTTATCATAATGTTAATATTGATAAGTCATCTTGCAAATTTAATAAAAAAGGGACAAAACAATTTTTTATTAAATTAAAAAGTAAAATATTAAAATTAATTTTAAAAATACAAATTGCTACAAAAGGAGGATTATCATGAGTCTATTAAGTTTACTAGCTGATGCACCTGATTTTTCAAAAACTGCCGATTTAGTAGTTGTATTATTAAATGCGATATTATCACCAGTTTCAATTATTGCTGGGGCAATTTGTATTTTATATATTATTAAACATGGTTTAAAAATTAAAAAATTTGCTGATGATCCTGAACAACGAAATATTCAAATTTATGCTGTTTGCTGATGTGTTTTTGGGTTAGCATTATGTATTTTTGCACCAATATTTATTAACACAATTCTACCAGAATTAATTAATAGTTCAGGAAGATATGAACCTCCCACTAAGTAGGGGTGTATGGAATTAATATTTAATTTACCTTTTTTAAGTATCATTGACTGAATTTTAAATGGGATATATAAAGCAGTATGAGGAATCTTTATTACTGGCCCGTTAGGGTTGGTTTCAGTTTTTACAAAAGTTCTTGAATTTTTATCATCAGGAATAATTTTTAGTTTATTATTTAACTCACAAGAAGGCTTTTCTTGGTCAAATATTCCAATTGCATTTTGGCAATTTGCCATTGTTTCAGTAGCTTTCTTAGTAATAATTTTTATTACCCAATATTTAACATTACAATTTAAAGATGCAAAAGAAATGCAACCAAGATTACTGGCGTGCTTTAAATATACTGGTTTAGCTGGAATTTTTGTTCTTTTCATTCCAATTGGTTTTTTCTTTTTAAATGGAATTATTACTTGGTTTATGGGAATGTTAAGTACGATTTTTGGAACTAGTGACCAAAATTTAGCTGATCTATTATATTGAATTGGAAATAGCAATGGTGTTGCTGGTAAACCAGGCGATTATGGGCCACCAAGTAATATTATGGATTGAAGTTTAATTATTGAAATTTTTTCCATTTGTTTTGTTCTTTTTGCCATTGCAATGTTGGGAATGTCATTAACACAAAAGATTTTTGAATTATTATTTCTTTTTATAGTTGCTCCAGTTGTAATGGCAACGATGGTGCAAGATGAAGGGAAAAGAGCATTAACATGAAAAGATATGGTGTTATCAAAAATGTTAGCAGCCTCAACAGCCTTAGTGGCTTATTATATTTTTATTATATATATTAATGTTATTTCAGGTCCTAATTTTGGTCCCTCTGATTTTCCTGGCTATGCCAAAATGCTTTTACAAATTATTTGTATTTTAGGAGGAGCATTAGGTGTCTGAGGCATTACAAATTTACTTTCAGCTTTTATTGGTGAAGCAATTGGAATGTCAGATGGTCTTAATTCAATTCGAAGTACAATGGCAGCAGGAATGTTCGCAATGGGAGCAGGGAAGGTAGCTAAAAAAGCACTTGGTTTTGTGAAAAAGAAAAATAAAAAAGGTTCATCAGGTATTCCTGGCATTCCAGGAATAGATACTTTTAGTGGTGGCGGGAACCAAAACCAAAGTCAAGGAATATCACCACTAAGCTTTTTAGAAACAAGAACAGGAGCCTTAGGAATGATTGGAAAAGGATTACGGGTTGGGGGTAATGCGCTTGGACGTTCAATATGGGCAGTTAAAAATGGATGAGAATCAACAAAATCTGCATGAGGAGACTCATATGATGTTAATCCAACATCAACAGGAAGGTTAGGGAAAGTTAAGAAAAATCTTAATCAAACTAAAAACTTTATGAAAACAGAAGCACGCATTGGAGCAAATTATCTTGGTAGAAAATCTATGAAGATAGCTGCAAAAGGAATAAAACAAGTTAAAAGACATTCTTATGATCATGTCCAACGAGGATACAAAGCTGGCAAAAGAAAAGAACGTTAATTAAAACTTAGCAAGAGGATAAAAATTATGAAAAAAGTATTATGAATTTTATTATGCAGTATACCAATGCAATTAACAATTTATACTTTTGGATGTAAAGGTTTTAATTATGGTTCAAATCCACCTAATTTAAAACCAATTGAACCACCAGAAGAAGTAAAAGATATCAATTATTATTTGCAACTAAAAGAAAAAAATCAAAAATTATTTGAAAAAGCAAAAAAAGAAATTGATCAACTAAATTCATCAGAATCAATTCAGGAAATATGTGGTAGTTCAAGAATGTGTTCTGAATTGCAAGAAATAATAGATGCAAATATGGTTGAAATGTATGAATATCAAGCAATTGTCTATGATTGTGATTATCAAATTTTATTTTTAGAAATTGATGGTGATTTTAGTGATAAGAAAATTAGAGAAAATGCAATTGCTATTATTAAAAATGAAAATGATATTTTAAAAAAACAATTAAAATTAATGACAACTTCATCTGACCCATATCGAGAAGATGAAATTAATAAAGTTAAAGATTTAATTAAAACCTGTGAAGAAATTTTAGAAAAATTAAATAAAGAAAATGAAAATAAAATTTAATTAAATAAGTAAAATAATAAAATAGGTTTTTTAAACAGTAAATTTTAAATAATTAATATTAATAATATTAATTATTTTTTTTATGATAAGAATATGATAGAATTACGTGTATGTAGATGGACATCTTATTTTGACAAATGACTAGGTTAAAAATAAAATAATTAAATTTAATAATTATATGATTTTATTTTTGGTTTATGGAGAAATAAAATGAAAGTATTTTTAGTTTTGTTAACTGGAATAAGTTTGTGAACATATCCATTAATGGCAAAGTTTAGTCAATTGCCATTTATTTAGGATAAAACAACAATGTCAATGGATCCAACTCATCCAACCATAACAATTGATCCGGGTGTAAGTGTTGAAGCTTATGCATGGGTTAGTGCTGCTGCTGTGCGTGATGGCGAAGAAAAATTAGTTGAAAAAGAACATATTTATGAGCTAGATACCACAAAATATGGTTTGACACAAAGCACATTTTTAAATTATTATAAAAAAATTATTGTCAAAAATCCTTATGGACGAACACATTCTGATTGAGATAGTCTTCATAAAGAATATCGAAATGATTTTACATTTGATATTACTAAAGCAGGTGAGTATATGTTTTATGAATGATCAGGAACAGGGGGTTGAATGTTTGCTTCTGCTAAAGGAAGAGTTAAATGAGAATGAAATGGAAATACCCTCAAAATAAAATTTTGGGCAACAGTGCTTGACATCATTCATTCGGGGGATATGATGCTGATTCTCGTTCAACTTTTATTGTTAATCAAATGGATGTTGTTTCTAATGCTGAAAGTGAAAGTACAACTTATAGTCGTGTTAAAAATGCTTTAGAAAAAAACTTTCGTTTGCAAGTGATTATTCTGGCAGTCTTGAAGATGAGCGCAATATTTATGACCCAAAAGGTCAGGGGAATGATTTAACAACGGCAATGAATAAAGTTTTAAAACAAGGATTTGGAAAAGAATATTCTTATTGAGAAAAATTTATTCGACCATTTAGTTTTAGTGATGCCAAACATGAAATAACAACAGTCATTGCTTTTAATCGATTATCAACTGGTGAAGCAGTAACTTGGACATTTAAAACACCTGTTGCAATATCACTTTCGGGAAATTATTGGGGAAAACAGTTGAAGGAACGGTTAAATATTATTCCAGGTAAAGTTGTTGATCAATTTGATCCCTTAAATGGAATGGTTGAAGATAAATCAATTTTAGCACCTGATTCACCGCCAATTACTGATACATATGGTAGAAAATGACAATATCATACTACAGCTTCTGTTCAATTTGATGCCCTAGTACCAGGGGCCCCAAATTATGGAAATGAGTATTTAAAAGTTAATGACATTAAAGTTCCTGTTTTAGACTATAAGTTTAATTATAAAATGGAAGATTTAAGAAATAATGATAAGGATTCAAAAGAGAATAATCTTTATCAAGTGGAAATTATTCATGAAAGTGGTAATCAGAATGTGAGTTATAAAATTGATTATGAGATTAATAACCTAGTTCCAGAATTATCAATTCAATGGTATGCTTGAAATCCAAAAGAAAATAAGGATCAAAAGGAATTAATTACCCCAACAATTGATGGGAAACCAAATCCAAAATATGATCCAGAAATTAATCCAGAAACAGGAACAAAATCCCAAATCGTATGAGTTAAAAGAAAAACTGACCATAATTTCCCATTTGACCCTTTAAATGAAAAAGGTGAAGTAGTTAAAAATAAAGCAGAATATGATTTGGGATATATTGTTGAAGGAACGGCAGTGAGTATGGGAATTCGACAAATCTTTGATACACCAGAGATTGCTAATGTAGCAAGAGAACAAGTTGGCGATGATTTAAAAGGAAATAATCCAAACAGTATTACTGGTAAAATGCAACAAATTCCAAGTGATCAAGAAGGTCACTATTTATCTGAAACTGGGAAATGACATTATATTACAAAAACAAATGATCAATTAACATATGAAAAATATGCAATAATTGGGAAAAATGGTTTTGATAATTATCCTCGTTTCTTAGACATTATGAATAATCCAGATTTAGTTGTAAATTTTTGAACAACTATTCATGGGAAACATCTAAAGAATTTTTTAATTACTTATAAAAATTTAAATTCAAAAGAAATCTTTGCTTTAACATATGAGCAAGTGGTTTCATATTGAAAAGAGTATACTAGTGATATTATGGCACAAAAAATCCCTGCTATTCCAGAACCAGATAATTATTATAAATTAGAAAAAAACTTACCAATTGTAAAGATGAATGAACATGAACTTGGTGAAATTGTTCGGATAATTAAAGCAGAAGTAGCAGAATTTATTACTTCAAAAGTACCAAAAGCAGTGTATACAATTGATTATAAAATTTATAATAAAGATCTCATATTGATATTACAGAGAATAACAGTGTTTTAGCAGATTTGTTAAATAATGCTGAGCAACCACAGTATATGAATTTATTTGTTGAAGCATCTCCAACCTCAACATTACTAATTGAACCAGCAAAAGTTGAAGTTAAAAATTCAAAAAATTATGATCCAAATAATGTTTATAATCTTTCAAAAGTACGTTTTCGTAATCAATCTTATAATTTTCCAGATTTCTCACCTAGTCAATTACGAATATGAATTGAAGAATGAGTAGCAAAAGGTATTGCAGTTTATCAATATCCGATTACTTTAAATGCTGATTATGGAATTTCAGCAAATGGTATTCCAGATGAAGATCCAATTAGTCATAACAATACACCAGGTGATTTAAATTATGCAATTTTAACAGAGTTTATTGATAATACTGAACATAATAAAGAATTAGAATTAATTGTATATTCAAACAATGCTAGTGATTTAACAAAAGATTATACTGAATTTAAATTACTAAATAATATTGATAGTTCAAAACCACCAGTTGATCCAACTGACCCAATTGATCCAACAGATCCAACAGATTCAGATAATCCTTCCCATCCAATAGTTCCAATTCAACCAGGAGAAGAAGAAATTAATTCTAATACTAAAAAATATTTAGCATGAATATTACCAGCAGTAATTATTCCATTGATGGGTGGTGAAATTACGATTGCCATAATTATTATTCGGAAAAGAAAACGAATTCGTTAGTACTAGTTTAGGAATGAACTTATTGTTTTTATTAAGAAAAAAGATTATAATATTAACTAAGGAGGATTTGATATGGCCATATTTAATAATAAGAAGCCAACTTTTGTATCAATGGATTTAGGAACAGCTTACACTCTGGTTTATATTTCAGGGAGTGGAATTGTTTATAATGAACCATCCATTGTGGCATATAAAATTAAAGAGAATCGGATTATTGCTGTCGGAAATGAAGCATATAAGATGATTGGGAAAGGAAATAAAACAATTAAAATTGTTCGGCCAATGGTTGATGGAGTTATTACAGACATTCGTGCAACAGAAGCACAATTAAAATATATTTTTAGTCGGTTAAGAGTTACGAAGCAATTAGCTAATTCAATTATGTTATTAGCCTGTCCATCAGTTATTACCGAACTAGAAAAAAATGCTTTAAAAAAAATTGCGATGAATCTAGGCGCAACAAAAGTTTTTGTTGAAGAAGAAGTTAAAATGGCTGCTTTAGGTGGTGGGGTTGATATTTATAAACCGTTTGGTAATTTAGTGATTGATATGGGAGGAGGAACAACAGACATTGCGGTTCTTACTTCAGGGGATATTGTTTTATCAAAATCAGTTAAAGTTGCTGGAAATTATTTAAATGATGAAATTCTAAAATATGTTCGTTCTCAATATGGGCTAGAGATTGGAATTAAAACAGCCGAAATGATTAAGATTGAAATTGGTTCATTAGCAAAATATGGTGATGAACGAAAAATGAAAGTTTATGGCCGCGATGTTGTTTCAGGATTACCACGAGAAATTGAATTAACTCCAGAAGAAGTCCGTGAGGTTTTAAAAGTTCCAGTATCACGAATTATTGATTTAGCAGTTCAAGTGTTAGAAGAAACACCACCAGAATTAGCAGGAGACATTTTCCGAAATGGAATTACCATTTGTGGTGGTGGTGGTTTAATCAAAGGAATTGATCACTACTTTGAAGAAACATTACAATTACCAGCCAAAATTGGAGAACAACCACTATTAGCAGTTATTAACGGAACAAAAAAATTTGAATCAGATATTTATGATATTATTCGCCAAGAACATCATAAAACAAAAGAATTAGATTATTAAAAATGTTACAAGTTGCTATAAGAATTAACAAGCATATCAAAATAGCAAATATAGTCAGCATAGAGCAACTATGAATTAAAATCAAAACCAATATTGCCAAGTTTAGCATTGGTTTATTATAAAACTGATAATTATCAGTTTTTTTTATGCTATAATGTAAAAAAATATTTAGGAGCGAAAAAATGTTTGAACCATTAGCATTTGTCTTACGACCAACTACAATAACTGATATCATTGGGCAAAGCCACCTTATTAATGAACAAAATGGTGTTATTTCACGAATGTTGAAATATAATTATGCAAGTTCATTAATTTTTTATGGTGATCCGGGCGTTGGGAAAAGTAGTATTGCTCGAGCATTAGCCAATGATTTACAACTTGAGTATGCAATTTTTAATGCTGGAATTAATAAAAAACAAGATTTAGAGAAGATTATTAAGCAAGCAGCAAATTTTGAACGATTTATTATTATTGTAGAAGAAGTACACCGGATGAATAAAGATCGGCAAGATATTTTATTACAGTATTTAGAAAATGGACACCTAATTATGTTTGCTTGCACAACAGAAAATCCATATTTTGTGATTAATCCAGCTTTACGGTCACGAGCTAATATTATTAAATTAGAACGAATTACTGTTGATGAAATGCTAACTGGTTTACAGAAAATAATTACAAAGAAAAAATTGCCACTAACAATTACTAATGATGCTTTACTATTAATTTGTCAATTAGCAAGTGGTGATTTAAGAATTGCAATTAATATATTAGAATTATGTTTAAATTTATATCCCACAGAAGAAATTACTGTGACAATTATTAATAATCTTGCTACATCGGCTAATTTAATTAATTTTGCAGAGGGTGATGAACATCATGATTTAAAATCAGCCTTGCAAAAGTCAATTCGGGGTAGTGATGTTAATGCTGCTTTATATTATTTTGCACGCTTATTAGCAAGTGGTGATCACGAAGCATTATTACGCCGAATGTTGATTATCGCTTATGAAGATATTGGTTTAGCTAATCCAGCAATTGCGGTTCATGTTAAAACAGCGATTGATAGTTTTCGTCAAATTGGATTACCAGAGGGGCGAATTCCATTAGGATTAGCAATTGTTGAAATGTGTTTAAGTGAAAAATCAAATAGTGCTTATTTAGCAACAGATCAAGCTTATGAAGATGTTTTAAAAGGTAACCTTTATCCAATTCCTCATCATTTACGTGATACGAGTTATGCTTCCGCAAAGAAATTAGGAAATGGTCGTGGTTATCAATATCCACATGATTTTCCAAATGATTATGTTGCGCAACAATACCTTCCGAAGGAAATGCGGGGCACGGTTTATTATCAACCGAAATTACATAGTGTATATGAAAAACGAATTAATGAATTATATGGACGGTTTACAAAATAAACCAAGTAGTTCTTTTAAAAGAACTACTTGGTTTATTTTTCGTTAGTGCTAGAATGAAACTATATGAAATGGAGATGATAAAAATGACAGTAGTAAAAATTCATGTGCCAGAATTAACATGTAGTAGTTGTGCGGTGGCAATTGAAAAAAAGTTAACAAAAATTCCGGAAATTAAATTTCAAATTGGAATTGTTATAAGATTGTTATTATTTAATGAAAAAGCAGCAAAAAGCAAAGTTAACAAAACGGCGAATTCGAGATCTGTATGAATTAATTATTGCGATAATTTTAGACATTCCTTTATTATTGAGAATGATACCAGGGTTAGGATTGCTCCATAATGAATGATTACAATTTTTTTCTCAAATATCATTAACTGGATAATTATTTTCAGGTTCTTCTGAATTAATAAAAACTTGTTTTGTTGCATCTCATAAATAAGTTTTTTCAGTACTAGTAATATATAAATAACTAACTTTATCCGTTAAACTATTTTTAAATTCATTAATAGAATAAGTAAATCAATCTTTATTATTTTGTAAAAAATCATAATTTCAAATTTCAGGTATAGCACGAGATTTAATTTTAATAGCATTTTTTCATTGTGCTATAATTCCCTCTTTCCCAGTAAATATTTGTGACATTTGCGTAAAATTTTGTGGTACTCCATTATTAGGTTGAAAACCTTTATCAGTAATATTTACTAAACCAGTTTTAATAATAAATGGAAAAAAGAAATAATTACTTTTAATATCAATATCTAATTTAGTTAAATCAGATCTAACACTATTATCCATTATTCTTTCATTTAAGTTTTTAAAAATACTATTAATATTTGGTACTTGCATTATTGTATATCTCCTTTAATATCTTCTTCTCTTGTTTGATTATCATCAATATAACTCATTTCTTGCTCTAATTGCTCTAATTGTTCTTTTTGTTCTTTTTTAATTTCTTCATACATCATGCGTGCTTTTTTATTTGTTACTTTTTCTTGTTTATGAATTGCTCTAACATGAGTAATAGTTCCATTTTTTATTTGTCTATCAATTACCTCAGATTGAGTAATTTCATTAACTATTGATATATCTATAAATTCTAAGGTATAAGGTCTAAAATTATCATTATTCTGACTGTTATCATCTAAACTATCTCATTTTTTATAATGCTTAAATATATAATCAAATAAGCGATATAATTTAGGAAATCGTAAAGATCTTTTTTGTAAAGTAGTATGAATATCTAATTTATTATTCATTAATGACTCTGTTTTATTTGTATAATTATTCCCTGAAAAATTATCATATTCATAACCTGCACCATTAAATATCATTTTCATAGAATAATCACTATCAATAGTTATTTCAGTATAATTTTGTTGAGCATGAACTAAACCAACACCAGTAGTACCAGTCATAGCATATTGTTGAACTGTACTACTAATTAAAGCATCTGCTTGTACTAATTCTTCATCACCATTACCATTATCACCAAGTGGAGATGTATTTTTTCGTCCTACAAAATGAGTACGATTAATAATTCTTTCAATTCTTTTATAATAAATATTATCTTGTACATCTTTAATTAAATTAAATACAGGTAAACAATCGGGTACAGCATCTGCTGTTGTTTTTGTACCTTGAACTAATTTAGGTAAATTTGTAAATTCAACAATAGGCAATATATCTATTCCAGTATCATATTCCATTATAGAGACTGGTCTTAATTTACTTTCTAATTCTCCATAAGTTTGTCAAATACCAATTTCTAAATCTTTTGCTGTATAGTAAGTTATTTTTGCTTTTCTTGGATAAAATTGTACTTTTTGATATCACATATAATCAGATTGAGCAGGTAATATTCACATTTCTGCATATTGTTCTATTTCTGAATATTTAGCAATCCGAACATTTGACCCAATTGGAGCAACATCAATAGTTAAATCACCAGTTTCTGTTTTTAATAAATACATTACACTACGCCCATATAAACTATTTGCTAATTCATTTTGAAATAATTTAGAATAAACATAGTTTTTTTCGTATCATTCTTCTATTCAATCTTGTGTATCATCATTATCACAATTAAACATTAGACCTTGTCCAATAGTTAATGGAGCTGCTTTTCTATTAGCAATAATTCAAGGAATATCAATATAATATTTTTGTTCTGGTAATATTGGGTATTTTCCTTTTTCTAAATAATTTAAATATTCAGGTTGTTTATTTAATTCTTTAAAATTTATTTCATTATTCATTTTTACACCTCTTTTTGTCATCACCCATTATATAATCACCATAAGGAGAGTGTCAAAATATGTGAAAATTATTAACATTAATTACTAGTATTTTAGAAAACCCTAAAATAGCATTAAGAATTATAAAATTATTAGAAAAATATGGGAATTCTAAAATAAAAGCAATTTTGCAAAGTATTAAAGATATTGAACATCAATTAGCACAAATTCAATATTATTTAAACCCAAATATATTAAGTGATTTATTAGCAAAAATACCTAAAAGTTTAGAAATACAATTATTTAAAGATATTAGTTTTTTAGATAAAAATAAATATAAAGAAATTATAAATTCATTAACACCAACAGAAAGTAATTGAACTATATTATCTAGTAGTTGATGTAAAAAGGGATTTTTTCAAATAACTAATAAACAAAAATTAATAGGTAATTTAACTATTTTAATTCAATCAGATAATGATAAACAAAAAAGATGATATGGGCCATATACATATCCAAAAGTACATATCCAAGTATGACAAGCAATGAAATCAGCAATAGGTAAAAATGGAACTGGAGCAGGATCAGTATTTTGAAATATGTGATTACATGTATGATTACGCAGTGAATTAAGAGAATATGTTAATTGACAAATATATACACAACAAAATAAAGGCGGCGGTGATGTTAAATTAAGAGCAAGTAGAATTAATAAAAACTTATTAGAATTAAATAAAGAAATAAATCGTTATAGTACTAATTTTTATAATACAAAAGATGCTAAGTTAAATAAAAACAATCAATTTATTGATAATAAAAATTGATTAATTCAACAACGAGAATATGCTACTAATTTAAAATTAGGTTATCAAAAATTACATACTAGAATAATATCAAAACCAAAAACCATCAATATTTATAATGAAATTAAAAAAGGATTTAATATAATTAAAAACCCAATAAATACAACAAAAAATAAAATAAAAAGGAAATAAATCCTTTTTATTTTTTAGTAGCAGCAGGAACAGTTAAATTAGCACCTACTGTTTCATCAGTTAATCAATTTGTACCAATTAAACTGTATAAAATATCTACATCTTTACTAAAATCACCTTCATCACGGTCATTAAAGATTTTATGTTCATAATCTAAAATATTAACAGTATAATCTGATGTTCTTAAACCAGCATTAAGTTTTTGAATTGCTGTTAAAATACCAGTATTCATTTCTGCAATTACATCTGCTTTTTTAGTTAAATTAGGAATATCACTATATCAAGGTTTTTTTAAAGGTCCAACTCAACTAAAACTAATTTTTTTAACACTCATTTTATTTACTTTTTGCACTTTATAAAACTGAACTTGGGAAACACCAGTTGCTTTATTTTTACCAGCAATATAAATATCAACTTGAATATCTGTTGTAGTAATATCATAAGTTGATGGTGAACCTTGATAATATAACGGTCATCAATCATAATCATCTGTTGTTAAACTTGCATCAACTGTTTTAACTGCTTTTAAAACTTTATCATTTAAAAGTGGTCTTAAATCTTCACTTGCTACTTTTTGAGGTACAATAATTCCTTTAATTATTTCATCATCTGTTAAACTATCAACATTTTTAATTTTATCATGGATATCTACGGCACTACTTACTTTGAATAAATTAAAGAAACTGTTCCACTATATTTATTTGGATTTCCAGTTGCTAATGTGCCAGTAGATGTAATATTAGAGAATGTTGCATCTCCATTTTGATAATTAGTATTTTTTACTTTAATAGCAGTTTCTAATTCTGCTGTTGTTGGTGTATCACCAGCCATTGTAATTTTACCTAAATTAGGTGTTGTAATAACTGTTGATAAAGAAGGTTTTGTTGTACCATTAAATTAATATTTTTTTATCATTAATATTTTGATTATCAATAATACCTGCATTAATATGTAAATAAATATTTCCATTTACAATTCCATTAACTGGTAAATAAATACCTGCTGAATTTATTTGAATTGGATAATCACTTGAACCATCACTTAATATTATGGCAGAACGCATAAATGATATAACTTTGTTTTTTTTGATATGTAGTTAAATTATTATCTAATACTTTATCAAATAATTTTTTAATTTCTGCTGTGTCAAGAGTTGATGGAGTAATTCCAAAGAATTCATGATATTTTTTCTTAACATCCATATTTAATGCTGTTTGATCTACATCTAAATTATTAATATTATTAATAGTATTTTGCATTGCAGTTTTAAATATAGGATTATAAAAATCTTTATAATTTGGATCATAATCTAATAATTGATAAGTTAATTCATTTTCTCATTCACCAGTAAATTCATTATATTTTTGTCATGAGTCACCAGTTGGATTTGTATTATCTCATAAACGAGCAATGGCATCATTTTGATCTTGTTCTGTAAACATTTCTTTAACAATTAAGAAACCTAATTCAGGTCTTGTTAAAGCAGGTAATGAAAATAATACACGACTTGTAAATGCTGGTTCTTGTGTATCATTATCAACATAACTAATATTTTCAGTAAAAATAGTAATCATTGCTGCATTTTCTCTATGAATTACAAGTCCTTCAATTTTTCCATCAATAGATAAATCAAAGCCACGAGTTCTATTCATTCCCTCTAAATTAACTTGTAATTGCCCATCTGATGTTTTACCATATAAAGGTTTAATTTCTTGCCCAAGTCATAATGATTTAGAAATCATATAACCCATTACTTTATCTTGAAATAAAGTACCTGTTACCATTGTATTTGCTGAAATATTTTCACCAATTAATTGAGTATATGCTCGTGTTAAATCTAAATATGAATGTGGTTCTCAAATCATTTCTCAATCACTAGTATTTGTACCAATTTGAGATGCATTAATTTTTCTTGTTTCATCAGTCATACGATGTGCTAATTTATACATTAAATCTAATGCATCTTGTTGAGTTTTAATTGTACTTGTATCATAAATAAAAGCATAATCAGGATTAAATTTTGATCTAGCAATATAATTATCAATTACACCTTTTAAAAAGTATAATTCTAAATTAAACATCATATTTTCTGTAATTGAACCAGTTCATTTTGCTACTAATTCTCCTCGTAATGATGGATCAGTATTTTTTAAACGATCTAAATCATATCGTCTTCATTGTGTTTTTAATCCAATTGTATGATCAATTACTAAACGACCACGCTTAGCATTTTGATTTTGTTTTGGATTTCCTTTTTCATGATTTCATTCACTATCACCATAAAATAATCGTTCTGGAATTGTATAAATTGCTACTGCATAATCTGCACTTTCCATATTAGGACTTGATTGTGCTGTTGCTGTTAAACGATGAAATGTATAATAATCAGGATTAGTTAAAATATTTTTTACTCGCATTTCTTGTGCTGATAATAATAAATGTCCTTCTTTTGTTAAATTTGCTACTCCATTACCAATAACAAACCCTTCATGTAATTCTATAATTGATGCCATATTTTATTTTCCTTTCTGGTATTCTTTTTGAACTAATTTTTTAATTCTTTCATTAATAGGAATATTATGATTATCTTGTAAATTTTCTTTAATTTTTTGTGATAATTCTTCAATAAACATATTTTCATCTTTAATTTGAATTCCACCATTCATTAGGTTTTTCATATCTAATTGTGGTTTTTTCTCAATTAAATCTTTAAAGTTAGTTTTAACATATTCCATATCTTTACCACTATTTAATAGTTCTTCAACTAATTTACGATTTTCTTGTGGTACTTGTGATAACTCATATTCTTTTATTTTTGACTGATAATTACTAATTTTTTCTTCATATTGTTTTTCAGTTTCAGTTTTAATACGAGTTTCTACACTTGGTAAGACATTAGATAATATTTGCTTTTCTTTTTGTTCTAATAAAGCATTAATTTCATCTTGTGTCATATTTTCTTTATATTCATATTTAAAGTTTGACATACTTTAATCCCTCCATTATTTTTTTATAGAAAATTTCAAAAACTATCGTCACCATCTTACCATCATTTTAATTTTTGTAAACTTGTGGATATTTTTTCTTAATTTCATTTCTAGTTTCTTCAATACCTTTTTTAAAACCTTTTTCATATTGATCTAAATATTCTTTTTGATTATTTACACCATAATCATAAGTTTCTTTCATTAATTCTTGAAATATTTTAGTATGTTCTTCACAAGCAGGAACACCAATACCATTTCAATTTTTACTTACTTTTTTAAAACACTCTTTACCATCAATTATCATTCAACAAATATTTTTATCCATTCGCATTTTTTCAACATTTCTTTTAATTTGTTTTTTTGCCATAATTTTAACCTCGCTTTCCAAACTGTTTACTTATTAAAAATGGATTATCTAATGTTTTTATAAAATATTCCATTATATCCATAACAGCATAAGTCATAGCATCGAAACCATCATCAAATAATTTATTATCTTCTAATTTATAAGTAGATTTATTTGCTGGCGGTTTTCTTCATTCCATTTTTAACATATCTTTAAATAATTCTGGTGTTAATCTTTGACTAATTTGTAAATAATTCTTATTTAGCAGGATGATTATAGCATCAATTCTATCAGTTCTATATCATATTTCTTTATTAACTGGTTTAAATCTTAATCAATTAGCATCAGGGAAAAACTTTCGTCTAATATTATTTAATGTATCAACCTCTACTAAATGACCACCACCAGTATCAACATTTATTTCTAAACCATTATATAAATCATTTCATTGTGTAGCACATATTATATAAAAATGTACTATTTCATGTAAAACTTTCATTATATCTTTTTGTACCATTTCAGCATTACTATGTTTATATTCCATTAATGGTGCCATTTTTTTATAATCTTTATCTATTCCCATTAAAATTGCATGAGTAGCATGTCCTAATGGTGATTCAGCATAACCTAAATCTAAACCTGCTCTAAAATTAACTGGTTCAAAATCATATAATTTACTAAATAAATAATTAGCAAAAATACTACCATCTAATGCACCTGGCATTCCAATTCCTCAAACCTCATATTTTTTAGGTCATTCTGCTTTTAATTCATATAATTTCATTAATTCATCATAATTTAAATTATCTTTATTAATTAAATAATTAGTATAATGATTAATTACTTTTTTATCATATGCTTTTTGACCTGTTTTAGGATCTAAGACTGGCACTATTAATTTAGATATTTGCTCACCATTACTTTCTAATTCTTTACGATTAAATGGCATTAATTTATTTAAATAATCAATATGATCCTGATAAATACTATCAGGATTAGTACTTGTAATTAATATCATTTTTTTATAATCACGAACTGCTTGCATAATTGCTTCTTTTTCTGCTTTACTAAATTCATTTGCTTCCTCTAATCAAATAATACATAAATCAGCACCATTTGCTCGTGCTGTTCCTTTACCTAATACTTGCGATGAATTACTTTTTCTTGCTCCTTGTAATTTAATAAAACTACCATTAGGAAATAATCAAGTAGGTTTATTAAACCTAGCATTATATTGATAATGACCACCTTTTCATTTTTTAGTAGGATTAAGAATTAAACCTATTTTATCTAATGCATCTTGAATATCTTGTTGCATTTCAGCAGTATCAGCACTATTTAATCTAAAACCATATATTACTATTTTTTTTATCTTTATTTGCCAACACACCACAACTTAATAATGCTATTAATTCATCAATAGAATATGTTTTACCCGCTTTCCGACTACCTGCTAAATTAATCTCATCTGCAATATATTCTGTATTTTTTAATAAACTAACTACTATCTTATTAAGATAGCTATATTCATATAACATTGCCATTATATATCTCTTCCTTTATCTATATTAATCACTGGGGGAGCATAATTTATTTCAGTTTCATTTTCACGACCATAATACTGAGCATATACAGATACACCCCCCTTAGTTTTGTTTAAGAGATGTAATTTTATATCATTTTCTAATATTCGTATTTTCATTTTAAGTTCATTAAATGCTAATAAATTAGTGTCTTTTAAGGTATTATATTCATCTTCTTCTAAATTACAAAAGATTAATAAGGTTTCTTTTGTGGCAAGTTTAATATTATTTTCTTTACAATATTCATCAAATTTTGTTAATTTTTGCTTTATTTTTGTTAAATTTGCCATTATTCATCACTTTTTATCTACTTTTGCCATCTTTTTTACCTCTTTTGTCATCACCATTCTACAAAAAAATATAAAAAAGTAAAATAAAAAAAGACTTTTTCAAGTCTTCATTTTTAGTAATTTTTAAACAAGAGATTTAAGGTTGGATAATCCTACTTGTATTAAATTACATCACCATCCTAACATCTTTTAATAAAATGTCAACAAAATTTTAAATTTTATGATAAAAATATTTTCAGAAAGGTTGGTTTAATCTTATGAACAAGAAAAAATATAAACATTTTAGTCTTGTTGAAAGATATAAGTTAAAAGAATATTTAATATCAGAAACATTTAAAAAGAAAAATGGTACATCTAATTATTCTAAAATAGCAAAAGTAATGAATAAAAGTCCTAATACTATTAGATTAGAGGCTCAAAGACTTGGTGAAGAATATAATCCTGAAAAAGCAAATGATGATTATAAAAAGAAAAGAAAAAAATCTATTAAATGTACTACAATTTCAACAAAAGTTGTAAATTATGTAAGAGAAATTTTAAGTAAAAAAATTTATTCACCAAGATTAATTATTTATGAATATGAAAAAAAATATAATGAAAAGTTTCCATTTTCACATGTGACACTTTATAAATATATTGATCATAAAGTTTTTGATGATGAAAATAATGAAATTAAGAAAAAATTACCATTTAAAGGTAAAAAATATAAAACAAAAAAGAGAAAAGATGATCGTGGTCAATTAACTAATATTAGATTTATTGATGAAGCAGAACATGAAAAGGGAACTTTTGGTTGACTTCAAATGGATTGTATTGTTGGAAAAGAACATCAATCTGCTTGTTTAACTATTACCGAAGAAAAAAGTTTATATACGATTTGTTTTAAATTAAATCAACATAATTCAGAAGAGGTTAATAAAGCTCTTAAAAGTATTATTAGAAATAAACTTTATAAGATAAATATAAAAGGAATTATTACAGATCAAGGTAAAGAATTTAGTAAATGAAAAGAAATTGAAAAAATTACTAATGCTAATGTTTATTTTTGTGATGCTGGAACTCCGACACAAAAAGCAAAAGTTGAAAGAATAAATAGAGATATTAGAGAATATTTACCTAAAGGAACTGATTTTAATACTGTTACTCAAAAAGAAATTAATAAAGTTATGAAAATTATTAATGAAAAACCGCGACCGAGTTTAGGTTGATTATCCTCCAAAGAGGTATTTTTACAAAATATTAATATTTAATTTTTTTAAATATAAATTATATATTTGTAGCAAACTTTTCTTTTTGTCGTGCTTAAATATTAACTCATATTTAAAAAAGTTATTTTTTTTTGAAAAAATATTGCATTTTAAAATAAAAGGTATAATATCATATTAACAAGGTTGGGAATTACCTACTTGCATCTTTACAATACAAATAAAGGAATGATATATATGAAAAAAATTTTAGGATTATTAAGTTCATTTACATTATTAACTGCTGGAGTAACACCATTAATGGCAATGATGCCAAATAATAAAAATAAAGTACCAAGTTTAGAAGAAAAAATTACTACAATAAATATTGAATATATAAATAAAGTTGATAAAGAAACAATCTTTAATAAATTAAAAGAGAAAAAAGAAACATTTCTTTCTCAACCAATATTTATCGAAAATTTAGAAATTATAGATATATTTTTGGAAAAAAAAGATTTTAATTATAGATTTGTTCATGGTATTTCAAAAATTAAATTAAAAGAAAATAGTAATATTTGTATTAAAAATAATAATAAATGAATACAAGTACCAGAAAATATTATTTACACTATTAACTTTTATACTCGAAATAAAAATTATGTTTCTTCTATAAAATTTTATAATTGAAAACCAAGTTTTTATATTTATAAATAAAATTAGAAAATCATTCTTATAAAAAATATAGTTAATTTATTTAAAACAACATTTAATTTTGTTGTTTTTTATTTGACAAATAATTCTAATGACGCTATCATCACGGTGTAATTAGTTATATAAATATTAATTTTATTTTACTTATATACCCCCCCTATAAGTCCTTTAAAATAAGGACTTTTTGGGTTCCGATGTGGTGGGGTTCCGTGTACACTTTTTTTAATTTTGAAAAAAACCGCACTTTTATACTAAAAATAATAAAAAACCCCGTAAATAAAGGAGTTTTTATAAATGAATGAGTTAAAAAATAGCAAAAAACAAGCAAAAAATAGCCAAAATTTAACAAAAAATGCCCCTTTTTTGACAAAAAATGAAAGCATTTTAACAAAAGAAAACAATAACTTAAACCAACAAAAAAACCTTTTAAATTGAGAAAAAGATAAAGAAAAATTAATAAATAAATATAAACGATTTTTAAAAGAAAAAAATGTTATTTTAGATATTATTAAACTTGATTTTTTAGAAGAATTTTGTACCCTTAAATTAACTTTAAATAACATTAATAATGAAATCCAAACCTTAATTAATGACGGTAAATTATTTTCTGAAACCGATAATAATCGCGGAAAACCAAAAGAAGTAAGACACCCCCGCTTTAATTTCTTATGGACAAGCATATAAAGATTATAAAGCTGGATATGAAATAATAGAACAATGAATAAAAATAGCTAATCAAAAAGATAATTCCGATACTTTTAATTTTAATAATTTATATGATAATTCAGAGGAAAAATAAGAATGCAAGCAAATAATGAAAAAACAAATTTAGAACTATATTATGAATGAATAAATAAAAACTCCAATAAAAATAAAGTTGGAATAAAAATTAAAAAAATTGTTTCCACATTAGTAAAAGAATTAAAATCAAATAAAGATTATTATTTTAATCACAAAGAAGCAAATAAAACAATTAGCTTTATTGAAAAATCTTGCTTTCATACAACTGGAGAATATAATAAACAAAATTTTAAATTAGAATTATGGCAAAAAGCATTTTTAGAAGCATTATATGGTTTTTATGATAAAAAAACAAATTTAAGAAGATTTAAAGAAGCACTCTTAATTGTCGGAAGAGGAAATGGAAAAACCGCCCTTGCTTCTGCAATCGCTTTAAAAAGTTTAATTTTAGATAATGAAGCAAATGCCGAACTTTATTCTATTGCAACCAAACGAGATCAAGCAAAAAGAGTTTATGAAGAAATGCGAAGAATGATTTTTATTAATCCTAACTTAAATAAAATTTTAAAAGTTAAGCGAGATAAAATAGAGTTTATACATAATAATTCTTTTTTTCAACCACTATCATCAGAAACAAAAACATTAGATGGTTTAAACCCCTATTTTGTTGTTTTAGATGAAGTAGCAATGATGGAAAAGCGTGACATTTATGATGTTATGCGAACAGCAACCGCAAAAAGAAAAGATTATTTAATGTTATTAATAACAACCAATGGATCTATTAGAGAAAATATTTTCGATGAAAGATATTCTTATGCTGAGAAAGTTTTAGAAAACACAATAAAAGATAATAAATTTTTACCTTGAATTTATGAACTTGATGAAAGAAATGAATGAAAAAATTTTAACAATCTTTATAAAGCTAATCCAAATTTGGGTATTTCTAAATATATTGATAATTTTAAAGCCGAATGACAAGAAGCATTAATTACACCAACTCAACAACCAAATTTTTTAATTAAACATTGTAATTTAAAGAGCAATTTAGATAGTGCCCTTTTTAGTCGATTAGATTTAGAAACTAAAAATAATAAAATTATTAATACCAATGAATACTTAATAAAAAATAGAATTTGTACTATTGGAATTGATTTATCAAAAACAAACGATCTAAGTGCAGTTGTATTTTTAATCCCAAATTTAGACACAAATGAATTTATATTATTATCACAATTTTTTATGCCAGAAGCAAGAATAATTGAAAAAACAACAGAAGATAAAATACCATATAAACTTTACCAAGAACAAGGAATATTAACATTATGCAAAGGAGAAGAAATTAACATTAGTGAAATTGTTAATTATATTATAAATATAATGAAAAAATATAATTTAATTTGTTATGGTATAGGATATGATACTTTTAACTCATATCTTTTAAAACAACATTTAGATAATGCAGGATTTTATCTTATAAATAATTTAATTAGATTTGGAGTAAGAACAATTAGTCCAATTATAAAAGCCCTTAAATTAGAATTTGATGACAATAAATTTGTTTTTAATCAAAACCCATTATTAAAATTACACTTTAATAATGTTGATGTTCTTATTGATGAAGAAAAAGAAAATATGATGCCAATTAAAAGATCAAAAAACAAACGAATTGACGGTTTTATTGCCCTTTTATTTGCTTATAAAATCTTTCGCGATAATAAAGACCGAATTTATATTGAATTATATAAAATATATTCTCAAAAATAAAAAAGAGATAATTAAATCTCTTTTTTTAGGTGGGGAAACAAAGTAGAAGCAATTATTTTGGGTGGTACTAAAACATCATTAACCCTAGGAATTAATTTTCAATTACTATCTTTTGGTGGTTGTTGTGGATTATATTGTGGTTCTGGTTTATTATCCCCTCCACCGTTTTCATTATTATTTTCTTTTTTACAACTGATTAGTGTTGTTGTCCTTGTTGCGGTTAATCCGATTGCTCCTATTATGCTAAGTCATTTTTTCATATATATTGCTCCTTTTTATTTTTTTATATATGATTGATTTTATCACATATCAATTATATATCAATTATTCGTATTAAATATTAATTTTATAAGTTAATGAAAGGTATATAAATGTTATGTATAGTCATTTAAGTTTTATGGATAAAGTTAAATTAGAATAATTATTATTATCAAAAATTTTTTTAAAAAAGAATGGTGAGCAGAATATTTCTGCAATTGCTAAATATTTGAATAGACATCGTAGTACTATTTTACGAGAAATTAAGCGTTTTAAAACTATTGATGAATATAGTGCTTATAAGTCAGATAAAATGTATTATGAGAAAAGAAAAAAGAATAATAAAAGATTTAAGTTTACAGAAGAACAATTAAATTTTATTCATCTGAGATTTAATGTTTATCATGATTCACCATCAGAACTTATTTATCGTTATTTTTTAAAATTTAAAGTTAAATTTCCCGTTTGTGTTAAAACATTGTATAAATGAATTCGTTTAGGTTTTTATGGTTTTTTAAAACAGAATTTACGACACCATGGTAAAAAATACAAAAGAAAAGGAAAATCTGATAATCGTGGTAAATTAACTGATTTTAAGTCAATTTGAGATATTGATAATAAAGTTTCTAATGTTGGATGACTTGAAATGGATACAGTGGTTGGTAAAGACCATAAATCTGCTATTTTAGTTTTAGTAGAACAATTAAGTAAAAAATATTTTGCAATAAAATTAGAAAATCATACTGCTAGGGAAGTTGAGAAAAAGTTTAAAGATATTATTATAAAAAATAATTTAATTGGAAAAATAAAAGGAATAATAACAGATAGAGGGAAAGAATTTAGTAAATGAAGAGAAATGGAAATATTTTCTGAAACACAAGTATATTTTTGTGATGCTGGTTCACCACAACAAAAACCTTTAATTGAATATATGAATAGTGAATTAAGACATTGATTTCCTAAGGGAACTGATTTTAATAAAGTTAGTCAAAAACAAATAGATTGAGTAGTTAATGTTATAAATGATAAACTTCGACCGTGTTTAAATTGAATAAGTTCAAAAGAAATGTTTTTGCAGAATATATAAACAATAAATATTTAAAAATGTATATTAAATTATAAAATATGTATTTATTAATTAAAATTAATAAATTATTTTTTAGTTTGTTTAAATATTGATAAAATAATTAATTTTTTTAAATTTATGGTTGATTTTTGTAATTTTTATTATATTATTTAATTAATAAAGATTTGTTGCACTTCATTTTACATAATTCAATGTTATTAATACTAAAGATGTCCAAGTTAATGATCTTTTATTAATAAAAAAAGGTGAAAAAATTCCAGTTGAAGGAATTGTTACAAAAGGAATCGCATATTTAAACGAAGCAATGTTAACTGGTGAAAGTAATATTATTGAAAAGCAAATTGGTGATGAAGTGATTGGTGGAACCGTCAATATGGGAGAACCATTTTATTGTCAAGCAAAAAAAGTTGGTGCTGATACTGTTTTGGCAAATATTTTACAAAAAGTTGATGAAATTCAAAGTCAAAAACCGCGAATTCAACGAATTGCTGATCAAATTGCAAAATGATTTACACCATTTATTTTAATTATTGCAATTATTACCTTTTTATGTCAATATTTTGTTTTTCATCCTTATGATATCGCAAAAGCAATTGATATTGCCATTACTGTCATTGTTATTAGTTGTCCTTGTGTATTAGGTTTAGCAACTCCCTTAGCAGTTGCAGTTGGGTTTGGAAAAGCTTTAAAAGAAGGGGTTATTTTAATACTACAGATGCATTTGAAAAGATTACTAAAATTGATGCTATTGCTTTTGATAAAACAGGAACAATTACTAATGGTCAATTAACTGTTCATGATTTATTAGGAGATAAAGAAAATATCAAATACATTTATAATTTAGAAAAATTATCAGCACATCCAATTGCAAGAAGTATTCATCATTATTTTGCTAATTGTCAAGATGAAATTATCTTTGAAAAATTTCAAGAACAACCCGGACTTGGTGTGAGTAGGATATACCAGTATCAAATGTATCAATTATTATCTTATCAAACATCAGTATCCAAAGGTTTTCAAAATGAAATGGAATTAGCAGTTCAAAAAAACTGTTGTTAATCCAATTTTAATTGCCCTTGTAATTAATAAAACAATTACTAATGTGATTATCTTAACTGATACAATTCGGTTTGATGCAGAATTGTCAATTGCAAAGTTTACTAAAAAACATGTATAATTTACGGAAGAACAGATTAATTTTATGAAAATTAGACTTAATAAATATCGTGATTCTCCGAGAGAATTTATTTATCGTTATTTTTTAAAATTTGGTGTTAAATTTCCCGTTTGTGTTAAAACACTGTATAAATGAATTCGTTTAGGTTTTTATGGTTTTTTAAAACAGAATTTGAGACATCGTGGTAAAAAATATAAAACAAAAGGAAAATTTGATAATCGTGGTAAATTAACTGATTTTAAGTCAATTTGAGATATTGAAAATAAAGTTTCTAATGTTGGATGATTTGAAATGGCTACTGTTGTTGGAAAAGAACATTTATCTAGTTGTTTAGTTTTAGTAGAACAATCAAGTAGAAAATATTTTGCAATAAAATTAGAAAATCATACTGCTAGGGACGTTGAGAAAAAGTTTAAAGATATTGTTATAAACAATAATTTAATTGGAAAAATAAAAGGAATAATAACAGATAGAGGAAAAGAATTTAGTAAGTGAAGAGAAATGGAAATATTTGCTGAAACACAAGTATATTTTTGTGATGCTGGTAAACCTCGTCAAAAAACTTCAATTGAAAATATGAATGGTGAGTTTAGAAAATGATTTCCTCCCGGAACTGATTTTAATAATGTTAGTCAAAAACAAATTGATTGAGTAGTTAATAATGTAATAAATGATAAACTCCGACCGTGTTTAAATTGAATAAGTGCAAAAGATATTTTTTTTGCAAAATATATAAATAATAAATATTTAAAAATATACATTAATTGATAAAAAATATGTCATTAAAATAATAAAATATGTATTTATTAATTAAAATTTAATAAATATTTTTTTTGGTGTGATTAAATGTATTTAAAATAAAAGAAAAATTAAAATATTTTTAATTTTTTTAAATTTATGGTTGATTTTTGTAATTTTTATTATATTATTTAATTAATAAAGATTTGTTGCACTTCATTTTACATAATTCAATTAATAAAATCTATAATTTATCTTTAAAAGCTCATATGGTATATAGATATATGAAATATTTGAATCTAAAATCTGTTCAAAGAATTAAAAAATTCAAATATAAACTTTCATCTGGACCTTTTCGATATGAAAATTTATTGAGTCAAAACTTTAGGACTACTTAACTTAATCAAAAACTAGGAACCGATATTACATATTTGCTAACTAATAAAAAACTTATTATTTATCAATTGTCAAAGATTTTCATAATAACCAAATTTTGGACTATCAAATTAGTAATAATTTAGGTACTAATTTTGTTTTAAAAAATATTATTAATGCTTGAATAAAAGCTGGTAAACCTAAAACATGAATTTTACAATCTGATCAAGGATTTCATTACACAAATCAAAATTATCAAAGACTTTGCAATTATTTAGGAATTAAAATATCAATGTCTAAACGAGGTAATCCATATGATAATACCCATACTGAATCATGATTTGGTACAATGAAAAGTGAATTTTTAAATCAAATTTCAAGAAAAAAGAGAACTACAAAATAAATTATAAGTAATTTACCTAAGTATATTTATTTTTATAATAATTTTAGACCACAATCAAAATTAAAAGGTCTAAGTCCTGTTGAATACAGGAACCTAAACCTTTAGTCATTTTTTATTAGTCTACTTTTCTTGACTAATTCACTTGAAAAAGACCTTTTTCAAGAAATTGTTATAACAGATTATGAACAAGCAATGGCAGGGTTTCTTTTTTTAACGCAAAAAATTAAAACAGTTGCCCAAGAAAAATTAGCAATTGGTAATAATAATTATGAAATTTTAACAAAGGTTAAAAAAAGAATAAAAATATGTTATTAAGGTAATTTATGATATGAATATTAGGAGATTAATTTAAATATTTACATCCCAATAAATATTTTAATTTTATGCATACATAAAATCAGAAAAGTTTGTTTTGTTAAAAAAAGTGTGATAAGATGATATTGTTAATTTATATAGTTTTAGGAGTTGAAATATTATGGCTACTGTTGTTGTCAAAGCAGGAGAACCGCTAGACAAAGCGTTAAAACGATTTAACAAGGCTTCTTCAGTAAAAAGAAAAGAAGCCCGAAAACGTGAACACTGAATGAGCAAAAAAGAAAAAAGACGTTATAAACAAGAACAATCACGTAGTTTTCGTTAAAAAAAATCCCATTTTAAATGGGATTTTTTTTAAAAATTAATATCTTTTAAAATTACATAATCAACTTTTTTAATGGCCGAAAGATCTTTACCTCCAGCATATGAAATTGATGATTGCAAATCTTCTGTCATTTCACGTAATGTTTCAAAAATGCTGCCACGAATTTCAATTAATTCTTTTTTACCTTCAACATAACGTTTTTCACCTTTATTATATTCACTTGCTGAGCCAAAATATTCTTTATATTTAATACCATTATTATCAACTTGTTTACCAGGTGATTCTTGGTGTGCAGCAAATAAACTCCCAATCATGCACATTGTTACGCCCATTCGGATTGATTTTGCAATATCACCATTAACCCGTAATCCACCATCAGCAATAATTGGTTTTGAGCTACCTTTACTGCATCATTTAACAGCAGATAATTGTCATCCACCATTACCAAAACCAGTTTTTAATTTAGTAATACATACTTTGCCCGGTCCAATTCCAACTTTTGTTGCGTCAGCGCCTCATTGCTCTAAATCACGAACAGCTTTTGGCGTCCCAACATTACCTGCAATAATAAATGTTTTATGACCTAAATGTTTACGGATATGTTCAATCATTTTTTTTACACTAAAAGCATGACCGTGAGCAATATCAATTGTAATATAGTCAGGTACTAATTGCTCTTTTTTTAATGTTTCGATTAATGCAGCATCATCTGATTTAACCCCAACTGAAATTGATGTAACTAAGTTTTTACTTTTCATATGTTTAATAAACTTAACTTGATCTACGTTAAAACGATGCATAATGTAAAAATAATTTTTTTCTGCTAATTTTTCACATAATTCTTCATTAACTACCGTTGCCATATTTGAAGGGACGACAGGTAAATTAAAAGTATGTTTTCCTAATTTAACAGTTGTATCACATTCTTTTCGAGAATTGACAACACATAATTCTGGAATTAATTGAATGTCTTCATAATCAAATGCTTTCATTATTTTAATTTCACCTCACTTATTAAATGTACCATAAAATAAGGCGAAAAACCCGAGTTTTCTTTTTAAAAAATGCATTTTGTAATCGAAGTGCAACAAATCAACTCCTTTCAAAGTTGATTTGTTGCACTTCATTTTACATAATTCAAAAAATAAAAAAATATCTTGTAATCACCTTAAAACCGGCATATAATTAATTATGTAATTGTAGAAAGGAATAGTGATTATACAAATGATGACAAGAAATTTTGGTTTTACTAGATTTTGAATTGTGCTATCAAGTATTGTAGGTATTGTTGGAATGACAATAGCAGGAGGGGCTTACTTTTATTATTTAGACCGATATAACAATGGGACTTTTCCCGGTGATATCAATGCTGCAAATACTTGATTAATGGATTCATATGCAGATTTAACAAGTCGTAAAGTTATATTTTTACTAATAGTGATTTTTTCATTTTTTACAACAATAATTTGTAATATTGGCTTAATCCGCTATGCAATTAGCAGTACTGATGCTGAATTATGTGCAAACAAATGAAGTTTAGCGGTATTATCATTATCACTTGGTGGTTTTTTTGCACCATTTGCATTAACATGATTACCAGATACTGATGTTAAAGCTACAAAAAATGCCCGTGTTGTGATTGTGCGTTATTTCGGAACCGCTTGATTAGTATCAGCTATTGCTAGTATTGTTGCAATTATGATTTTTTACAACAAAGCAACAGATAAAACTTGAGTTGGAAACTCAAAACAAAATTTTGCCATTATGATGGGAGTTTTAGCTGCTGTTAGTGTTTTAAGTTTAATTTTTGTCCCTGGCTTTTATAGTAATAAAGTTGTCGCTAATATGATGGCTGAAACTTCTTATGGAAAATGATTACGTTTCGTTTCAACTATTTATACTATTTTAGTTACAATAATGTTAGTGATTCAAATTATTACGGCATTACTAAAACTAATTGAAGCATTTAGCCGTATATTTCAAAAAGGACAGAATGGATTATCAATTTTTGCTAATATTTTAAACTTTACAGCAACTTTAATTGGAACAATCTTTATGATTTATCTAATTACAAAAGTAATTAAAGGATTATGACGTCGTGAAGATGGTTACATGATTAACATTCCACAATATAAAGCATCTGATCATACGCAACGTCAGTATTAATAAAATTTTTAAAATGGATTTTATAACACTAAAATCCATTTTTTATTAGTTACTTTAAAGAATATAATCTTTTAAAAAAATAAAATTAATAATATTTTAATTGACAAAAATTATTGTTTTATATAAAATTAAAAAGGTTTCAACACAATACTTAAATTGTGTCATCGGGTGTTAGCTCAGTTGGGAGAGCGCCTGCCTTACAAGCAGGTGGTCAGCGGTTCAAGTCCGTTACACCCGACCATTAATGATTTCTGCTGGCTTAGCTCAATAGGTAGAGCAACTGACTTGTAATCAGTAGGTTGGGAGTTCGATTCTTCTAGCCAGCACCATTCTTTGGAGGGGTAGTGAAGTGGCCAAACACATCTGACTGTAACTCAGCTCCTTCGGGTTCGGGGGTTCGAATCCCTCCCCCTCCACCATCTTTATATATATTTTGGGCTATAGCCAAGCGGTAAGGCAAAGGACTTTGACTCCTTCATGCGCTGGTTCAAATCCAGCTAGCCCAGCCATTGTCTCCTGTTAGCTCAGTCGGTAGAGCAACTGGCTTTTAACCAGTGGGTCAAAGGTTCAAGTCCTTTACAGGAGACCATTTATAAAAATATATGCCCGAGTGGCGGAATAGGTAGACGCAACGGACTTAAAATCCGTCGGTTTTACAACTGTACCGGTTCAAGTCCGGTCTCGGGTACCATTTATTTTATTTAAAAAAAATGTCAATATCTAGCTAAAATTTCGTAAATTTATTTAATTGATAATTGTTTCATAGTATATCTTTCAGTTCATGGATGATTTGATTTGGGTTTATGAGCTGGCATCGTACACGATGCCTTTTCTGTCATTGTTAATTTTCTTTCCATAGTTATCACCAAATTAATAATATAAATAATTGCGAAATTTTTGCTAGATAACTATTACGAAATTATCACAAGATAAAGACAATTTTTTTTAAATAAAATTGACATTATGTCAAGACAGTGGTATATATATTACTGTAGTTTAGGATAAAATTTAAAATTAAAATGCAGGTGTAGTTTAATGGTAGAACTTCAGCCTTCCAAGCTGACTGTGAGGGTTCGATTCCCTTCACCTGCTCCATGATATTAATTGTTAGTTTAACAATTTTTTTATGTTAAAATAAAAAGGTAAGGTGCAAAAGAGGAGTTAATGATTCTTATGAAAGTCATTAAAAACAATAATAAAAAAGAGTCTACTAGTAATTGAGAACATTTACCACCAGAAATGCAACATGATTTAGAATTTCATGCTTCACGAACAGTGTTTTGAAAAAGTTTTTTATTTTTAATTATTGAAGCAGTAGGGCCATTTTTATTATTGTTTTTTTTAACTTCCCCTGACTTAAGTTTTACTTACCATTATGATGTTGGAATTGGAATTGGTTTTGGTTTAACAATGGTTTTTAGTGTTTTTTTATTAACTTGTCTGGGGTTTTATTTTCATTTTCATCAAGCTGACCAGTTTACTTATACAATTGCATTATCTTGAATGCTATATGGCATTTACTTAACTGGATATTGATGAGGATGAGATAAAATTTTATATCGTTGTTTAGTATCATTTCTTTTTCTCTTAGGTGCTATTTTTGTTGGGACATTTATAACCGTATGAATACGTAATCTTCGTGGATATTTTCAAATGAAAAAAAATAGGAAACAATCTGGATTACCAGTTAGCAATGAAAAAGAAAGCAATAATTCACCGGTTGATTCAGCAGTAACAAAAAAAGAACCCTAATTATTTTTTTTGTAAATTAGTTAATTTTAAATCAATAATTGTTAAGAAAATTTTTTCTTTTGTTTGTTCATACATATAATTCGCTCAATAAATTCATAGAATGTTTTGGTAATACATTCATGCTGCTACTTTTTCTTGTTGCTGTGATGTTAAATTAAAAAGATTAAATCAATAAGTTTGTTCAGCTTTTGTTGTTAATGTTTCAGAAGCAAATGAAGCAATATCAAAAAATTTATCATTTAACATTGCATATTCAAAATCAATTAAGTAGAGTTTTTGATTTAAAAAAACTAAATTGCCACTATTTAAGTCATTATGGCATAAAACAAGTTCTGTTGGTTGCAATTTTGAATAATCAAGATTTTTTTCATATGTTGTTAAATTGACCAATTGCTTACAAATTGCCGATTTTAATGTTATTAAAAATTGTTTGGGATTAAATGTTTTAATTTGATTATTTGTATTAATTTTAGTTTCTCATAATTGTTTAATTATTGTAGCAACTTGGGTTAGGACTTGGTTTGTAAGCTTAACCATACTAAGGGAATGCAAAGTTGGATAATATGGTGTAACCAAAAAGAAATGTTCACCATCATAACCATAATCAACAATTGGTAATGTTAAATCACTATTTTTAATTTGTTCTAAAACAAAAATTTCATTTTGATGATCAATGAATAAATTAGTGAAAGGACTACTATAACGGATAAAAAGATTATCAATACTTTGATAATTTTGGTTCGTAATACCTAAATTTAATTTTGCTTTAATTTGGTATTTAATCATATTTCTGACTTCCATTCTGTATGATATATATTATTAACTTTATTATACAATATATATAGTAAAGAAAAGCGGGGAAATAAAAAATGGAAGAAATTTGGATTGCTACTAATAATAAGAACAAAGTACGAGAATTTAAAGAAATGTTTGAAGGTATTAATATAATTGTTAAATCATTATTAGATTTAACAACACCTGTGCCTGAAATTCCTGAAACAGGAACATCCTTTGAAGAAAATGCATTTTTAAAAGCTGATTATTTAAGTAAAATGTTAAATAAGCCAGTATTAGCGGATGATTCTGGGTTAGAAATTATTGGTTTAGGAAATTTTCCTGGTGTTAATACTCGCCGTTGAGCAGAACCAATTACTGATAATAATATTATTAATAATTTATTAATTGAAAAATGTCGATCACTAGAACAACGTGATGCACAAGCAGTTTGTGTTTTATGTTATATTAATCCAATTACAAACGAAACAAGATATTTTCGTGGAGTAACAAAAGGCCTTATTACTGAAGAACCAAGTGGTACTAATGTTTTTGGTTATGATGCCATTTTTTTCTTACCTGAAATTGGCCAAACTTATGCTGAATTAACTATAATAGAAAAAAATAAGTATTCACATCGTTCAAAGGCTTTTCAGATGTTTAAAAAATGATGATTAGGAGGAAAAGATGAAAACAACAAAAAAAATTAACATTATTTTATTTGAACCAGAAATTGCACAAAATGTTGGAGCCATTATGCGAACTTGTGTTGCAATTAATGCTAAATTACATTTAATTGAACCATTTGGATTTATTTTTGATGAACGATTTATTACTCGTAGTAGTGCAAATTATGTTGATTTTGCTGATTATGAAACATATAATGATTGAAATCATTTTTTGCAATTAAATCCAAATCTTAAATTATATTGTGCAACTCGTTATGCTCAACAGCCACATAGTGCAATTGATTTTACCAAGGATGAAAAAATTTTTATTTTATTTGGACGTGAATCAACTGGTATTCCAACAGCAATTTTGAAAGAACATTTAGCACGAACTTTTCGCATTCCAATGTCAGAAAAAGTTCGTAGTTTAAATGTTGCTAATACAGTTGGAATTGTTGGTTATGAAATTATGCGTCAATTAGATTATCCCGGTTTATCTAAAGTTGAAATTCAAAAAGGGGTTGATTTTTTAAAACAAAAATAACAATGCTTTTTGTGAATTTTTTTCTTACTTTTGAAAAAAGTTTTTTATAATTCTTTTAAGTATTGAGTTATATTGGTTGTTTTTAAAAAGGATGATAAAGAATGAATCAAGTAATACTGGTTGGGCAAGTAGAAGGAACTTATGAAATTATTTATGATAAAAAAGAAGCAGAACGAAAACTAATGAAATTTTTACTAAAGATTCAGCGACCTTTTTAAAAAAAGATGGTAACTATGACAGTGATTTAGTTAATGTTAAAGTATGAACAAATAATATCGATGATTTAGATATTAGTTTACGTGATAAAGCAATTATTGCCGTCAAGGGGCGAATTCAATCATTTCGTTCCAATAATTTTGATGAAGAAAATTATTATAACGATATAATTGATGACCGTGTTACGTATTTAAGCAGTTTTAACTAATATTATTAATATTATTAACTTAATACCAATTAGCCATTTCCTTTGAAATAGCTTTTTATATAAAAAAGTTAAAATTTAGTAGTAAATAAACAATAGTTTCAATGAAAAAAGGCTAAAATAAGCTCTTTTTAAGTAATTAGTTTTTTGTAAAAAAAATTAATATTTTTACTAAAAACGATTGCAAAAAAAATGAGGATTTTATATAATTATAAAGGTGTCAGTTGGGAGTAATTTATTACTTAATCATAATAAATACTTACTTGCATTATCAAAAAAAATACTAAAAATATGAAAAAAAGAGTCAAAAGTTATTGACAATAAACGCATAATTTTGTATGATTTAAAAGGTGTTTTGCTGACACAATAACGATCTTTGAAAACTAAACATAACAACAAAAGATAATCATTTAATCAATGAATATCCGTCATTAAAGCTAGGAACAAAAACGATATTTTTTAATGAGAGTTTGATCCTGGCTCAGGATGAACGCTGGCGGCATGCCTAATACATGCAAGTCGAACGGGGTGCTTGCACCCAGTGGCGAACGGGTGAGTAACACGTATCTAATCTACCCATTAGCGGGGGATAACAGTTGGAAACGACTGATAATACCGCATACGACATTTTCTGGCATCAGAGAATGTTAAAAGGTCCGTTTGGATCACTAATGGATGAGGATGCGGCGTATTAGTTAGTTGGTGGGGTAATGGCCTACCAAGACAATGATACGTAGCCGAACTGAGAGGTTGATCGGCCACATCGGGACTGAGACACGGCCCGAACTCCTACGGGAGGCAGCAGTAGGGAATTTTTCACAATGGGCGAAAGCCTGATGGAGCAATGCCGCGTGACTGAAGACGGTCTTCGGATTGTAAAAGTCTGTTGTAAGGGAAGAACAGTAAGTATAGGAAATGATACTTATTTGACGGTACCTTACCAGAAAGCCACGGCTAACTATGTGCCAGCAGCCGCGGTAATACATAGGTGGCAAGCGTTATCCGGATTTATTGGGCGTAAAGCGTGCGCAGACGGTTTAACAAGTTTGGGGTCAAATCCTGGAGCTCAACTCCAGTTCGCCTTGAAAACTGTTAAGCTAGAGTGTAGGAAAGGTCGATGGAATTCCATGTGTAGCGGTGAAATGCGTAGATATATGGAGGAACACCAGTGGCGAAGGCGGTCGACTGGCCTATCACTGACGTTTAGGCACGAAAGCGTAGGGAGCAAATAGGATTAGATACCCTAGTAGTCTACGCCGTAAACGATGAGTACTAAGTGTCGGACTAAGTTCGGTGCTGCAGCTAACGCATTAAGTACTCCGCCTGAGTAGTATGCTCGCAAGAGTGAAACTCAAAGGAATTGACGGGGACCCGCACAAGCGGTGGAGCATGTGGTTTAATTCGAAGCAACGCGAAGAACCTTACCAAGGCTTGACATCCAGTGCAAAGCTGTAGAAATACAGTGGAGGTTAACATTGAGACAGGTGGTGCATGGTTGTCGTCAGCTCGTGCCGTGAGGTGTTTGGTTAAGTCCAGTAACGAGCGCAACCCTTGCCGTTAGTTACTCCATTAAGTTGAGATACTCTAACAGGACTGCTAGTGTAAGCTAGAGGAAGGTGGGGATGACGTCAAATCAGCATGCCCCTTATATCTTGGGCTACACACGTGCTACAATGGTCGGTACAAACAGTTGCGATCTCGTAAGAGGGAGCTAATCTGAAAAAGCCGATCTCAGTTCGGATTGAGGGCTGCAACTCGCCCTCATGAAGCCGGAATCGCTAGTAATCGCGAATCAGCAATGTCGCGGTGAATACGTTCTCGGGTCTTGTACACACCGCCCGTCACACCATGAGAGTTGATAATACCAGAAGTCGGTATTCTAACCGCAAGGAGGAAGCCGCCCAAGGTAGGATTGATGATTAGGGTGAAGTCGTAACAAGGTATCCGTACGAGAACGTGCGGATGGATCACCTCCTTTCTATGGAGTTAATACTTTATAGTAATTAACTAGTTTTAATGACCGTTATGTTTAGTTTTCAGAGATTAGTTTCTCTGAAAATAACAAGTAAATGTTATTGGAATTGTTCTTTGAAAACTGGATAATAGACATCTAGTTATTTTAATCACATGATTAAAATAACAATAATTCAAAATTTCTGTTATTTTTAAAAAATAACTAAAATTTCACAGTTATATTTGTAAATGATTCTCAAAAAACTGATTTAAAATCAGGTCAAATAATTTATAAAACTTTGAAGTTACAAAGGGCGTATGGTGAATGCCTTGGGAATAGGAGACGATGAAGGACGTGACTACCTGCGATAAGGTTCGGGGAGCTGGAAGTAAGCTTTGATCCGGACATGTCCGAATGGGGAAACCCGGTGAGATTAATCTCTCATCATCCTATAATGAATAAATAGTTATAGTGAAGGTATACCTAGGGAATTGAAACATCTTAGTACCTAGAGGAAAAGAAAGCGAATGCGATTCTCTTAGTAGCGGCGAGCGAACGGGGAACAGCCCAAACCAGATTTATCTGGGGTTGTAGGACCATAAATAGTAGAGTTACAAAACTTGTTTATAGTAGAAATGGTTGGGAAACCATGCCGTAGAGGGTGATAGCCCCGTATACGAAATAGACAAGACTCGAAATGGAATCCTGAGTACGGCGAGACACGTGAAATCTTGTCGGAATCAACGCGGACCACCGCGTAAGGCTAAATACTACCTATTCACCGATAGTGAACCAGTACCGTGAGGGAAAGGTGAAAAGCACCCCGGGAGGGAAGTGAAATAGTACCTGAAACCATATGCCTACAAGAAGTCGGAGCCCGTTAATGGGTGACGGCGTGCCTTTTGTAGAATGAGCCGGCGAGTTATGATAGCATGCAAGGTTAAGTAGAAAATACGGAGCCGTAGTGAAAGCGAGCCTTAATAGGGCGTTTAGTATGTTGTCATAGACCCGAAACCAGGTGATCTAGCCATGAGCAGGTTGAAGTTGAGGTAAAACTTAATGGAGGACCGAACCGACGTTCGTTGAAAAGACCGCGGATGACTTGTGGCTAGGGGTGAAATTCCAATCGAACCTGGATATAGCTGGTTCTCCCCGATATAGCTTTAGGGCTAGCGTCGAGGTTAGCAAGTTGGAGGTAGAGCACTAAATGTATGATGGCCCCACCTAGGGGTACTGAATGCAATTAAACTCCGAATGCCAATTTTGTATACTCGGCAGTCAGTACATGGGTGATAAGGTCCATGCACGTAAGGGAAACAGCCCAGATCATCAGCTAAGGTCCCAAAATTTATGCTAAGTGTGTAAGGATGTGAAGTCGCTTAGACAGCTAGGAGGTTGGCTTAGAAGCAGCCACCCTTTAAAGAGTGCGTAACAGCTCACTAGTCGAGTAACTTTGCGCCGAAAATGTACCGGGGCTAAGCATAATACCGAAGCTATGGGTTTTGTATATTTATATACAGGGCGGTAGGGGAGCGTTCTAACAGGGATGAAGGTAGACCGTGAGGACTGCTGGACTGGTTAGAAGTGAGAATGCCGGCATGAGTAACGTTTGAGGGTGAGAATCCCTCATGCCGTTTGACCAAGGTTTCCTGGGCAAGGTTCGTCCACCCAGGGTTAGTCAGGACCTAAGGCGAGGCCGAAAGGCGTAGTCGATGGACAACAGGTTGATATTCCTGTACCACCATATAGAGCGATGGAGTGACGGAGAAGGATAGTATATCCCGGTTATTGGATTCCGGGCTAAGCACAAAGAGGGTAAGGTTGGCAAATCCGCCTTGCATAACCTTGAAGTGTGATGGGGAGCGAACGGTTCGCCTAGTAGCGAAGTATATGACTCCATGCTTCCAAGAAAAGCTTCTAGCACTATTTATATGGTGCCTGTACCTAGAACGAACACACGTGGTCAAGGAGAGAATCCTAAGGCAAGCGAGATAACTGTAGCTAAGGAACTCTGCAAAATAACCCCGTAAGTTAGCGAGAAGGGGTGCTCATAGCAATATGAGCCGCAGTGAAGAGGAAGGGGCAACTGTTTAGCAAAAACACAGCTCTCTGCAAAGTCGTAAGACGACGTATAGGGGGTGACGCCTGCCCAGTGCTGGAAGGTTAAGGGGATTAGTTAGCATTAGCGAAGCTTTGAACCGAAGCCCCAGTGAACGGCGGCCGTAACTATAACGGTCCTAAGGTAGCGAAATTCCTTGTCAGGTAAGTTCTGACCCGCACGAAAGGCGTAATGATCCCTTCGCTGTCTCGGCTGCAGACTCGGTGAAATTTTAGTACCTGTGAAGATGCAGGTTACCCGCAACTAGACGGAAAGACCCCATGGAGCTTTACTATAGCTTGATATTGGGTTTTGATATAGCATGTATAGGATAGGTGGGAGACTTTGAAGCAGTAACGCTAGTTGTTGTGGAGTCATCCTTGGAATACCACCCTTGTTATGTCGGAATCCTAACCTAGATCTGTAAGCCAGATCAGAGACAGTGTCAGGTGGGTAGTTTGACTGGGGCGGTCGCCTCCTAAAATGTAACGGAGGCGCCCAAAGGTACCCTCAGTATGGTCGGAAATCATACATAGAGCGCAAAGGTAGAAGGGTGCTTGACTGTGAGACTTACAAGTCGAACAGGAGCGAAAGCTGGGCTTAGTGATCCGGCGGTCCCGTGTGGAAGGGCCGTCGCTCAACGGATAAAAGTTACCCTGGGGATAACAGGCTGATCTCCCCCAAGAGTTCACATCGACGGGGAGGTTTGGCACCTCGATGTCGGCTCATCGCATCCTGGAGCTGAAGTTGGTTCCAAGGGTTGGGCTGTTCGCCCATTAAAGCGGTACGCGAGCTGGGTTCAGAACGTCGTGAGACAGTTTGGTCCCTATCTGTTGTGGGCGTAGGAAATTTGAAGAGATCTGTCCCTAGTACGAGAGGGCCGGGATGGACACACCTCTGGTGCTCCAGTTGTCACGCCAGTGGCACAGCTGGGTAGCTATGTGTGGAAATGATAATCGCTGAAGGCATCTAAGCGAGAAGCATACTTTAAGATGAGATTTCCCATCCTTTATGGAGTAAGACCCCTTGAAGACGACAAGGTTGATAGGTTGGGTGTGTAAGCACGGCGACGTGTTCAGCTAACCAATACTAATAGGTCGAGGACTTCAAAAAAGCGAGAGCTTATTTACAAATTTTAGACAGTTTATTATCTAGTTTTGAGCGGATAATTTCCCTCAGATATAATCTGGTGCTTATGGCATAGTGGACACACCCGTTCCCATTCCGAACACGGAAGTTAAGCACTATTACGCCGACAATAGCCGCAAGGTGAAAATAGGGCAGCGCCAGGTTAAAAAAAGGTTTTGACCTTTTTTAATATTTTTATTTACCCATGCTGTGGTAGCTAAACTATTACATTCAGTGATGTAAGTCCTGTTGAATACAGGAACCTAAACCTTTAGTCATTTTTTGTTAGTCTACTTTTCTTAACTAATTCAAACATTAGTCTTTTTTATTTATCAAAATGTACGTCCAATATTAATTAATAATAAGATTTTTAAATTAAAGGTTTGTTAATTTAAAACTAATGTGATAAAGTTAATATTGTAAATGATTTTAAAAAATGGTTAATATTTTTTAAAATAAATGACTTTAATTAATTGTTTTTATTAACAAATCATTATAAATTATTTCATTTAAAAAATAATTAAATTAAATAATATATAGTATAAAAAGAGTAAATAAAACATAAATTAAAAATATAAAATTCTATTTTAAAATAGTTAATGTTTTAAAATAAAATGAAAATCATAAAATATTAATTTTATGATTTTCAATTATGAAAGGGGCATACTTAATATTATGGGCTGCTTAGCAAAAATGATTGAAAATATAGGAAGAATATATTTAGTATATAAAATGATAATATGGAGTAAGAAAATGCGTAAAAAAACTAAAGCAGCATGAAATTTTACTGCTGATAAAATTAGCAAAAAATGAAATAGTGCAAAAAATTGGTTATTAAAAAAACATTATTATTGAACTAACTATAATAAATGACTTGACATAAGAACAAAAGAAGAAAGAAAAAAAATTAATTTTCAACAAGATATTGTTATTAATGCTCAAATATATTATAAACAAGTTGAAAGAGAAGCAAAGCGTAAGCTTGAAGAAATAAAGAACATTGCCAAAAGAGATAATATATATCAGTATTTAGAACCTGACTTTAGCCAAATTGAAAATATTTTAGATAACTTTGACATAGTAAAAATGATGTCACGTCTTTCAACTTCAAATCAAGATCTTGCTAATAAATTTAAAGGCATTCTTAATGAATTTAGTACAGTTTCCTCATCACGTTCAAATAGTGAGCAAATGATTGATAATGATATATCATCTGATGATAATGATGAATTTTTTGATGCATTAGAAGAATTAGAGCCTGTTAAAACAGATAATGAACGCAGTTTGTAAGGAAATTGTAATAAATAATTTTATAAATATAAAAAGCAATTAAAATTTTAATTGCTTTTTATATTTACTTGGCATTACAAAAAAAGTCCAATATTTCCTTTGTTTTTTAGCTGTTTTACGATATAATTAATATGTATTAGTTCTGAATTTGTTTTGAAATGGGTGTTGATAATGAAAAGTAATGATATTAAAATTTTAAAAATAAAACCAATTAAGCAAAGTGTTCATAATAACCAGAACATTGAGCCCCAAGAGTTTATTTCAAACAATGATGAAACTTTTTTGCTACAAGAAAATAGCCATTTTTTTAAAAATAATTATTTTTTCACTAAGAACCAAAATGTGAATCAAAATAATGATTTAAATTCATTCGCACAGTCACGGAAAATAATTTTAAATTTAGATAATCCAAATGCATTAAAAATTTTACATCATCAAACTGAAAAATTACAAGAGGAGAAAACAAGTTTTCATCACCGATTAAATAAAATTAAATCAACTTTTGATGAAAAAATCCAATTGGATAATGAGGAACACTTATATGAACCACCAACCATTACAAAAAAAAATGACTTATTAAACTTTAATAATAAAAATAATGATGTTCAGTTTAATAATAAACCTGCTGAAGTTAAAGTTGACCATGCAACAGTCAAAGCACAAGCTCGTGCTGTTGCTCAAAAAATAATTCAAAAAGATCAAGAAAAATTAAAGTAATCATTAACTAATAGTGATAATAAAAAAAATATAAAATCAAAGTTAGGTTTAACAAATCATTTTCCTAAACTTACTTTACCGAACTCATCACCAAAAAAAGATGTTTTTTTACTCAAAGTTATAATAAAATGCCAGGTCAAAAAACAAATATTTCGCAAAAAATAACAGGTAATGTTACTCCTATCCAAACGAAAAGTGATAAGGAAGAAACTTATGATAAAAAGTTTGATATTAAGCAAAATGAAAATAAAAAAATAGTGGAAGGAGTAAATTTAATCGTTAGCCCGGACAAAGCAAGTCAATTTTATGATGAAATTGATACAATGGAAATTGATCAAGTAGTATTATGCAAATTATTAGTTATAGTTTTTTATTGATAGCAAATATTTTGATGTTAGCAGCAGTTTTAAAAAGTAAAAAAGAAAGATCTTAAATTATATAGGAAATTATTTTAAGCAATAGGAAACCAATTTCTTATCTTGGGTTTTTTAATTTTCAATGTTAAAATAATAGTACTAAATTATTATTAAAAAAGGAAGTGATGTGCAATGAAAAAAGTTGTTGTTGGATTATCTGGGGGAGTTGATTCTTCAGTTAGTTTATATTTATTACAACAAGCAGGTTATGATGTTGAAGGTCTTTTTATGCGTAATTGGGACAGTCAATTAAATAATGATATTTTAGGGAATAAAGCAATTAATAATATGATTTGTCCACAAGAACTTGATTATAATGATGCTGTTAATGTTAGTAAAACATTACAAGTGCCATTGCACCGTGCTGATTTTATTAAAGAATATTGAGAATATGTTTTTAAACATTTTATTAGTGAATATCAAAAGGGGCGAACTCCTAATCCAGATATTTTATGTAATAAATATATTAAATTTAATTATTTTTTAAACTATGCAATTAATAATTATCATGCTGATTTTATTGCAATGGGGCATTATGCGCGTGTACGTTTCAATGAAGAATTACAAGAATATCAATTATTACGGGGAATTGACCGAGATAAAGATCAAACTTATTTCTTAAGTCAGTTGAACCAAGGACAATTATCAAAAACATTTTTTCCGTTAGGAAATTTAACAAAAAAACAAGTTAGAGAAATTGCAATGACGCAAAATTTAAGCACGGCTAATAAAAAAGATTCAACAGGGATTTGTTTTATTGGCGAACGTGATTTTAAAATTTTTTTACAAAATTATATTCCAAATCAAGATGGTAATATTGTTGATATTGAAACAAAAGAAGTTGTTGGTCATCATAATGGGGTGATGTATTATACAATTGGTCAACGGCGTGGTTTAAATTTAGGTGGTATGAGTGAACCATATTTTGTTGCTGGTAAAAATGTTGAAAAAAATATTTTATATGTTGCAAAAAGCAGCGAAGAAAAATGACTATATTCAACTAGTTGTCTTGTTACTGATGTTAATTGAATTAATACTTTCCGTGAAAAAGAATTTAATTGTACAGCTAAGTTTCGTTATCGTCAAAAAGATATTCCTGTTAAAATAACCGTTTTAAATGATAACAAATGTCTTGTGCAATTTGCAACAACAGTAAAAGCAATTACACCAGGACAAGCTTCTGTTTTTTATGTTGATGAAGTTTGTCTTGGCGGTGGAGTTATTAATGATGTTTATTTAGATAATCAAAAATTATGATATTTATAGGAAAGGATTATTAAAATGGTTGAAAAAATACGTGGTTATTTAAAATTAATTGTTTTTGAATCTAATAATGGTTATCGGATTTGTAAATTTCAATTAGAAAATGATAAAACACATTTTATTTTTATTAAAGGATTTTTATCAGCTTTACAACCAGAACAATTATATGAATTATGTGGGGACTTTGTATATAATGAACGTTATGGTGAAAATTTTGAAGTTAAAGAAGTTCATAAACTTGCTCCGCGTAGTAATGATGAGGTCTTAAAATATTTAACTAGTAGTTTATTTCCAACAATTGGTGAAAAAGCAGCACAAATAATTATTGATTATTATCAAACAGATGTGATTACTAAGATTAAAGAAAATTTATCAACCTTACATCAAATCCCAGGGATTAGTGTTAAACAAGCTAATATTATTGCAAAAGTATTTCAGTCAATGAGTCGTGATGATGAATTAAATCACCAATTTAATCAAAAAGGATTATCGCTACAAGTTTTATCTTTATTAAAAACAAAATATAATGTTGACCAGATTTATGCTTTATTAAAAAAAGATCCTTATTCATTATTATTAAAAGATAATATTGCTTTTAAAACAATTGATAAGATTTATTTAGCATTTGAGCAAGAACCTTTTAGTAATATTCGAATTGGTTATTATGCCTGATATTTAGCAAAGGAATTTTGCAATAATAATGGTGATACTTATTTAACATTAAATGAATTAACAAAAATTTTACAAAAGCATTTTTCTTCTTTAACAAAAGAACAATTATTAGCAGGATTAAAATATAGTAAAGAAATTAAATTACTAATTTTTAAGAATGATAAAATTTATGTTGCAGAAGTATATCATAGTGAAATAAATATTGCTGCAATGTTAGTTGGCTTGAACACAACTGACCAATATGATGATCAAAAATTAACAGAAGAGTTAGAGAATTTAACAAATAAAAAACAAATTATTTATAATATGAATCAAACAAAAGCAATTAAGACTGCCGTTCATTCTAATTTTTTAGTTATTATTGGGGGACCTGGAACGGGAAAAACAACAGTTGTTGATGGCGTTGTTAGTCTTTTAAAAAAAGTTTACCAACAATCAAAAATTGTGTTAGCAGCACCAACAGGAAAAGCAGCAAAACGATTACGAGAAAAAACTGGCCGGAAAGCTTTAACAATTCATAAATTATTAAAATATGATGCTTTAACTAATCAGTTTTTTTATAACGAAAATAATCCTTTAGAAAATGATATTTTAATTTTAGATGAAGTTAGTATGGTTGATAGTTTGTTATTAGCACAAATTGCCAAAGCTAGTGTTAATTTGCGTAAATTAATTTTAATTGGTGATCCAAATCAATTGCCATCAGTTGCTTGTGGTGATTTGTTACGAGATATTATTCAAAGTGATGTTTTTAATGTTATTAAATTAGAAGAAGTTTATCGGCAAGAAGCTGGAAATGACATTTTAGAACTATCTTATGCAATTGAACAAGAACATTTTGAAGATAATAATTTATTTGATAAAAAAGATTTTACTTTTATTAATGAAACTGATTCGCAAGCATTATTAACAGTTGTTGGTGATTTATATCAAAACATTAGCAATCAATATGAAGCAGATTATAATGCTATCCAAGTAATTGCTCCAATGTATAATGGTCCAGTTGGAATTAATGCATTAAATACTTATTTACAAAATCGAATGAATCATGCAGTTGGCCAAAAAGAAATTAAGATTGGACATCGTTTTTTTCGAGTTAATGATAAAGTTATGCAACTTAAGAATCGACCTGAATTAGAAATTTATAATGGTGATGTTGGCATTATTATTGATATTAAAAAAGATAAAAATTTAAATGATGTTATTTTAGTAAAATATGATAATGTTATTACATATACTAAAGAACTTTATTATGATATTACTTTAGCTTATGCTTGTAGTGTTCATAAGTTACAGGGCAGTGAATATGATAATATTATTTTTGTAATAACAAAAAGTTTTTGAATGATGTTAAAACGAAATCTAATTTATACAGCAATTACCCGCGCTAAAACTAAGTTGTATTTAATTGGTGAACCATCAGCATTTTTATATGGAGTTAATAATTTACCACAAAAGCGTCGAACAACTTTACAAGAAAAAATTAAAACATTTTTAAAAGAGCAATAGTTATAATATTTTACCTAGTTTTAATACTATCCGTAAAATAACATAAAACTTATTAATTATAAATGTATTGCAATGGTAGCAACATCAGCAGGTTTTATTGCAAACATCTTTATCAAATTATGTCCTGGTTTGTGTTGTTATAATAATAGTAATGAATAAAGTAGTGATTACAAATGATACAATATTTAAAATATTTACTATTTTTTTACCTTTTAATTTGTTTTTTTAAAAATATTTTTAAGATAATTCTATCATAATTTAAAAAATCAATAAATTATGTTTTAATATTGTAAATTGTAAATACAAGTCTAGCAAAACTGTTAATTAAGTAATAACATAAAAATAAGTTAAAAAACATCTTTAATAAAAAAATTTTTCAATTAAAAATTAAAAACTTTTTTATAAAGATTAATGTTTTTTATTTTGCTATTTAAAATAAATATTGATTCCTATACATTTTAGAAAAGAGAACTAGCAACACAGCCAATTATACTAAGCGCAGAACCTTTCGCGATACCTTTAAGTACTCCGGTAGCGAATGCTTTTCCTGATTCTTTAATAATGACTTTTAAAGCAGAGTCACTATTTTCTTTAATTTTTTCTCAAGCATCACCAGGCGCATCAGCAAGAGTTTTATTTTTAAATGACTCAAAAATATTGTCTAAGCATGTTTTTTTCTCTTCTAGCTTATCTAATCTTGATTTTATTTCATCTATTTCTGCTATAAGATTTATTATTTGATTGTTTTGATCTAAAATTATTAAATCTTGAATATAACCATGTAATATTTCTATTAATCATAGTTTAAATTCTTCTTTAAATGCCACTTCTTCTTTCATTAAAATATCTTTATTATAATTTTTATCGTTTCTTTTTGTTTGCAATTCCTCTTCTTTACTATTAGCTCAATTATCAAATTGTTTTGCTTTTTCCGCTGTTAATAAAAATAGAGGATTTACATCAACTTTACCAACAAGACGAATTGCATTGTATTTTAATTTACTTCAAGTGCGATAAGTGCAATTTGATGATGAAAAATAATAATTATGTCTGATTTTTAATTGTTTTCCATCAAGAAATAATTCTATATCAATATAAGAATTCTGAACGCAAAAAGCTCAGGTACTAATACAGTTAACAAATTTAGTATTTTTTTCATTACTTGTATTTCTCCTTTTCTCAATATTGAAACTTTTTATTTAGGGCCTATCTTGTATTATATATATGCAAACAAAATTATGAATTATTTTGTAAATTGTAAATAAAGAAAAAAGTTAATATATTTTAAAACTTATTGATTTAGCAGTGAAATAATTTACTTTTTTTCATCAAACCAGTTTTTTTATAATGGGGGTGCTTAAAAATGGGGGTGCTTAAAATTAATATTAATAAATAACTTAATTTTAAGCAAACAGAGAAACATATATTTTATAGTTTTCATTAGTTTATATTTGAAATGTGTAATTAAAATCTTCTTTTTAGTTACACATTTTGCTTTTATTGAAAATACATTAAAAAAGCCAATTTTTATTGTTTTTTTAAAATAAAGATATAGAAAGGAAATTAATTTAAAAATAATTGTTAATATAAAATAATTATGATAAAGTGAAAAATGTAAATGATTTTTAAAATATTACTAATATTTTAAAAATAAATGACATTAATTTAATAAAATATAATAAAAAGAATTTTTAACATCGGCTAGCGATAAGAAGCCTTAATTATGATATTTAAGTTTTAAATTATTTTTTTAAGTTATAATTAGAAAGTATGAATATAAATATTACGAAGGGATTTTAAATTATGAAAAAACTAATGAGTTTATTAGGAATGACTTTTTTGCAACGGCAGGATTCAGTCCAATTATGAGTTGTAAGACGCCTCTTAAAGATGATAATAACAATGGTGTTGGAAAAGATATTGAAATTTTAAATAAAATTTCGCAACGTGCTATAAACAATTTTTCAGTTTATGCACGAACTAAAAATACAATTAATAGTACTGAATATCAAAATAAATTTGACAAGTTATATACAATGGTCAATAAAGAAACGGAAAGTAAAAAATTAAACCAAATGGATGAATATGTGAAGAATGCTTTAGCAACACTAAAAAATGGTTTTATTGCTGTTTTTAATAATATTTGTAATGAGATTTATAATGACTATTCAAATTATTATCCTGATAGTAAACCAATTGAATTAGTAAGTGATAGTTTAAATTATGAATTAACTTTTATTGATATGGCACAATTAAAAACAATTTTAGATCGACCAGGATTAGAAAAAGTGAAAACAGTTAGATTAGATTTCCATTTTCAATTTAAAGCTAATTTTAAACTTTTATCAACAACTTCAGATTATGTGATTCAATATGTTATTACTGATAATTCAGAAGAAATGAAAGTTGTTTTAAATGGAATGGTTCAAAAAATTTCCAGAGTAATTGTTAATTTTTTCAATACATAAGGAGTTTTTCAAATTGATAAAGCGCCAGAATTTGCTAAAATTTATCAAAATTTTGATGTAAACTATACGGCTGGTTTTGCTAATTTAGATAAAATTATTTTAGAAAAGTTACAGCGTAAAATTGAAAGTGATAGCGAATTACAAAAATTTGTAAAGAATATTAAATATAATTCTTCAATAACCTTGTTGAGTTTACTAACAAGTGCAATTAATAATACTACTAATGGTGTTGATGTTGTTCGAAAAAATACAGCCTCATATGTTTGAACTGGAAAAGAATATCAACCTGATAAAATTACTCCAGAAAATTTTGTTAAGTTTTATCGTGCATTAGTTAATGTTTTTAATATTGGAGGGCAAAACTTACGATTAGCTGATTTTCATGTCAATTTAGTTAAAATTCAAGTAGCTGTTTTCCCACTATCTGGAGCAGTAATGAATGATGGTCAAGCCTTAAAAGTTCAAGTTGAAATTACAGAAGAAGGTTTAACAAATAAGTTAATGGAGTTTGGACGGTTAGTAGTCGCTTTTTATAATCATTTTAAATTAGAATCAAATGAACATTCCGGCGTATTCCATCTTAGCGAAGAAGCTTTTACTGAAATTTTAAATTTAAAAAATCGCAAATATAAAGATGTTTTAAAAATTTTAATTGATGATTTTAAAGAAGCATATAAAGGAAAGAATTTACCAGGACTTGACATTTTTACCACTGGTAATTGAGAAAAACGTGTTCATGAAGTGAGTTTAAATAAAACTAAAGATACTTTTTCACTCCGTCGTCGGGCAGTTTGAAACTTTGATTTATTATTTGTTCCAAATAATGCGGTTTGTTATACTGGGTGAACATCAACATTATTTACTTTAGAATTTACTAAAAAATAAGTTTAATTTAAAAAAAGCAAGAAAATCTTGCTTTTTTTAAATTAACGATAAAAATTGCTAGCATTAACGCTAGCGAATATGTAAATAATAAATCTGGTCAGTTCATTTTAATGATAATTAGGATTAGTATGAGAATAATATGGGAGTTTGCTAATTATATTAATTATATTATAATTAATACATTATTCATTAAATCATTTACCATTGTGACTATATTTCTGATTACTACTAGCAAGGAATATAACAAAATTTAAAACTAAACCTAATTTATTTAATAACATTGCAAATGAATAACTGCTATTAACTAAAAAACTATTTATTATCAATTGCTTATTATTTATTTTATTATATTATCGATTATTTTTATGGTGGGCTAGATTTTCGACTATTTTTTGATTCTAATTGAGATTGAAAGGAGTAAAAATACTTAATAAGTAAGGCCCATAAATATTATTTACAATTTTCATTATATTCTCCTAGATTTTTCTGACAATAGTTTTATTTTTAATTATAAAAATATCAACTTTTTTCCTAGTTTCTTTTTAGTTGGTAAATAATTTGTTAATTTTAACTTGCATTTTAAAAGTAAACTTTATATTATTATTTTAACAACTTTAAAAAGCAATTTTGGATGTTACGGGAATTAGGTGTGAATCCTAGGCTGTCCCAGCAACTGTAAAGTGGATGAAAGCTAGCATAATTCCATTGAGAAAATATTTCTTGAGAAGGAAAAGTGAGTAAAGTGAAACTAAGCCAGTAGACCGTTCTAAAAAACATTGGTAAGATATCAATGCTGCACTTATAGTTATTATCTCTGGGGTTGGATGATTAATTATTTATTAGTGAAAACTATTAAATAATAATTTGAAAGACGTCAAAAAGAGTTTTTTAGTTGTTAATTTAAAGCAGTAAACCTATCAAAAGGTATTATTTAAAAAATAATAAATAATAAAAATTAATTAATAATTAAGTTTAATAGCATTTGATTTAAAATGGTTTTATTTTTGTTGTTGTCTTAAACTATTAATTAAAATAACCGTAGAAATTAAACATCATTTATGTGGATATGCAACAATATTCTTTTTCGTGTTGTTTAAATATCCTTACTTTTTAAATAAAAATAGGATTGATAGGTATTTATTGGTAATTAAATTAAGCGGAAAAGAGAGGAACAAAAAATGACACCACATATTAATGCCAAAAAAGAAGAAATTGCAAAAGTCGTTTTAATGCCGGGAGACCCATTACGAGCAAAAACCGTTGCGGAAAAATATTTAACAAATTTAAAATTAGTAAATGAAGTTCGAAATATGTTAATGTATACTGGCAAGTATAAAAACATTGAGGTAACAATTGCTGGAAGCGGAATGGGTTGTCCAAGCATTGGAATTTATTCATACGAATTATTTAAGTTTTACGATGTTGATTACATTATTCGAATTGGTTCAGCTGGAAGTTATAATCCGAATATTAAAGTTTATGATATCTTTAATGTTCGTGAAGCATTTGGTGAAAGTAATTATGCAAAAATTGCAGCTAATATTGATAGTAATTTAATTGCCGCAAGTGAAAAATTATTTAATGAAATTGAAGCTGTAGCACAAGCAAAAGGAATTAAAACACACACGGGAATTGCGCATGCAGCAGATGTTTTTTACCGTTATGATGATTCATTAGACTTTATTCATACTCATAACTTAGATGTTGTTGAAATGGAATCATATGCTTTGTTTACTAATGCAATTGTTACGCAAAAACATGCAGCGACATTATTAACAGTTTCTGACCATCTTGTGACGAAAGAAGTTACTACAGCTTTAGAACGGCAAAATAATTTTATGACAATGGTTGAATTAGCATTAGACACTGCTGTTCAATTAATGGGTTAAAAACGAAAGGAGCAATAAAATGAAAATTGCAGTCTTTGGAACCGTTGGGGCAGGGAAAACAAAAGTTAGTGAAGAATTATGCAAACAATTAAACTATAATTTGTTTAAAGAACCATTAGAAGAAAATCCATATTTTAAGGATTTTTATCAGGACATGGAAGGATTTGCTTTTAAAATGCAAATTTATATGTTAACAACAAGAATTGAGCAATTTTTTAACATTGATAATTTAGATGATACTGTTTTTGACCGCACAATTTTAGAAGACCCTGTTTTTGTGCGAGTTTCTCATTTATTAAAAATTATGAATGAAATTGATTTTAAAGTCTACAATCGTTTTTTTCAAAATGTTATTGTTCCAATTTTGAAACAAAAATTAGGATTTGATGTCATTATTTATTTAAAAGTTTCAACTGAAAAGGCTGTTGAACGAATTAAACAGCGTGGGCGTCAATTAGAATTAGAAACCCCATATTATTACTGGGAAAAATTGAATGAACAATATGAAATTTTATATCATGAATTAAAAAATGATTATAAATTTATTGTTATTGATGCTGACAATGATGATTTTTCAGAAAAAATAAGCATTATTATGCAACATTTATTACCTCTTGATAATAAGGTTCCTTGTTTAATTTAAAAATAATTATTATTAATATTTTAATTTAATAAGGAGGAAATTAAAATGAAAAGCACAAATAATAATATTGAAACAAAAAGTTTAAGTAATTTAAGAATTTTAGGCTTAGATCCTATTATTTATAATAAAACTGGTCACCCAGGGATTGTATTAAGTGCAGCACCACTAATGCAAGCAATTTATTTAGATAATTTAATTGCTAATCCGGCAGTACCCGATTGAATCAATCGTGATCGTTTTGTATTATCCCCAGGACATGCTTCAACTTTACAATATGCGATTTTACATTTAGCTGGTTATAATTTGACAATTGATGATTTAAAAAATTATCGTCATATTAATTCAAAAACTCCAGCTCATCCAGAATATGGCGTTACTCCTGGAGTCGATAATTCTTCTGGCCCCCTAGGGCAAGGAGTTGGCTATGGGGTTGGGATGGCATTATCTGAACAACATCTAGCGGCTAAATTTAATAAACCAGATTATAAAATCATTGACCATTATACTTATGTTTTATGTAGTGACGGTGATTTACAAGAAGGAGGAGCAATTGAGGCAATTCAATTAGCTGGGGTGTGAAAATTAAATAAATTAATTATGTTATATGATTCAAATGATTGTCAATTAGATACAAAATGTGATGCTGTTTTAAAGATTGATTATCAACGTTTTTTTGAAGCACAAAATTGAAATTATATTCGAATTGAAAACGCAGATGAGGACTTGCCAGCAATTCAAAAAGCAATTGAACAAGCTCAAAAATCTGATAAACCAACATTAATTGAATGTAAAACAATTATTGGTTATGGGCATCCAAAACAAGGTTCACCAATGCATTCTTCACCATTTACTTCTGAGGAGATGGACCAAGTAAAAGCATTTTATGATTTTAATCATCCTCAATTTTATGTTGACAATGATGTTAAAAAACACTGACAAGATACTTTTGCTAAACGAGGAGCAATAAAATATGAAGAGTGAAAGAAAAAAATAACTGCTTACAAAACAGAGTTTCCAAAGGAATATGAAGAATTATTTGCTATTCCATCGGTTAATTTAAAATCTTTTGCAGAATTATTAACAACAGATAAAGATAAAAAAGCAGGAACACGAATTATTATGGGAGATGTATTTAAATATTATCAACAAAAATGTTTAAATAATATGTTTGGAGGTAGTGCTGATTTAGGAACTGCAACCAAAATCATTGGTTATAATGGATCATGAACAACATCAACCCCACAAAATAATAATGTCCATTTTGGAGTGCGAGAATTTGCGGCCGGAACAATTAGCATTGGTGTTGAATTACACCAAGGTTTGAAAGGATTTAATTCAACATTTTTAATTTTTGCTGATTATATGAAACCATGTGTTCGAATGGCGTGTATTCAAAACTTACCAGTTATTTTTGCTTTTTCCCATGATTCAATTGGTGTTGGTTTTGATGGAAAATCACATCAGCCAGTTGAGCAATTAGCAATGTTACGAAATTGTCCGAATTTAAATGTTTTTCGGCCAGCGGATATTAAAGAAGCAATTGGATGTTTGAAAGCAAGCGTGGAAGCAAAAAGTACTCCATCAGCTTTGATCTTATCGCGACAAGATACCCCATATCAATTATCAGAAACATGCTGAGAACAAACACTAAAAGGTGGATATATTGTTGTTGCTGAAGATGAGACAAAACCATTGGAGGCAATTATTATTGCAACAGGAACTGAAGTAGCACCAGCAATTATTGCAGCTAAGACAATTAAGAAAAACATTCGTGTTGTATCAATGCCTTGTGTTGAATTATTTGAACAACAACCAAGGGCTTATCAAGAAAAAATTGTTCCAAAAAATATAACAAAAGTAATTGCAATTGAATTTTCAAATGATTATGTTTGATATAAATTTGTTGGTAAAACTGGTTTAGTTCTGGGTGTTGATGATTATGGTTTATCGGGAAGTGCTGATGCTGTTATTAAGTATAAGCAATTAGATCAAAGTTCTATTATTAATAGAATTACAGCATATTTAGAAGAATAATGATTACATTAGAAAAACTATTAGACTATAAAACTTTTTATGTAATTCGAAATCATAATTATGCTGTTGCTCAACAAATTTGTGAACAGTTAATTAATTTACAAGTCAAATGTTTAGAATTAACATTCACGATTCCTAATGTTGCAGAATTAATTAGTTTTTTTCGTAACAAATACCCAACAATTTTAGTTGGAGCAGGAACAGTTTTAACATTAGAACAAGCAATGCAAGCGGCAAAAGCCGGAGCTCAATTTTTAGTGGGTCCAGTTTTTAACCAAGCAGTTAGTGAATATTGTCATCAAAATAATTTACTATATATTCCAGGGGCAATGACACTACAAGAAGTTAACGATATTGTTAATGCTAAATGAGAAATTATTAAAATTTTTCCAGCAACAGCATTTAAATTAAATTTTATTCAAACAATTAAAACATTTTTTCCAACAAAAATTTATATGGCTTCGGGAGGAATTAATTTAACTAATTATGAAGAAGCAAAAAACTTAGGATATGATTTAATTGCCGTTGGTGCTTTTATCACGGGTGATATTAATAGCACATGTCTTGATATGGAAAAATTTAAAAAATTTGAAACAATAATTAATCAATAAAGGAGAAAAAATAATATGAGAGATAATAAAAAAGTAATTTATAATGCGGGTAGTATGTTTACTGAGGCCCAGTGAAATACAAGAAAACGTGAAGGAGATATGTTGCGTAAAATGTTTCCAGATTTTATTATTGGAAATCCAGTTGATTTTGAAACAAATCAAAAAAAGCGCCCTACAAATAAAGCAATTTTTGAATTAGATTATGCTGGTTTAACGGAGGCAGACTATGTTATTTTTGAATTAGATGGATGAGATTCAGGAACTCATATGGAATTTGGTTTAGTAGTTGAACAAGCAATTCATAATAAAAATAAATATTTATTACCAATTATTTCTGACTTTCGTTTACACCAAGGAATTTTAAAAGGAGAATATCCTGGTTTTGGTTTAAATGAAATGATTACAGGGGCATTATATTATGAACCATTAAATAGTGGTGATGTTCCTCAAATGACATTATGTAATTCGCATAAATTAGCGTGTGAAGCAATTTGAGCTATTGAAAAGGGCAAAATTGAAGATTATCGAAAAAAATATGATATTAAAGATATTTTCAAAGAAAGAGAAGATGCTTTATATCATGGCTTTGATTGTTTTATTTAAAATAATTAATAAATTAACTTAAAAAGTGAATATATAACGAAAAGTGTACATAAAAAATAAAATTTTAGGATTAAGTCATTCTATATTTAATAGAACTCAATCCTTTTAATTTGTTACAAAATAATAGTTTTAAAAACCTTCAAGAAATTTTTGATTAATTTTAGTAATAAATTTATTAAGATTTATTTTACGAGTATATTAACTTTTTTATTTGCCAGAATAAGTATTGTTCCTAGCCAAACAAGTAATTATTTTATTAGTTAATTACTTGCATTTTTTTTATAATTTAACCGTGTCAAATTTTAGAACTTTAATATTTGATTACAAATTTTATAATGGAAAAACTAATTTATATTAATAAAATGGCATCATGTAATCGAAGTGCAACAAATCAATTCTGAAAGGAGTTGATTTTTTATTGAAAAGAAACATTATTTTATTTTGCGGTCCTTAGTAACTAAGTATGGAAAAGATATTGTTATTAATACTGTAAATAAGATAGTAATTAATAATGTAAAAGAAAATGAATAAATTATCCGCGTAATTTATTAGCGGTAATTTATTCAATATTGTTTATTTTGAGCGTAGCGAACACGCGGAGCGTGACGCGATATTTTTTAGAAAGGAGATGTATTATGCCAACTTGATTAACGACAATATTTAGTGTTGTTATTATATTAAGTATTTTTACTTATATTGGTTTATCAATTTACCAAAAAATTAAACAAATTCGAGGAAAGAAAAAAGATAAAAAAGAAATTGAAAGAAAGGAGAGTAATAAATAATGTTAGGTATGTATTTAACAACAGCGTTTAATTTTTTAACAGCACCTACACCTAAAACTATGTCTGAGGGTATGACTGGTATTTGAACTGGTTTATCTAGTGCATTATGAAAAGTTAAAGAAGGTATAACAAATATTTTACCTGAGATAATGGTTTTCTTAGGTGAAGCGTGAATTATATTAATTCCATTTGCTATATTTTGTATTATTAAAATCTTAAACTTTTTCCGTGTTATGGTTAAAGGATTTTAATATTTATTATAATCGATCATAATATCTTAGTTAAGGCACACTAGGAAGTTTTAGTGAAATAATTGTTTTAATTGGTGATACCATTCATGATAATCAAAAAATAGATGCTATCACATTTGTAAAAAATGAATTTATTAAATAGAAAAATGAACTTATTATTATTTACTATTAAAGTTCTTAATAGTTATTTTCAGTGTGCCAATTTTTATTATTTTTATATTTAACAATGTTTATTAAACATTAAATAAACAATATATTAGCATTATATATAACATTGTTAATAATCAGTGTTTATTACAATTAAAAAACATTATATAAACATTATTTATAACATTGTTTATTAAACAAATATTTAGCTAGGAGATTATATTATGGATATGAAATTTAAAACAACTAAGGAATATAAAAAAATAAAGAAAAATTTTATTAAAGATATTTTTTTATTAATTTTTTTAATTTTTTTAAATTTAATTGCTGCTTTCTTTTTTTAAGTTCTTTTATTTATTTTTCAATATTGAGTTGAAATGATAAAGATTTTCCATACTTTGTGCTTGCAATTATTATGTCTGTATGTGTTTTTATAGTTATTATTTTTGTGATTATTATGTATATAAAATATATTTTTGAAATTAAGGTAGAATTTGATGTTGAAAAAGAAAAATTAAACAAATATTTAGTTAGGAGACTATATTATGGATATGAAATTTAAAACAACTAAGGAATATAAAAAAATAAAGAAATGATATATTTTAGTTAATTTTTTTGTTTGATTTTTATATATTTTTCTTTTTATAAGTTCAGTTGTGTTAGTTTATGTTTTTATTTTAAATATAAATAATAACAATAAAGAAATTTTTATTTTGGCATTAGTTTCATGGTTTGTTTCTGTAATTTTGGTAATTGTTCCAACTATTTTGGAACATATAGATTTAAATAAAGGATTTAAAAAAAATTAAAGAAAGAAGTTGATAAAATTGAGTAATTTTGTTAAGAAAAATCAGAATGTAGAAAATTATTTTATTAGTAAGGAATTTATCCCTTTTACAACAGAAAAAGCAAGTTTTATTAATTTACCTAATCATAATCGTCTCATAATCGTCATATTGGTTTTTGATTATTATGAATATTAATTAATGTTTTTATAAAATAACCATTAGTTCTTTTTTCTAACTGATAATTTGGATTTAAAAATTCAATTCATCCCTGGGTATCATTATTATCATTTAGTGCTTTTTTTATTTTGTTATCCATTTGTGTTTTAATTTGGTTTCAATTATTAGCACTTTGTGGATTATTATCAATATTAGAATAATAACTAAATTCTTTATTTAGTTCTCTTGTTAAATTACTTTTCATATCATTAAAACTAAAACTTGTATTAAAAATTAGTTCATTAACTTTTAATCATGTTTTCGCTCAGGTATTACTTGAATTTCATCCGTTTTTCGCTCGTGCATAAACCAAAAAATCAATTTTAATGCAATCATTATTTTCTAATTGATATCTTACATTTGCTCATCCTCATTCTTCATTTTGGGTATAACCTTGATAGTGATTAAAAATTTGTTCTGTTTTTGCTATGCCACTTATTTCATTTAGATTGATATAGTGATAAGCATTATAATTTGCCGTAGCCGCCTGATTGTGAGCAACATAACCCTCAAAATCAATTTTAATCTGTTTGTATTTATTTTTAAAATCATTTCAACTACTAGCATAATTCAATATATTAACATAATAATATGATGATTCTACTTTCTGTGTATAATCACCACCCCAAGTTCCACCCGTTTCGACATCAATATCATCATTCCAATTAATATTTTTTGTAAAACTTGGTGCTGTTGGATTAAAACTTTTCTTTGCATTTTTACTGATAACTTGTTCTTGTTTTATAAACAAAAAATTATCATTGATGGATGATTTGACAATAAATGGTTCACTTACACCAATCAACGATGTTAATAAACATGATAATATAATCTTTTTCACAGGATATAACCTCCTTTCTGCTTTAAAAATATTTTATAAATTGCTTTTAAATATTTTTTCATTTTATTTCAAAGTTGGATATATTAATCCAATTCACAATCCAATTACTAACAAAAATAACACAAAACAACTTATACTAAAATATAATATTATTCGACAAGTTTTTTTGTATTTCGTTAACTCAATTTGTTTTTTCATTTTTTGCAATTTAATACCAAGAAACTTCCATAAACAACCAAACAAGCCGATTATGGCAATTGTTCCCATCATACCAATTATTGTATTTAACATCATTTACACTTCCTTTCTTTTTTATTTCTTATTTGTGGTAAATAACTTGTAAAGTATTCGTTTCAAAATGCTCATATTTTTGTTTGCATACTTTGTTTTGTTAATAACCAATATGCAAATCCCTCTGCCAATAACTTGTCATCATCACTCAATCCATAATTACTGTTAGCAAATATCCTTAACACTTTTTCTTTGTCTAGTTCTGCAAACTTATTTAAGTTATTAATTTTCTGTCCTAAAAATTGCTTTAAATAAAAAATATGATTGATTTTAAATTCTTCTCAATCATAAAAATAAAAGATATGTCCTAATTCATGGATTAAAATATGCAGAAAATTATTGGTTGTAAATTGTCCTTTGTGTCATTCACTATTTATTGTTTTTTCAAATGCACAAGATAAAACCTTTTTGTTTAGCAAAATAGTTTGGTGATTATTTGTTTGTCCTAAGACATTATTATCACCATCAATCGCATTTTTTATTTCCATTTTCTTTAAAATTTCACTGATATTTGTTTTATTTCAAATATTAGCAACAAAATTATAAAACAATAAAATAAGTTGCTTTAAATTATCTTGGTATTGTTGACAAATATTATTCAATAAATTTTGTCAATAATTTTGTTGTTCTATTTTTAAATAATATTGTAGTTGTTGATAAGTACTAAATTCTGTTTTAAATTTAATTTCTAAATTAATATCTGCTTTGCTTAAAAAAGCATCTGTTAAATTTTTGATTATATCTTTTTTATATTGATTAAAGAAAGTTCCTTTATAACCTCGCTGTTGCATTAAAACGGAGTGGGGTAAGTATATTTTTTCTAAATTAATATTTGTTTCTGAATTAACTTTTAAATCATTTTTGAAAGTGATTGGTGGTAAATATGTTTTATTATTAACAATATTAGCACAATTAATCAAATTCACTGTGTTTGTGCATAAAAACGAAAATATTGCTAAAAAACTAAGTAATTTTTTCATACATTTTTATTTTTCCTTTCTATTTTGACAAAATAAAAAAACAGCAAACTTAATTGCTGTTTATAACTTACATTACTTTTGCTAATTTATTTGTTTTCATTTGATTCACTAATATTTTCAATATTTTTTGTTTCATTTTTACAGTTAGCTTTATTTTGTTTTTTATTTCTACAAAATAGTTTTTTAAATCAACATTTCATTTTTATCACATCCTTTACTTTTTATACTTTTTCTTATTTTCTTGTTGTCTAATACTACCGTTAATACAAACTTGACATTTTTTTGTTAAGCAAACTTGACAAGAAATACACTTTAAACAACTTTTACAACCTTGGAAAGAACCTGTACAAACACGACAAGTATAGCAATTATGACCTCCACCAGGACAACAAATTTCTAACATATTTTCCTCCCTTTACATTTAATTATTTTTACTGGTTTATTTGTTTTCAGTTGTTTTACTAATGTTTTTAATATTGTCTGTTTTATTTTGTTTTTTATTTAAATTTTTAAAAGCTGCTTTTATTTCTTGAATTTTTTTATCATCATTTTTTAATAGTTCAGGGTGACACTTTTTATAACTTAATTTAAGATGTTTCCTAACTGAATCAAAATCAAGTACCTCAACTTCAATTTCATCACTAATATCAAAAAAATCTTTAATATCTTTAACAAAGTAATCTGAAACTTCACTAATATGGATTAAACCATCAGCTCTTTCTGCTCTACAAAAAGCACCATAGGGCGTAATGTTTGTTATTTTAACAATAACTTTATTTCCTTTTTCATACATAAATAAAATATATCTCCTTTTCTAAATTAAATTTTGATAAGTTGATATTTGATACATTTTATCTTTGTTTATTTGTTTCTTTTAATTTTAGTTCCATTTCTAAAATTTCTTTTTTTAAGCGTAAATTTTCATTTTCAAGTAATAAATTTGGCTGCGTTTGCTGTTGTTTTTGATTTTCTTTTGCTTTCAGAGATTCCAATTCTATTTTTAACTTAGCAATTTCTGCTTTTTGTTCAGGAATATTTTTTTCATAGTATTTTATTAATTTATGTGTTGTTTTAGATGGTTTATCTATTTTATTTCATTTTGTTTTATTTTCACTTTTTCTTCATATTTCATAATATTCTATTTCTTGTTTATAAAGAACAAATTTACTTTCATCTTCTTCTAATTCTTTTTCTCTGATTTGAATGCGATATTCGAGAAATGGAATTGCACCTTTTTTATATTCGTCGTATCATTCTCAAGCTTGATCTCATCTTATTTGTTTTGAATCAGTATTTTTAGGGTGTAATTCACTTGCATTATTAATATGTGAGTTTTTTAATCATGTATATTTAGCAGTTATTGGGATAATACGACCAAATTTTTCTAATACTCACATAACATTATTTTTGTCATCGTCGTTTAATCTATCAATGCTTAGAGGAATATTATTAGTTCCCCCCTTGTGAGTTAATAATTGCACCGTGAATTTCAGTTGCAAGACCTCTGTCTTGCATTTTGGCAACGCGTTCTCAGTTGATTTCGCCACCTAATAATCGTCATAATCCCATAATTTATTACTCCTTTTTACTTATATTATACCGCATTTCTTATTTTTGTCAGGTGTTTTTTTACTTATGACTTTTTCTTTTCTGCTTTTTTAGCAACGGGTTTTTTCATCCCATTTTTTATTTCTAGTATTTTGTTTTGTAATATGACTAGCAATATTTTTATTAAGTTTATCTGCTTTTTTATAAACTTTTTTAACTGGCTTATTGTGTTTTGCTTGTTGTTTATTTTGTGAATTAACAAAAACAAAACTATTATTTGGAATATTTAATTTTGCTTTTATTTTGTTTACTTTCCCTAGTTTTTTGTTTAAAGACTCAGATTTTGAATTACTGAAATTGCTTGTTTTTAACTTATTAGTTTCATTACCACTATTTGCCAATTGTGGGTTAAATCTTTTACCAATTGCTTTGAATGGTGTTGCAACTCCAATTCCAATTTGGCGGAAGAATCCTTTTGTTCCACCACCGCGAACTGCCCCCACTAGTTTACTTGTTGCAAGCGTTGTGACCCCAAGTCCAAAGCCCGCTAAACCAACAATCCCAGCTCTTGAACTCATTCCCTCGGTCGCGTGTCAGAAATGGCGAAAGTCAAGGGGTTTTTCTTGGCGAGATTGACCGCTTGATGATTCACTATCTCCTCAATCAGCATCACCACCAGAACCCATCGCATTCATGGTTTTATCTGCCATACTAGTACCACCACCCATTGTCATTGCTCGTTTGGCTCTTTTGCTTTTGGCAAATCCAAATGCTTTTCCTGCCATTTTAGCAGCTCCCATTGCCATCATTCCACCAGCAACAGTTGATTTCATTGAACTCATTCCCTCCCTAACACCAGCTGCTTCACCAATTAAGTTGGCAACAACATCCGAAAACGCCATTACTGCCAAGCCACCACCGCACATAAACAGAATAACAAACAATGATTTTCCAATTCCCTCAATACCTAATCCTGCTAAATTAGTGCTTAAAATTGTTTGAATTGTTGTCATAAAAATAAAATATCCTGTTAAAGTGGCGGTTGATGCTAGAAATTTTGCAATTACCATATCTTTTCAAATAAATGCTCCTTTACCATTGTCAATTGTCATAATAATCATTACTCATAGCGAAATAATAAATAAGAAAAACAATTCGATTATTTTTTGTACCAAAGCAATTCCAATCATAAACATTGCAAACAACATAAATCACACTCCAAAAACTTCGGCAATCATATTAAAATCACCAATATTGTCAGGATAGGAATAATTTTTTGGTATATTATCACCACTACCATCTCAATTGGTATTTCCGATATTGTATAGATAGTTTGCAATATTTCCGTTTTCACCACCAAATCCCGATGTAATCATTTTGGCAATGTTAGAAATTGCAAAATTAGTCAAAAAGAAAAAGATTGGAATTAAAAAGATAAAAACAAACGCTTTACTACCATTTTGTAAAGCAACAATAAATTTTGTTTTTGTTTCGGTGGCATCTTGAAACAAAATTTTAATCATAGTAATTGTAAATATTAAGGAAAATAAACACAAAGCAGTTATGACAAAATATCAGAATGCCATTGGGATATTTTGAAAACTAAATTCTTGTTTTGATCCAAACATTAAATCACCAACCACTCCTCCCGTTAAATAATTTAGGACTGTGTTAAATGATGCAATTAATTGCAATGGCCCTTGTACAAAAATTGATCATATTAGTTTATACAGTGCATTAAGTATCATAATTTTTCACTTCCTTTCATTTTTTATCAACTATGTTCCAATACTAGGGTTATATGTTTTGATAACTTGTAAAATAACATTCATAACAGCAATTACAACTAAAATTATAATAATTGCTATAATCGGTCATTTTAAAGCACTTAAATCATTTCCTCTCGCTTCAGGATTATCAGCATTTCGCATTATTGAAATTAAAATAATAATTAATTTTCAAACTGTAAAAACAACTGCCAAACCCATTATTACTCCCAAAACAACATTACTTCATAATATAACAACATCCATTATTCCACTAAAATCTGCTGTGTTGTTTGATTTCATATTTTCATCCTCCTTTGTTATTTTAAAAATTTGTTTTTACTTAATTTGTTTCTTTTTTGATAATAAATATTTTTCTTTTTTTGATAATATTGCTGTTGATTATTAAAGTAATTTTTAATATTGTTTTTCTTAGTCATTTTTTTCTTTCCTTTCGAAAGGTAAGTAAAATAAATGCAATAATAAATTACCAATCATAAAATCACAATCAATTCCAAGGGCAATTAAAAACAAAATAGGGGAAATTATTAGCAACAAAATTCCAATAATAATTGTTAAAGGATATAAAAGTAATTTTCACCAAACTTTTCTCTTATTTTGCATCTTTAATTTTTCCTTTCTATTTGAAACATTGCTGTAAATATTTTTTCTAACACATCAACAACAATGCTATTACCAGCTTGTTTATAAAGTTGGGTTTCTGAAACAACTTTGCTTGCTTTATCAAAGTCTTTATTACTAAATCCCATTAATAATCAACATTCACAAGGGGTTAACACTCGTAAAAAGTATTCTTTTTCAGCAATTAAAAAAGATAGTATTTTACTACTATCTTGTTGTTGTCTTTTATTATCAATCATAATTTTATTGACATTACTTGCTGCGATTGTTCCCATATAATTATTTTCTGTTTTTCAAAACCGATTATATGATCCATTAATTAGCAAACCATCTTTTGCTCGTGGTAAAACAATAAAATTACCATAATCCTTAATTGGCAATGCAATTTGTGGTGGTCTCCCGTGTCCTGTTGTAATGGTTGGAATAAGATTATTTTTTGTTATATCATTAAAAATATTAACTTGATTATAATTTCTCAGATTAATCATTAATTTTCCATCATTAAGTTTTTTTATATCATTGGGAATTGCAATAATTTCTGCGTTTCCTCATCGCATTTGTTTTGTTGTAATTGTATAAGAACATTGTTGAATGATTTTAAGTTTATTGTTTTCAATTGCTTTTTTCATTGATTCTTGTCTAATAAAATATTTTTCATTTACATTGTTTTCTAAAATATCTTTTACTAAAAATTTTAAATTACAAGGTTGGGGATATTGAAATTTAAAATCTTGTTTTAATGTTGAAATCATAAATAATCGTTTTCTATTTTGGGGAATTCCATAATCTTTGGCATTCATTGTAAAATATTGGTTATGATATCCTAATTTATTAAGTTGATTTTGTAGATTTTGAAATCCAACAAAAAACTTTTTACTTAATAAATTTGGTACATTTTCCATTAAAAGATATTGCGGTTTTATTGCCATTGTGCTTATTAAATCAACAACTTTGTAAGCCAAACCACTTCGCTTGCCATTTAATCCTTGGCCATTATTATTGGCATTTGATATGTCTTGGCATGGGAATGATCAAGTTATTAAATCAGCATATGGTAAAGTTTCTAATTTAGTAATGTCACCTTAAATTTGGTGTGTCATAATCATTAAAAATCGCTCGATATGATTTTTCAGCGTATTTATCATTATCACAAAAAGCAATTACTTTGTGGTTAATTCCAATCTTTTCTAATGCTTTTCTTTGACTCCCAATCCCAGCAAATAATTCAATTACTTTAAGCATAATAAACAATCATTCTTCTAATTTTTCTTTTATCTAAAACGATTCATGGATTGGGATACCTATAATAACAAAAAAATAATATATTAATATTGTTTTCAATATAAATATTATGAATATATTTACAAAATGGGCAATTAATCATTTCTGCACCTCTTTCTAAAAAAAACAAGATAATTAATATCTTGTTTTGTGTTATTTTCATTATTTATGTTTTTTTAATTTAATCTATTGATGTATTTTCATCTTTATACTTGCTTTTATTTTGTTTTTTGTTATCTATACATAAATCATTTCTTCCTTAATTGTTTTTAATTTCGTCTAAAATTGTTTTTATATTTTTTATTTTTGTATTTATTTTTTCTAAATCTTTCTGGTCAAAATCACTATTTTTATTTTCGCTTAATAAATTTAAAGTACTATTTAAGTTGTTTATTTGTTTTTTTAATAACTTAATTGCTTGTTGTTTTTGTTCGTCTGTAAACTCATTTTCTTTTTGACATAGTAAAATTTGATATTCGCAATTATTTAGTTCAGACATTTTAATAAATTTTTCTGCTTGTGATTGGTTTAATTCTGTATGATAATCTGTTTCGTTTTCATAATCATTTTTACTATTTTCAATTTCTTTAATTACTTCATCATATTCTTTGATTTCTGCTGTAATTTCTTGTTTTAATTTTTCATAGTAAAAAACATCTTTGACTATTGGTTCTTTTGGTTTTGCTGGTGGTAAGTGTGGTTTATTATTTGCAATATTACCACAACTAATCAAATTCACTGTTTTTGTACACGATAACGAAAATATTGCTAAAAAACTAAGTAATTTTTTCATATTTGTTGTATCCTAAATAAAAACCATTTTCTCAATAATTGGGGTTATCAATTGGGGTTATCAATATTTTCTAAATCTTCTAGTAATTGTTTTAATTCTTCTAATGTTAATTTTTGTTGTTGTATTTTATTATTTTTATAATGATTATCATATTTATTTAGTAAATCATTATTAGCATCAATGTTGTTTTGCGAATTAAACTGTTTTTTGTTTTCATGTTTTAATTTTTCAAAAGATAAAATTAAATTTTTTCCCACAATATTACCATTTTTATTATTGATACTACTATGAACCGCATAATTTTTATTTTCATCAATTTTTAAACAAAAATAATTTTTATAATTTGATAAACCTAAACAATTTTTATCTAAAACAACACAATCTTTTTGTTTGTTTATTAAAATATGCGTTTTATTTTTTATTTCTTGTGAAATTAAATTTTGGTTTAAATAAATTTTTTTTATCATATTTAACACCTACCTAACTTTTTTTGCTTTTAATTTTATTTTTCCTAAAATTAATATCTAATAGTATTTTAAAAATAAATAATTAATTAAACCAAAAAATCACTTCTTAACGAACTGGTTCTATATTTTTGTCTGAATCTTTTTGTCATTTAATATCAGATAAATAATTTATCACTGTCACTGTATAACTAAATTTATCTTCAACTAATTTTATCTTCCTTACTTTCTAACTTACTTGGTAAATTATTAATATCTTTAATTAGGCAATATCTATGATTATTACTTTCACAATATTTTAAGTGCATTTCAATTGTTATTTCATCAGTTTGTAAACTTTCTCAATCATATGTAAGTTTATCTTCTTCACAAAGTAAATAAAAGTCTTCTTTAAATAAATGTTTTGATTTTAGTTTTTTAATTTCTTTATCTTTTTCAGCAAGTTCTTTTTTAAGTTTGTCATATTTAATTAATTCTGTTATATTCATTATTTTTTCTTTCTAAAAATATATGGGTTTTTTGCAAAAATACAATAAACATTTGTGCATCATAAATGTTTATTATCACCATCTATTTTTGATCTACATTTAGGACAACTTTTCCTCATTATTTTTATCTCCTTTATTTTTTACTTATCAAAAATAAAAAACCAACTAATTTTAATAAATAGTTGGTTTAATTTTTTATCGTATTTGATTTAAAATATTTTCAATATTATTAACTTTATGAATTAAAGTTTCCATAATTTGTTCTAAATTGCTTAAATTGTTTTCTGTTGTTGTTTTAATCTCGTTAATTAACTCGCTAATCGTATTTTTGATATTATTTTCAACCATTTTATAATTTCTCCTTTCTAATTTTTAATATTAATAATTCATCATTTATTTTTCTTAAAAATTAATTTTTTAATAATTTGATGGTTATTTTTGCATTGTAAAGTCAAAAATCAAAGATTATAACTTATTTTTTGTTTGTTAATAAATTCTAATCTTGCTAAACAATACCGAGCATACTTTTTACAATATCAGCCACCTTTTTTGTTTTTGGTTAATTTTGTAAAGTCCTCATTGATATAACACTGACATTTATTAATTAATCCTCTCTTATTTTTTAATTTAATTTTTAACTCTTTTCAACAGAGTTTTTTTAAAGACACTTTCAAATCCTCCTTATAAATAGTAAGATTTCTAAATTTTTTTATTGTGGAACACTTACCCTTTAACCATTGCAGGTTAAAGATTTATCCCCAAACCACGATAACTCTTTTATATTGCCTAAAAGAATTGCCTGCATTATGTCGTAGCGGTACGGCCACCCCTATATTGTTTATCCTCGCTTGCTTGGTTTTACGACATTCCAAGTAGGAGAGTTTTATTCGGTTGGTTTTGCTGTTATTTTCTTAAGCTAAGCAAGGTTAACGACAACTTTAACCTAATTAAAAAAGATAGAATTTTATATCTATCTTTTTCTTAGTTTTTGGAAATTTTATACCAAACGATAACTTTACGCGGTCAAAATATCTTTATATCTTTTTCCATCACCTATAAAAGACATATATTTATTTTTTAAATTTATTTCAATTCTTTCGTATTTTTTTAAGCCTAATTCTTCATCTAAAGGATAACGATTTATATTTTCTTTTTTTTCTTCATCATATTTAACATATAATCTTCTTCTTTATAGGAATATTTCCATATTCTGTTTTAATTGTTTTTGGTAATTTTGATATAACCTTATATCCTTGTAATATTTGTCCTTGTTGATATAATTTAAATATCTCATTATCTCTATTAATTAATAAATTTTTAACTTCATTTTGTGTCTCGATTGTTTTATTTTTTTTATAATTTCCTAACAAATTTTTTTCTAACTCCATCTTATTATTTCCCTATCTTTAAAAAATATTTTTAATATAATATTAATAATACTTAATTTGATATTTGATAAGTTTTATTATTTTATCATAATTTGAAAGCGAGGATATCTAAAAATGCAAGACTTTACTGAAATTAATAACAAAAAACGAATTACTAGTTATGAACATTTAAATACAAAATATGATTTAAATTTTAGTGACTATAATTTTGGTTTTGACTGAGAAGTATTTAAAGACTTTGTTGGGGATAGTTATGCCCGTTATTTTACTTCACCAAGTTTTTTTAAGTTTGTTTCTGCGGGTCGTGGTACTAATAAAACATGAAATCATATAGCAGAAAAATTATTTTATGCTTGTAATTTTACTGATGCTTCATCTAATATTTTACGAAGATATGCTAATACCCACGAAGATACTACTTTTGGAGATACAATTAACGTATGTAACTACTTATATGATAAATATGGTATTGATTTAGGACTCGACAATGAAAATGGCATTGTTTGACCTAAAAATGTTAAAGAAGCTGGAGAAATTGTTTTTCCTAGTGGTGTTCGTATTGCTTTTGCTGGTTATGCCAATTGTAATAAAATTATGGGTAAAGTTGGTAAAGGTAGCGGTATTATAACAGCGTGAACTGATGAAATGATACATGCCGAAGAAAAAGAAATCTTAACTGATAAAGAATTAGATAAAAGATATAATAATTTAAGAGTTTCAATGTTTCGTTCTAAAAGTTTAAAAGTATCTTATGAAAAATACACCGATGAAAATAATAATGAACAATATAATTTAGACAATCCTATTCCTATAAAAGAATTATCTTGGACATTTAAAGAATGAGATAATATAACAAAACAATATACAAAAATAACAACATATTTTCATAAAACATATTCTAATCAATTTACTTTTAATCCTTTTGATAAATACCACGTATTTTATGAAAAATTTGTAACCCAATATTTACCTTTAAATGAAAGAATTAAAAATATTTTAAAAGAACATAACCAAATATACTCAGAAAATAAACAAGCATTTAACGGTTTAGGTGTTTTTAATTTACGATTAACAATGGGGGCTGTTTGAAGTAAAATACCTAATATCACTAAAAAACTTGTTTTAACCAACAAAGAAGAACGACCAGACTTATTTGAACTTGAATATTACGGATTTGAATATAACGACAATGACCCCAGTATTTATGTTTTACGAAATTATCGTAAATATATTAAAGAATATAATTTAAAAGATTTTTATAATTCTAATACAAAATTAAAAACCTAAGAATAATGAATACTACCTTTTTTCAGGTTTGGTTATTGGTATTTTAATTGGTAAATATGAAAATGAAAAACCACAAGGATTAGTTACTAATTAGTTAAAATTTAATTAACAATTTAATTAGTAGAAAAAAGTTATTATTTAAATAATAACTTTTTTTGTAATTTAAGCAAATAAATTGTTAATTATTTTTATCTATTGCAAATAATTTGAAAAGTAAGTTTAATTACTTTTTATTTTTCTTTTTGTAAGATAATATAAAATATATCGTTTAAATAAAATGAGGTATAAATAATGAAAAAACTTTTAGGTATTTTAAGTATTCTTTTATCAGGCACAACAGGTAGTTTTGGGGTGCATGGTTGTGCAATAAGAGGTAACAATTTATCAAAAACTAATGAATATAAAGCAGAAGCGAATCAAGATATTGAAACTTTTTATAAAATAATAACATTAATTAAAAAGAAAATTAAAGATTGATGAGATGCTAAAGCATTGATTGATATTAATAAGTATTTTAATGATGTTACTAAACTTAATGAATTTATTACAACTTTAAAATCAGATGAATCACAACCCTTTATTGGCGCGGCAATTAGCAAATGACCTTTTTTAGAACAGTTAATTAATGATTTTAAAAAAGAAGTTAATAATATTAATAGTGAACTTGCTATTACTTATAATAATTTTTATCGTGACACAGAAAAAGAATTTCCAATATTATTGTCAGATGATAATATCAAATTAAAAGTAAATAAAATTAATTTTGATAAACTATCAAAATTAATTGCTGAGAATAAAGAAAATTTAAATGCAATTACAATTAGTTTTGATATTAATTATTCAGTTAAATTTAAAGAATTTGACCAAGTTTATGAAAGTAACGGGTTAGTTATTGCTAGTAATAATTTGGAAGTCTTAACTAATGTTCAAGAAAACATTGAATTATGATTTATAAACTTTATTAATGATTTACTTATTAAGCAAGAAAATAAAATTATTGATAGATCAAATCAACATTTTAATAATATCAATGGAAATAATACAATTTGACCAATTATTAAACAAGAATTAGATAAAAAAAATATAATAACTAATTCTCAACCTTATTTTTCTCATTTTTTTAATACTTTAAATTTATGAAGTTCTTTTTATAGAAAAAATTCAATGTTAACCTTGGTAGGAGAAGGATATCAACCAGACAAATTAACAGCAAAAAACTTTTTAGAATTTTATAAACAACATAACAATATTATTAGTGAAAATAATTATTATGTAAAAGCAGATATAAAATATTTTTTGCCAGGTAATTTAACAATTGAAAATTTACCGTTTAAAGATAAAACTCCGCAGTGAAGAAATTTAAAGACACCAATTAAAGTCTTAGTACCAAAAGATAAAGTTGATGAACAATTACAGCAATTTGCAGAAAAAATAATGGCATTTTGACATTATTATAAATTAGAAACTTATAATAATAAACTTGTTTTTAAGATGAACCAAGCAGATTTTGATACTTTATTTAAAAAAGTTAGTTTATTTAAGCCAGAAAGTTCAGTAGATGCAAGAATGACATTACTTTTTGAAACTATTTTTAATCTTTTTAATAATACTTGTGCTGCCACAGAAAAAATTAAATCAAAAATTTATAAACCTAATGTAGCAGAAGAAGAAAAAGTTATTTCAAAATTTAAAATGGAAACAATAAAAGATGATAAAAATATTACAATTAAATTATTTAGAAATCATTATTCTGATGGAAATTATCCAATTTATTATATAAATTTATCTTATAATGATTTTGGATATAGTTTCTTTTTTACTCCGGATGAAAAAGAAAGAAATCTTGAGAATGATGACTATTCATTTTTACAAACAATAGAATTTAAGGTTGGTTAATTTTTAAAATTTTAATTATAAGAAACAAAGCGGTGTTATTTCATAAATAACACCGCTTTTATTTCACAGTTTATTAAACTTAATTTTACATTCATTTGGGAATAATGTTATAATAACATGAGAAAAATATAATGAAAGTTATAAAGGTGATGGTAATGAAAATATATGTTTTAAAAAAATATCAAAAATTTATTAATATTTTCTTTATTATTTTTCTTGTTTATATTTTATTTTCATCATCATTTTCAATTATTGATATTGCTGGTAATTATAATTTTTTAAATATTACATTAAATTTAATTTATCTTGTTTGATCTAGTTTTATTTTTCTCTTTTTTATGGGAATTTTAATGCAAATTTTAATTAATTTTAAACAATTGAAAAAGACAACAATTTCAGCGTGGAAATTAATTTTATTTTCTAATTGACAAATTATTATTTTATGACTTTGCAATATTGTTTTAATTTCATATATATTATTTTTTGGTTATACTTCAATAATTTTTCAATTGCAAAATATAATTGCATATGAAACAATATATTCTTTTTTAGTTATTTTATGCTATGTTTTTTATGCAATTTTTACCATTAGTTTTATTATAATGCTAATATTGTTTCGATTATATATTGGTTATTTAAAAAAGATTAATGATGTGATTGCTTCTAGTTATTATACATTTTGTAAATATACTTTGACTAGTATTGTTGTCACTAAACATAACCAATTAACAATGTCAATTTTATTAATAATTTATCCAAATTATGATTTTAATCAATGATTTAAAAAAGCTACTATTGTTGATAATCTTCGTAAAACAGAATTATTAACACAGTTTAAAAAACAAACAACACCACCTAATCTTTACTCTAACTAAATTCAAATATTAACAAAAAAAGAAGAAAGAATGTGGAAAAAATGACAGGTTTTAAGTTATTATTTAAAAACAATTTTAAAAACACAGTTAAAAATAAAATTCAATTTATTGGTTTAGTTGTTTTGGTATTTTTAACTAGTTTTATTTTTACAATTATTGCAGTTTCTAAACAACGAGTAGAAAATAATTATAGTAGTTTTATTTCTGAACAATTAAGTAATCAACATGATTTTGTTGTTAGTTTTGCTAATTCCACTTATGTTAAAAATTCAAATAGGGAACCGGATCAGTTTGAAAAAATTACAGATAGTGGGATTCGTCAAAATGCAATTTTAGAATTTGTTAAAGAACAATTAAAGAATAGAGATGAACATTTTATTTATAACCGTGTTGAAGCGCGAACATTTACATTGGGGAATAATAAAGTTATTAAAGCAGTAACATTAAATCTTCATCAAGAAATTGATAAATTTATTGTGGCTAATGGAATGCCATTAAGTGTTTATACGAAATATTTATTATCAATTAACCAAGAAACAATGCATTGGATTTATTTAACCCCTGAGTTTGCTCGCAAAAATAATATTAAAATTAATGATATTATTCGATTACAACCCGATAGGTATGGAACAACAATTAAAGTTGCTGATAGTGAATTAAAAGATGTTGATTTAACTCCATATGAAAAAGAAGATATTAATAAATGATTGCCGAAATCACCATATGCAAATGAAAATTGGTTCCGAGTAGTTGGATTTGGACAATCAGCGGATTATGTTACGCCAATTATTGATGCAGTACATCCATTTCCGAATATGAAAAATGAAGGAATTGCATATTTAGATCCACGATTGTTTGGATTAGTTGAAGATACAGCTGGTAATAAATATCCAGTAACAAAATTAGATTTAACAAAACAAATTTTAATTCCAAAAAGTCAATTAGAGCGAGAAGTTTATTATGTTGGAAAATTTCAACAGACAAAAGTTGAACAAATGCGAAATAATTATAGTCAAACAATCAATAATTATTTAAATACTAATCAGGGCAAACATATTGGTTTACATGGATATTACGTCAAAACATTGTCAACTGGTTTACCAATTGCTACTTTTCGGACAGATAATCGTTATGAATTTGCGAAAAGAATTACATATTTTACATCAACATTAAATGCTTTTATTAGTTGTTCTTATATTTTAATTACGATTTTATTAATTATTTCGTTCTTTGTGTTAATTCTAGTTGTTCACCGGCAAATTGATGCAACTGGACCACAAAATGGATTATTACGAGCATTGGGATATCGACGCCGTGTGTTAACCTTTAGTTATATTTCCTATCCATTAATGATTGCATTAATTGGTGGGATAGTTGGTTATGGAATGGGGATTAGTGGCCAATTTACTGTTAAATATTTATTTGGTTCATATTTTAATTTACCATATGGAAATTTTGTATTTGCACCATTAGCATTAGTAACTTGTGTTTTATTTATTTTCGCTTTGTTAACTTGTGTCACAATGATTAGTGGAACAATTATAATGGTTTCAAGAACACCATTACAATTAATTCGTAAAGAAAAAACAGTTTCATATGGTCGTTTTAAAAAAATTGTTTATAAAATGTTTGCAATTCGTAAAACATTTGATGCACGATTTCAAGCAGTACAATTATCTAATTCAATTGGAAAAATGGTTGGGGTATCTTTAACGATGATTATTAGTACCATTATGATTACGATGTCAACAACAATTCCAATTATCTTACAGAATAATATTCGTTATTCATATGAAGGAGATAATTATAAAACTTTAGTTGAATATAATAGTCCGATTTATAATTTACCAACAAGTTTTTTACGAACATATGATCCAAGTAAAAAGCCATGAGATAGTAAAAAAAGTCTTTTGATTAATACAAATATGACAACAGATGTTAATCAATATCTTACTGACTTTGAAACAGGGCAAATTAATTCCGAAAATTTTGCTCCGACATATCAAGCAGATGATATGCGATCGTTATTATATCGTAATATTTCCAAAGAATTTTTACAAAGTAATAAATTAACTTCAACTAATCCGGATTTATCAAAAGCAATTTGTAGCACAACATGAGGTGACTACAATGATTTTGGTTTAAATCTTTTAACAAAATCAACCATTGAGAAATATTTACGAACAACAGAAACAGCACGGGAACATATTGATATGTTAGAAAAATCTCGATTATTTTATTGAAAATATCGGGAAACTGTTGGATTAAACATTAAACGTGCAGATTATTTTGATTCACGAGGGAATTTAAATTTAAATGATAAGTTAGGGAAAAATATTTTTACCCAGAGTGATTATAAACGAGATTTTGGAGAAGGAAATCCAACGATTACATTAGCAAATAATTATTTTCGTCCAGCATTAGAGCAACCATTGTCTGTATCTTTTTATGATGTTTTAGATTCAGCAACAGGAAATGAATTTAATACACGTTTAAAAAAACCAATGTATGATTTATATAATTGAATTTATGCTTACTTTGTGGAAAATGTTAATCAATGTTTTATTCAAGGAGTATATTCACGTTCTCCACAAACTGTCCGATTAAAAATGCAACAAGCATTTAATCAAAACAATGGTAATTTTAATTTAACCTTTGGAGTAATTCCGTTTAATCCATTAACAGATGATCGGGGGACAATGATTAATGCTGAATTAAATAGTATTGAGTTTAAAATTTACGGAATTAATCACACATTTAAAAATCAAGCATTAACTAATAAAAATAATGCGAATTTAAATGAAAAATTATTTACAGCAAGTAATAATATTGTTTTAAATGAAACATTAGCTAAACGATTAAATTTTACAGTTGGAGATCAAATTAGTCCGCGACTGATTCGCAAAGCGTTAGTTGCTAGTGAACAAGATGCTACTTCGGATCAAATTTTACAAGCTTGAGATGCAAGCGATATAACAGGTAATAATACTCAAGCACAAGGGCGAGTTGGTAAATTAATGTTTAATGGGGATAATAAATATAAAAATAAGGTTTTAAAAGATGGAAATAATGAATATGTTTTAGAAAGTAAAATTGATGCACTTGACCCTAATTTTACAAAACCATCAATTTTAAACGATAAAATTGTTAATAGAAGTTATCGGGTAAGTAATGAAACGAAGAACGAATCCTTTACCGTTGTTGGTATTACTAATCAATATGGTTCACCACGAGCTTGAATTAATGAAAATAGGGCACAACAATTACTAGGATATGATAAAACCCGAAATTATTTATTACAATTATTTTTAAACGAATGAACAAATTCATTTATTAAAAACAATGATAAATTAGCACCATCTAAACGAAAAAGTTTAGAATTATTAGAAAAATTTATTAAAGAGCATTCAAGTACACCTGTTGATAAGTTATGGGATGAGTTTGTTAAATATTGAAAAGCACATCAAAGTGCAGTTAATTGTATTGCTGTATTTGAAAATGAATATCCAATTTTTAATTATAAAATTTCTAATAGTTCCAAAATTGATGATATTGAAACCGGATTAGGAACAAGTCAGTTATTTGGTGACTATAGTTTTTATGGTTTAAATGCTGGTATTAGAAGTGAAATTTCCTATCCACCATATGCAAATAGTACTTTTAGTAGTTTAATGCCAATTGCTGAAGCTCAAGCAATTTTAGGAAATATTTCAAAAGCCGTTAATGGTATTATTTTCTTTATTATTGGTATTTCTTTTGTATTAAGTTTTATGATTATTATTTTAACAAGCAATATTGTTATTGCGGAAAATCAAACAATTATTGCAACAATGAAAGTATTAGGATATCGAAATCGTTATATTACAAAATTAGTTATTGGAATGTATATTCCTATTATTGTAATAATGACAATTGCCGGCTTTGGTTTTGGGTGATTATTTTTAATTATTTCTAACATGATATTAATTCGAATTGGAATAGTTTTACCACTGTTTATGAATATTATGATTCCAATTATTGCAATTGGCAGTGGTTTATTATTATACTTTATTGCATATTTAATTAGTTGATTTAATATGAATCGGATTAATCCATTGATCGCAATTATGAATGCGGATTAAGGAGGGATTAAAATGAAAAAATTACTGGCAACTATTGCAATTGGTATTTTAACTTCAGGACCAGTAATGTCTGTAGTTAGTTGTACTAAAAATGATAATTGAAATAATATTCCAATTGCTCCACCAGTTTTACCAGTTGAAGTAACTGGTTTTGCTGGAATTGATTTTAAAACAATTAATCCACAAAATAATAAACAGACTATTCCTGAATTATTACAACAATTGGCACAATTGTTTAAAGGAACAAAATGAAACTTTGAACAGTTAATAAAAAATTATAAATTTAATAATCAATCAAAACCAGTTAATAAAATTGATTTGTATCGCAATGGTCAGTATGAATTAAATTTTAGTGATGGAACAACTTTAAATACAATAAAAATTAATAAAACAGTAACAACTTCAAATCATTTAGCTGATAAAGTAAAAAGTATTGATTTAGGTCAAATTACTGATGCACGACCAAAAACAATTTTAATTGCCATTATTTTTAACAATATGCAACTTATTTCAGAATTAGAAAATTTTGGTGAATTTTTTATTGGTGAACAAACATCAGCTATATGAAACAAACAAATTGACAGAGTTGATAAAATTGAAGTTGAACCTGATCAAACTAGCGCAACTTTAATTTCAGGAAATGACCACTGATCGGAACATAATAACCCAGCAACAGATTATTATGGTTCAGTTAAAGTACATTTTACTGTTGTGGCACCAAAACCACCAACAGTAAAAGAAGATTTGGAACAAATGAACTTAATAACAAATTTAGGCAAATTACCAAAGGTAACCATTTTACAAGTAATGATGATGTTTATTAGTGTTAATTTTGTTAGTCAGTTAAATCGACTAAGTGCTTTATTAAATGATTTATATTTAGATATTAATCCGGATAAAAAAAGTGGAACAATTACTGCCTATGAGAAATCAGAATATTATACTGGTAGTATTAACGTAACTTTTAGTTAATTATACATATTAATAGAAACCGCTTGATTAGCGGTTTTTAATTATTTGCATTAATTTTATTATTTAGCAATTTATTATTTATTTTTAATAATTTGATTAAAATATTTATTTTTAAATTAAAAATATGGTATGATTAAATATCTTTTTTATCATAAATATGGTATAATTATAATAGAAAAAATAGTTCCATAAGAAAATTCTAGGATGTAATAATTATAAAATGTATTAAATGATTTTATAATTATTCATGTAAGGAGTTTTTATGTTGAAAGATATTTTTTATATTGCCGAAGAAGAAATGTGTAATAAATGTTGAAATCAATTAGCACAAGCAATAAAAGAAGTTAAAAATAATAATCTGCAAGAAATTAATAATTTAATGTTTTTCAAATATTATTTAAAAGATCAAATTAATACACTTGTTTCAAAGGTTATTGCAATTATTAAATGTAATAATAATTTTTATACATTATTTTGAAAAGAAGATTTGCTAGTCAGGACTGTATAAAAAAAGTAGGGTATAAAAATATAAAGAAATTAAATAAGAATAATTAAACCATTTACTAAAATGGTTTTTTTATTTGAAAAAACCTAAAATAACTAATTGATTCAAAACAAGGACAGCATCTTTATATATTTATAATTTTTAAAATAATAAAAAGTTGTTTCCTTTCTGAAAAAACCATATTAAATTAAGAAATTAATAAATAATTCACATACTTACTTAGTAAAGGTGTTGTCCTTGTTTTGTTTCACTTAGTTATATTAATAAATCAATCGTTAAATATTAGATTGGAGAAACTAAAAATGGAAAAAATCAATATTATGATTAAATGCAGTAAATGCGGAATGCCAAAGCGAGTTCATAAAGTTAAACATCGCGGAAAAACAGAATGATTTGAAGATATTTATTATTAAATATTAAATTTGATTTATAAAAATGAAAATTATTAAACAACAAAAAATATGTGATGTTATTAATTGTTATAAATTATCATCATTTATCACCGAAGAATTTGAAACAAATAAAATTTTATGAACTTGTCAAAATCACAAAGTTTTATTAAATCAAATTAAGTATATAAACAAAGAAAAAATTTGACTTTATAATAATTTGGAAAATTCAAGGATAGATTCTGATTGAAAAACTGGGTATTTAAAAATATTTTTTAGTAAAATTAAATAATTCTAATATAACAAGATGAATAACTCATCTATGGCACACTAGTTATGTTATTTGATTTATTAATTTTAATTTTATATTTCTTTTATTAAACTTGTTAATAGGATTTTTCAGTGTGCCAATTTTTAATATTTTATATTTTTAATAATGTTAATAACAATGTTTATTAAACATTAAATAAACAATATATAAACATTAAATATAACAATGTTTATTAAAAAAAGGAGTGTGATTAATTATGTTAGGAATTTGAATATTTTTTATTAAACGTAAATGTCAAATTTGTCATTCTATTTTGAATAAAAAATTTGTTGGTAGTTTGTATTTTAAGTTAAATGTTTGTTCAATGCAGTGTAACCGAAAGCGAGTTGATTTGAGTAATGTATCAGAAACCAAGTTATAAGAAGAATATTAACGTAGAAAATTACTTTATTCGAAGAGAATTTATAGTTTTTAGAACAGATAAAGCTTCATTTATAAATTTACCTAATCATAATCGTCATATTGGTTTTTGATTGAGTAATAAGTTTATTTATCCGAGTGAAAAACATTCGGAACAAGTAGCAATCGGTTTGATTTATGATAATTATTATTCTATTGTAAAATATGATGAAAATTTAAAGCGTAATATTTGAAAGAGTTTAACTGGAACGGAATTAATTAATTTATATAATCAATATAAACAAAATTACTCTACTAATATGAAAGAAGCATTATTTTCAAGTGAACCTAAAAAAGTAAAAACAAATAAAAATAATTTAACAAATTTAAGTGTTGAAAAAAAGAACAATTAATTAAAGACTTAAAAAGTTTAAATTAAAATATTCCCAAAAAAGTTTTAAATAATATACAAAGTTTTAAGATTATATATTAAATAGACATAACATATAAAGCTCACTGCATATTTTAAAACACAATAGTATAGTGCCTGCGATCACCTTTAAAGTGAAGCAAAAGGCAAAGGGTGAAAAAATGTTTAAAACAAATTTAGGAAAATTAATAAATGGAGATGCTTTGGAATTTATAAAGACATTAGAAAATGATAGCGTTGATTTAATATTAACTGATCCGCCCTATTTATATAATTTTTCAAAAAGAGAAAACGAACAAATAAATGAAAAAAGCAATATAACCAAAAGCATAAATAAATATATTAATGCTATTTATGATAATAATTTGCATAATTCATTTGATATAAATACTTATTTAGATGAGTTTTATCGAATTTCAAAAACTAAATTTATGTTAATTTGAATGAATAGACAACAAATTATAGATTATTTAGATTGAGTTCGTAAAAAAGATATGCTTTATGATTTTATCCTTTGAAACAAAACAAATCCAATGCCAACTAATAATCATATTTATCAAGATAAAGAATATTGTATGATAATTTATTCTAAAAAACATCGAATTCCGAATTATAAAAATGATTATTTTTAGCAATCAAAGGAATTTTAACAAAAATAACTGTTGATACCGCCAAATATGCTGGTGAGCTTAAAAAAACATCAAAAGAAATCGGTATCACAGCAGAAAACTTACAAATATTTCGTTATATTGCAAAAAGAACTGGAATTACTAGCGAAGAATTAGAAAAGAGTTTTAAAAAATTACGACAAGGTATTAGTGCTATTTCTTATGGAATATCAAATGAAACAACAGAAGCTTTTAATAAATTAGAAATTAATATTAAAAATAATGAGGGATCTTTAAAAGATACAGGAACTATTTTTTTAGAATTAAAAAAATCATTAGAACAAATAAGTGATGAAACTGAAAAAAATAATTTAATAATGGATATTTTTGGTTCTAAGTTAGGAAAAAACCTTATTCCAATGCTTGCCTTATCAGATGAAGAAATTAAAAAAATGACAAACAACATTAAAGATTTAGGTATTGTTTCAAATGAAAATGTTGACAAAACAACACTATTAAATAAAAAATGAAATGAATTTAAACATGTTATTAATATTACAAAAATGAATTTAGCACCCGCCCTATTACCCGTGTTTGAGTCTTTGGTTTCTTTTTTAGAAGTCAGTTTAATACCAATTAATTATTAAAGGAATAACAAATTTTTTTAATATGTTTAATGATACAACCAAAAAAACTATTTTTATTATTTTAGGAATATCAGCAAGTTTGGGAGCTGTTGTTTACACAATTGGAAAAATAATAAATGTTATTAGTTCATTAAAAACACTTTTATTAGGAATGGCAAAGCACCCAATTCTTTATGGTGTTTTAGTTAGTTTGTCTGCCTTAGCTGCTGGTGGGGTATGATTATATAATAAATTTAATAAACCACCACAAAACATTAACCAAGAAAGCCAAACTAATAACTATAATAAAATTGAAAATAAAAATGAATTTAAACCAACAATTATTATTGAAGGAGAAAATGATAAAGAACGAGCTGAAAAAATACTCGAATATATAGGGCAATGAAATAATAGAGTATAGGGAGAAAAATATGTATAATTTACCATTTAGAACTTTTAAAATTAGTAATAATAAAGATAATTTAATTAATTTATGTGATTTAGATAATATCATTATTTTATCATTTAATGGATTAAATATTAATTTTGATAATAATTATTTAAACATCGATAATAATTTTATTTTAAATAATAGTAAGCATTCTTTAAATCAAATAAATTTTAAATTATTATTTATAAGTCCAAACCCCTATGGTAAATTTAATGATTTTATTAATAAATTAAATATTAATTTAGATAATAAATCTTACCCCTTTTTATTATTTTATAGTTTTTGAATAAATGAGAAAACAAAATTGGAATATTATTGTGAAGTAATTATTAAAAGTATTATTAAAACAGAATTGAATAATAATAATGATTTAGAGGTTGATTTTATTTTAGAACAATTAACTAACTGAAAAAAAGAAGAAGATAAATTATTTGAAATTAAACCAAATAAAACAAGCGGAAAAATATACAATGAGCATAATAACAAATATTATTTTAAGTTAAATCGCATTAAATATGCCAATCAATATAATGAAAAAACTAAAATTAGTAATAATAGTTATTTAGCATCAGATACTCTAATAACAATCAATGGCCCCACAAAAGAGCCGTATTTAAAATTAGAAAATATTAATGGTAAAGTAATAAGTGAACTTAAAATTAATGCTGAAATAAATGAAAATGAAAAAATAATAATAGATAGTAGATTAAAAACTCAAAGCATTATAAAAGTTGATTTAAAAACCGAAAAATCATACAACATATATCAATATCAAGATTTTAAATATACTAATTTTATTCAAATTCCACCAGGAAACTATCATATTTTATATTCTTCTAACCTTTCAAAAGACAAACAAGTTGGAAATATTAATATTAAAAAATTTGAAGAATATATTTTAATTTAGAAAAAGGAGAAATTAAATGGGTGTAGGAAGTTCAACAAAAAACCACTGAAATGACGAAATAATTGCAATTAGAGAAGATAAAAAAGAAATTATTAATAAGTTAAAAAACAATACTTTAAATTCAGAAATTTTAAAACAAATCCAAGAATTAAAAGAAGAAATATCAGAATTAACAAAAGAAATTAATGTTGAAAAAAATCCTTTTGATGAACTTGTGAAAAATTATCCTGAAGTTATTTCACAAATCTTACAAACGCCTGATTATAAATTAATGATTGATTATCTTGATGAATTATCTAATATTGTGCTTGAAATTAATAAAACACAACAAGAAGCAGAAGAAAAAGCAAGACAAAAAGCAAAAGAAGAATTATTAAAATTAGAAATTAAAAAAGATAAAAATATTTATCAAGGTAATAGAACTAAATTAATTATATTAGGAGTTGATTTTGAAAAAGGATCTTTATTTTATAAAGATAATTGTATTGTTGAAAATTATAAGATATTTTTAGATATTTATACCCCGCAACTATCAACTTTTAATGCTTATAATTATTATAATCTTAATGTTGAAATTGAAGACATTGTTTGTATTTTGAATAACGAAAATCAATTATATATTGGAATTATTACTCATATTGAAAAAAACAAAGATGAAAATTTATATACCTTTACTACTAAAAATATTGAATCTATTTTTGATTTTAAAATTTACAACATATATAAAAATAAAAGTTGATATACTTTTCTTACTTTAATAAAAATTATTTATAACAATCTTCCCTTTATTAAACTTAATAAAAAAATTAATGATGAAAATAATAATAATCCTAAATTTTTTGAAGAAAATGAAGAAAAAGAATTTAATTGTTATCAATTTATTAACAAAATATTTAAAATAACAAATATATTTTTAAAATTTAATATTGATTTAAAAAATTTTATTTTAAATTGTGACATTTGCAAAGAAGGACAAGAAGATATCAAATTAAATAATTATAAAGTAAAAGATAATATTAAATGTATTACAAATATAGAAATTGAAGAATTAAACCAAAAAAGTATCAACAGAATTGATTTTTACCAAAAAAATAACTCAAACAAATATAAAAGAGCAATTTTATTAAAAAATAATGAAATCTCTTTTGATGAAAAAAACAATAATTTACAAAATAATTTAATTAAAAATAAAATTTATGAATTATAAGAAAAAGACTTTACCTTAGAAAATATTATAACTATTAGCAATCAAGAATTTAAGTTAAGTGAATACTCACACCTCATAAAATTTGATATCACAAAAGATAACAATATTTTAAATTTAAACAATTTACAACTAAGAGATAAATTTACCCTATTATTTAACAATAAAGAATATAACAGCATTTTATCTGGGATAATTTTAGAAAGCAATAAAAACACAATTACCCTAATATTCGGCCAAGTAAGATTATGGAAGTAAGTTTTAACACTTATTAACTAATATGCCCCTTAAAACAAGTAATAAAGGTATTTACAAATAATTATATTTTTATATAATCAATATGTAATAAGTTATTTATTTAAGGAAATATAAAATTTAATAAAAAATATAGGTATTTAAATGTTTTATTATAAATGAGGTTTTATAAATAAAAATGATGTAAATTTATTTAAATTAGCATTTATAAAAAACTCCTAATTTAAATAATGAAAATAACAATTTTTGAGATATTAGCTATAATAATAATTAAATTAATTCATAAAACAAAAATTAAAGATTATAAAATTAATGTAATATGAAAAAAGATTATTTTAGATGATGAATTTGCTACTTATTTAATAAAAATAGTTTATAGGTCGCATGAAATAGCACAAAAAATTAAACAAGAAGGATTATATGGCGAAAAATGAAAGGGGTCAATCAATGAAACTGTTAATGCATTAGTGTATAAACATTCCTATAATGATAAGATAACAGCTAATTTATTGTTTTTATTTGAATGTAAACAAAAATTTAACAATGGAAATAAAAGAACTGCACTAATTTCGTGTATATTATTTTTAAAATCTTGTGGTTTATTTTTTAGATATACAAATACTGTTGAAAAAGAATATATGAATTTATGAGAACCACGTATGAAAGAAATAGTTAAAATTTATGAATCAAGAAAATATTTAGATGAAATAATAATTGAAAAAATAGAAAAAATCATTGAAGAAAATGTTACAATATCTTATACAAGGTATTAAAATTTAATACAAAAAGGGACTGAGTAAATATGTCAAAAATTATGGAAAAAAAAGATTATAAATTATTGGAATTTAAATTTAATGAATGAGAACAAGATATTTATAATCACAAAGAATTAATGGAAAGTTTAAAAGCATTAGCAGATACATAATAAAAATAATAAAAAAAGAGATATTAAATCCCTTTTTTATTTATAGTATCGCACAGACTATTGACTGGCAATGTTTCTTTTCTTTATTTAAAAACTTGCAAGTAGAACCTAGAATAACTCGCAACATCACTTGCTATTTAATTATAGCATGTTTTTAGGTTTTTATTATATAATTTAATTAATAAAGAAAAGGTGATTAAGATGAAAGAAACTATGTTATCAAAATATTTAAATGTATCTCCAATAGAAGCAAACAAAATAGAAATGGCAGTATTATATTTATTAATTAATTGCAAAAAAAAATTTATTTTTAAAATATATATATAAATTTATTGCATCTTTAGAAATAGAAGTAGCCAAAAAATATGCAAACCATTTCTTTGAAATGGATTTTGTAGCATGAGAAAAGGGCCCTGTTCCTATTAGTTTTTTAAATTATGTAGAAAAATATAAAGGAAAATTTTTATATTTTAAATATTTAATAGAAGATGAAACAAAAACTAAATTTTATTTAGAAGATAAAAAAAATAATTGTAAAGAATTTAGTTGAGATTATTTTTCAGAAGAAGAAACAAAAATATTAAAATATATAACTACTATTTTTAATGAATATTTAGGCTTTCAAAAAACCAATGATGTTATTGAATATACTCATTATTATTCAAAATCTTGGCAAAATGCTTGAAAAAAAGCAGCCAAAGAAAGAAAAAAAACATATGATTTAGATTTTTCGTTAGATATAAACACCGATGAATTAGGTGAATCAGAAAAAGATGAAATAATTAAATTATACAAGGAATCTAAATATGGTAATTAATAATAAAAATTGTTCATATGTTATTGATAATTCTGATAACACAGTATTTATTAGCGGAAATCCTAAAAAATCTTATTTATTCCCTTTATTTATTACAGAACAAAAACAAATATTTTTTATTAGAATGATAAGTATATTTCCTAAAAGTGATGAAAAAAATTATGTTGAAATTTTAAATTGAAATGAAATAGAAAAATTAAAAAAGACTACTTATATTAGATTTGATAAAAACAAAAATGACATTCATAGTAAATGGGAATATAAAATAAAAAAATATGAGTATATTTATGATGAAAAAATAGAACAATATAGAGAAGAAATTTTAAGAAAAGCACTTAAATGTATTTATATTCAACCAATATATTATAAATATATAAATGAAGAATTAGAAAAAATTAAAAAATAAAATAAAAACACTGATTTGATTGTAATTTTAATTCTTATTTATTTGACAAATAATTTTAATGACGGTATCATCACGACGACAATAAATGATGGGGTTAATTATTATTGTTAAGGCTGGTGATTTTTTTATGTTAGATAATAATGAAAATAATAAGGTGGTTAAATTATGGCAATAGTTTTAAAAACATTTCCTAATTGTAATGTAGAAGCGTGTGATGATGGAATTATTCAAGATTTTTTTGCTAGTTTTTTTGTTAAAGATAAAAATATTATTTTTTTAAACGAAGAAAAAAAGTTAATAAAAACACACCCTGGAAATAAAGTTTTTTTTAATCAAACATATATATTAATTTATGGGCGAATTATTGAAATTGAAGAAGATACAGAATATGAATTACAAGCAACCAGTGGAAATTCAATTAAAAAAATTATTTTTAATATTAATTTAATAACAAAAAAGAATGAAATTAAAACACTAACAAACGAATTATTAAATGAAAGTAATTTATCATGAGAAGATATTAAAAACGAAGAATGAAGCTATGATATTGAATTATTTACTTATCAATTACAAAATAACACAATTTACAATATAAAAGAAAATCAAAAATATTGAGAAGACTTAAAACCACACACAAAACTAAACAACGATCTAAACAATAATTTTAACAACGAATAAAAATATGATTGCTAATAACGCATTAAATAGTGAATGAGATAAAACATCTAACAAATTAGAAAAAAAATATTTATAAAAGAGAGGTAAAAAATGGCATTTAGATTTATAACATTTGACAATACAGAAGATTATTTAACAGACCGCGACCAAGCAATATACTATGATTTTTTATTAAGAAACCAAACAATTCCCTACTATGCTAATAAAGAATTAAGCAATAAAAACGCTATAAACTTATTAGGTAATAGCGATAATTATAACGAAGAAATGTTAAAACTATGTGATAACAATTCAACTGGTTTTTTATTTTATGGATTTGGCCAACAAGAAAACTTAGAAGCAGAATTCAAATATGAAGACAACGGAATTCAAGCAAAAATAAAAACAAAAAAAGGAAACAGAGAAATACCATTTTTTTATTTAAGCATTTGCGGAAGAATGATTAAAGTAGAAAACAATACCACAAACGATATCAACGACTTAATACCGTATGCAAAAAACCAAGCAGAAACAACAACAATATTTTTAACAATTAAAATAGATATGTCAAAAGCACCATTAGTATATCCAATCCCCGATATAGACAACCCAGATGAAAACTACCAATATATTAATAAAAATTTTATTGAAAGTTTAGAAGAAAACAAAAGCGAACAAATTGAAAAATTAACAGAATTATTAGAACAATGCCCCATTAACACTAAAATTGAAGAAGTTGAACCAAGCGGAATTGACAATAAATTCTATTTTGAAAAAACCAACGAAGAAGAAAACAAACCATGAAAAAATATTAAAAGTGCCATGACTTGAACCGATAATTCAAAAACAATAGCAACAGCCATAATCGATAACATTAATCAAGTAAATGATTTTAAATACCGAGCAATTTATCAAAATAAATGTGCTAGCGAATATTTTGTATGAACAGACAAAGGAAGATTAATCCAAGATAACTTAAACACAAGACATAAAGACGGAATTTATGAATTCCCTATTCTTAGTTTTAATTTACCCCTAAAAGGCGAAAAAATAAAATCCTTTAATTGAGAATATACCGCACGAGCTCCAATTCGTTATCAATCAATCAAAGACCCCAACAATTTTATTAATTTTTGCGAATATGCCCGAGAAAAAAAGGAAGAATTCAATAGAAAATGAATCAAAGAAATGGAAAAAATGGATCAAAAAATAGCACAACTAGAAAAAAGAATTAGAGAAATGCCCTACAAAATAGAAAGCAGCGTCAAATATGTGAAAAGCAGATTAAAAGAAATAGCACCAGACGAAAAACCTTTTAATCAAGTTGATAATAAATGATATTATGTTGTATGAAAAAAAGATAAATGAGAAATAAATAAAATTTTTAGAAATTATAATATTAATGTAAACCAAGAATATATTATATACAAAGATAATAACTATGAATTAAAGTTTTTCAGAGGTATTAACAAAATAAATAAAATACAAGACACATCTTTAATCTATAATTCTAATAATCCTTTTGGCTTTGCACAATGAGGTGAAAGAAATTCTGATTATATAAATTATATTAAATCAGTTTATCGTTGAGATGGTGGGGAAGAATGATCACCAATATTAGCATATGATGATGAAAGGGATATGATTAAGTTTTGGGTATGAAAAGATTTTAAAACATGAGAAAAAGCACAGCGTGGTATTGTAACAACGGCTGCTATTGGTTTGCGAGCATTTGGATATTGAGTACTAATTGATAAATATTAATTTAATAATAAGGAGAATAAAAAATGAATGAGACTATTTTAGAAATTATTGTTTTGGTTATATCACTTTTTACTGGTGGAACAACCGGTATAACTGCAACTATTTTGAGTAAAAAACAGCAAAAAATCAGAGATGAAAACAAAGAATTAAAAGAAAAAATAAATGATATTAAAATTGAAATTAATAATATTAATACAAAATTAGATGTTATTACGATCATAAATAACAAACTTGCTAATAACAACAAAATAAATATCAGACAAAAAAATAAGGATGGTAATAAAAATGAAAAAGAAAAAAACTAAGTTATTTTTTTTACGATTAGCATATTGAATAGTTCACGGTTTAACATTGGGGTTGCCAATTTTATTCACTGAAATTAATAAACTAATGCTAAAACTAAAAGAAAAAATTAATAATGAATGTATTTTGTTAGATGAAAATAAACAAGATAATATCAACAAAATAATTAAAAAAGATGATGAAAAAGAAAATTAAATACATTAAAAAAAGCAATTTAGTAAAAATTGCTTTTTTTATTCACCATTAACTTTTACATTACCATCAATATCAACTACTAAATCAGGTTTTTCTTTATCTAAATTTCAACGATAAACTGATTTAATATAATTTATATAATCAGAATTTCTTTCACCTCATTGTGCAAAGCCAAAAGGATTATTAGAATTATAGATTAAAGATGTGTCTTGTATTTTATTTATTTTGTTAATACCTCTGAAAAACTTTAATTCATAGTTATTATCTTTGTATATAATATATTCTTGGTTTACATTAATATTATAATTTCTAAAAATTTTATTTATTTCTCATTTATCTTTTTTTCATACAACATAATATCATTTATTATCAACTTGATTAAAAGGTTTTTCTTGAGGACAAATTCATTCTAAGTTTTCTTTTATTTCTTGGCAATTTGTGTATATTTGGTTTTCTTGTTTTAGTTGTTGTAATTCTTCTTCGTTATATTGTGGTGTATTACAAGCAACTAGACTTGTTGTGCTTGTTCCTAATAATGTAATTGCTCCTAAAAAACTTAATCATTTTTTCATAAAAACCCACTCCTTTCTTGATATTTTATTTATATAAAAATTATATAATGAATTATGCAAATTTAATGATTATTTATTGAAAATATAATTAAAATATAAATATTCAAAAATAATATTTATTTTGATAATATATTAACAGTATCAAACAAAAATTTTAATTTTAAGAAAGGAAGTTAATTATATATATGGCACCACAAGCAATTTTTGAACCCGAATCAGAACATTTTATGGATGAATTTAATATATACAAAGATGATGATAATGAAGAAAATGATAACGAAGAAGACGAAAAAAGTGGTTTTTTTAAAGATATTAATTGAAACCACAACATATTAGAACTTTTTGAAGAAATCAAAGAAATTAAGCAAGATATTTGAATACAAATTCTTACTGTTTATCTTGATAAAAATGATAATGTTTCAGGTATTGAATTTAAAATAACTCCTGAGGGAAGTTTTTATCATGAATATATATTTGTTAATTTTGATGAAAAAGGAAAAATAACTAATGATTTAAAAGAAAATATAGAAACATATAAGGAACAAGACAAAGAAGATGATTTTTATTTAGATTTTAAAGTTGTTAAAAAATTTTATCAAACATTAATGAATTTACAAAATAAACAAAAAAATAATAATTAAGCAAGATTAAAAATCTTGTTTTTTTATTTTAAATTAAGATATAATACATTTGTTATCAAAAAAGTATCAAAATTGTATTAAATAATATTAAAAAAATTAAATATTTGAAAAACAAGTTAAAAATAACTTGCTTTTTTTAGGTGCTTATTTTAATGTGTGTGATGATTTATTTTTAAATCAGGAAAGGAAACAACTTTAAAATGGATATTAATAATATTATTAATGGTGACAACTTTTTTAATAAAACATATGAAGATTTGAGTAGATATGTTGTTGGAGAAATTGCATCTAGGTTAGAAAATTTAGATGATCTTATTTTTCAAAATTATCAAAAATATGATAAATTTAAACATTATCGAGTAAAAGAAATAAGAACAAAAACATTAATTACTTTAAAAGGTAAAATAACATTTCGCAGACGACGATATTATAAAATTAATCCAATAACAGGAAAAGAAGAATATATTTTTATTTTAGATGAAGTTTTAAAAATTAAAAAATGACAAAGACTGGGGAATGACGTCAAAGAAAGAATTTTATTGTTTTTAAGTGATGATAAAAAATACCGCGATATTTTAGATGCCTTAGAACAAGCAAAAATTAGTTTAATGACAATTTCAAATACAATAAAAAACGCAACAACAAACGAAAAATATTATATTAATAATACCACTATTAAAATAAAAGTTCCGCATACTTTATATATTCAAATTGATGGAACTTTTCTTAAAATAGAATACGATAGAAAAAAGGTTAAAAAACACACCTTATTATCTACTGTTCATACTGGTTATGATCAAGAAAAAACAACCGAAAAAAGACATGTAATTGCAAATAAGTTAGGTGTTTACGAAATAGATAATATTCCAATTTATATTTCTAAAAAAACAAAATTAAACCGTTTTGTTGTTAAATTAATACTTTTGATAGTAAGTAATTATAATATTCAAGATGATACTGAAATTATGATTTTAGGTGATGGAGCAAATTGAATTAAAGGGGTTAAAAAAGATATTGCAAATCGTTTTCCTAATAACAAAGTTCATTATACAATAGACAAATTTCATTTAGTAAAAAGATTTAAGGATTTATTACCCCACCGAAGAATAATTAAAGAAAATGAAGAAACTTTTAAACAAGTTGTTGATTATTTTTATAATGGAAAATATTATGAATTATTACAATGTTTAAAAGAAAGTAAGTCATTTATTCCTAGTTCTAAAAAGTTTTTAAGAGAAACAATTAATTTAATTAAAAATAACGAGGGTGGCATTAAAAATCAAACATTATGAAATAATATTGGTTGTCATATGGAGGGCGATGTTTCCCGTTATGGTAAGGGGATATTTTCTAAAAAAGGAATTTATAGCGAAAAAACTGTTAAAAATAAATTGAATACTAGTATGCTAAAATTAAGAAATAATATTAAGGATTTTAAACAATCAGAAAAACCACCAGAAAATAATAGTATTTTATATAATAATTTTAATAAAACTGAACAACAAAACTTACATCTTTATTAATTTTATTTTTAAGTTAAATAATTTTAATAAAAATGAATTTTTTGTTGTGATTAAATTTAAAAAAATATAAAAATTTGTTGACAATAAAATTAAACATGGTATCTTTAAATTAAGTAGGTGGATTATTTATCCCATAATTTCTTAAAATATATTAAATACCCTTAAATAATTTATACAATCAATATCTGCTATAAAATTGACAAGCATAAATTAAGTAATTTAAAAAATAGATGGAGAATAGAATGCTTAGAAAAGGTAAATCAAATTCATGATATTCAATAATATCATTTTCAATTTTTAAAATCCGCCGTTCAATGGCAGTTTGAGTTTTAGTGTTGTTGTCACTTGTTTTATTTGCTGCACTTGCAATTACTCTTTTTTTATCTTCAACAAATATTTACGATTTTTTAAAAAATTTTCAATATGGAGTTTTTATTTTTAATAATATTTTATTATTATTGTTTGTTTTGTTAGTCATCATTAAAATTTTTGGTCGAGAATTTGAAGATGGTACATATTTGCTCTTAATTTCCAAACCATATTCTCGTTTTACTTTATTTTTCTTAAAATTAATTTCACTTTGAATTTTGATTATCTTTTTCTTAGGAGCAATTATTTTGTTTGCGTTAGGAATTGGTTATATTGGCTATTTAATTAATAATAATTCAGAATATTTAGAAGTTTATCAAAATTTATTATTAAAATTACTTTTGTATTCTTTAGCATTGTCTTTTTTTGCATCAAGTGGTATTTTATTTGCTGTAACTTTTTTAAATTCGCAAGTAGTTTTGTTAATTGTTGTTATTTTCTGTAGTTTATTTTTAGTTGGGGGGATGCCATATTCGTTAATTATGAGTTTAGCGAATACAATTGATTTGTCATTTATAGAAACTAGTATGACTAAACAAAATTATCCCGTTCTTATTATTAAAAGTACAATTAATTTTAAAAGAAATTTAGAAAAAAAATTAATTAAATATAATAATTTGACTAGTAAAATTTGAGATTTTTATAATTCGTGAGATTACGATGATTTAGATAAAGTTTTTAAAACGCGCGACTATGAAAATATTACAAGTGATCCTAGTTTACGAATTAAACGATTAGAATTTTATCAATCATTAGGTTTAACAAAACCGAAAGAAGAAAGTTATACAATTGAACAACTTAATAAGTGAGATAAAATAACAAAATATAAATATGATAATAAGGATGAAACCATTTTTGAGATTATTAATAAAGTTGGCGGAAGTAATCTTAAAATGAAATTGAATTTTGCAACAAATTTCTTTTTTAAATCACCAGGAGAATTAGAACCAAATAATGAAATTCATCAAGAATTACTTGACTGTATTAACTTTATTGAAAAAAGTGCAAAATCATGAGAGTTGTATCTTAGAACAAATGATTTAAATGGAAATTCGTTATTTTACTTTGATTTAGATAAATCCTATTATAGTTTAATATCATCTGATGGGAAGGTAGGAACCGAAAACCAAAAATTGTCAGAACCAAATGGATTTAATCCAGTAAATGTTTTTCGCGCCGAATTTGCTCTGACTGGAATTTCACCAGCTGATTCCGAATATGATAATGGTCCTGACTTTCAAGATTGAATTCTTAATTATTTTGGAGCTGAAGATAGAATTGAGGATGGTTTTGAAATTAAAACACTTTATGTTTTAAGAGAAATTGAAATTAATATTTTAAAAAAAATAATGGATTATAAATTACTTGAAGCTGTGCCACTTAAAATAAATACAGAATGACAAAAATATGATGATTTAATGCAAACATATGAATTAATTTCTAAAATTAATATTATTGAACATTGAAATCAAATTTGAACAAGTTCTTTATCATATGTTCCATTTTGATTTGAACCACTTCAACGAAGCAACATTAATTTTAATGTTCAAAATAATTATTTAATGAGTTATCAAGATTTCCCAATATCATTAAAACAAGATAAAAAGGTTGACCTTGTTGTGCTTCCATTCTTAAATATTAATTTATTGTTATATATTTATTTAGGAATATCTGGTTTGTTTTTAGTTAATGCTTATTTAATTTTACGTCGCAAAAATATTACTTAAGGCAGGAAGAAGGAGATGTTAAATCATGAATAATAATGCATTAGTACTTAGCGATGTTGCGATTGCTTCGCGTAATTTTAGTAAAAAGTTTAAAAATAGTATTGTTGGTCCGTTTAATTTTAATGCTAGTCGTGGAAAATTACACGCCATTTTAGGTGCTTCTGGGAGCGGAAAAACAGTTTTTATTAAATCTTTAATTGGTGGTTTAAAAGGTTTTAAGGGTGATATTACAATTTTTGGGAAAAAAGCAACAAAAATTAGTATGAAAAAAATGATTGGTTATGTTCCTGAGTTTGTTACTTTTCCTGAAAACATTAGTTCTTATAATTTTTTAAAGTATTTAGGAAAAACAAATGGTTTGCGGGGGAGATATCTTCGAGACCGAATTGAATACTTAATGAAATCATTAGAAATTTGAGAACACCGTGATAAAGATGTTAATTCATTTTCATCAGGAATGAAAAAAAGAGTAATGATTATTCAGGGTATTATTCATGACCCTGAAATCTTAATTTTAGATGAACCAGAAGCAGGATTAGATATTAATAATCGAAAAAAAATTATTTTTTACTTAAAGCAATTAACACTACGTGGTAAAACTGTCTTTTTTTCATCCCATTTACTAGATGAAATTAAGGATTATATTGATGAATTTACAATGGTAATGAATGGAACACAAATTTATACGGGACAATTAGCTGCTTTTAATATTAAAAATAGTTATTATTTGGTGACTAATAATCCCCAAGCAATGATTCGTTATTTTAATTTAAACCGAATACCAAATTGATATGATCGAGCAAATAATTCGTTAAATTTTGTTTTAAATTCACCATTACATTTATATTATGTCACTCAATATGCATTAAAAAAACGGATTAAGATTGCTAAAATTAGTGAAGTTGAATTTTCATTTGATTTTTTATTACAAAAATTAAATATTACGTTACCTCCCAATATGACCACTAATCGTAAATTACGAAAGAAACAGTTGAAGAAACAGCAACAAGGTTAATCAATTAGAATAAGTTTTAAGTAGGATTATGCAACAAAATTAAAGAAGATATGTTTTAAAAATATTTTAATGTCCATTAAAGTATTTTTTTTATTATAATTAAACTAGGTTCAAATTATTTTAAAAAAGGAGCAAATTGTATGGAATTTGATATTTCAAAAGAAAAAATTAAAAGTACATATAAAAAAATTAAAAATCATATTATTAAAACACCATTGATCTTTGCAACAAAATTAAGTCAAATTACTGGCAATAAAGTATATGTAAAATTAGAAAATTTATAACGGGCTGGTTCATTTAAACTAAGTGGGGCGTTAGCAAAAATGATGGAACTTAAACCAGAAATAATTGCAAAAGGAGTAGTAGCAGCGAGTGCTGGGAATCATTCAAAGAGGATTAGTTTTGCAGCTAATTTATTAAAAGTACCAGCAACAATTGTGATGACTCAAAAAGCACCAATTAGTAAAATTAATGCAACAAGAAATTATGGTGTTGAAGTAATTTTACATGGTGATTTCTTTGATGATGCCAATAAAAAAGCCTTAGAAATTGCTAAAGCAGAATATAAATTTTTTGTTCATGCATTTAATGACATTGATGTTATTAGTGGCCAAGGTACAATTGGCATTGAAATTTTTGAAGAATTACAAGATCTTGATTATGTTCTTGTTCCAATTGGCGGGCGGGGGGGGATTTTATCCGGAATTGCCACGTATATTAAAGCAGTTAATCAAAAGTGCAAATTAATTGGAGTACAAACACAGAATGTTCCAAGTTATTATGAAGCACAAAAAATGAATAAACCATTTTCTGTTCAAGGTAAATTATCAATTGCTGATGGAATTGCTGTTAAACAATGTGGGGATATTACTTTTAAAATTTTAAATAAATATGTTGATGATGTTATTTTGGTTTCATAAGCAGAAATTGCAGAAACAATTTTATTTTTATTTGAAAATTGTAAAATTGTTGCTGAAGGTGCTGGTGATGTAACAACCGCTGCAGTATTATTTAATAAATTAAATGTTAAAAATAAGAAAATTGCCTGTGTTTTATCAGGGGGTAATATTGATGTAACAACATTTTTAAATATTAATAACCGTGCTTTAATTAACCAACGTCGTCGAATTATTTTAAAAATTGATGCCCCATTAAGGGAAAGGACATATTAGTAAAATTACTAATATTGTTGATTCGCATGGTGTTCAAATTTATCAAATTTTTGATTCACAATTAGAAAATAGTCTTGAAATTAATCGTGAAATTATTCGCTTAGTAATTGATATTAACATGAGGATTGAATTAACAAAGATTGTTGTTGATTTGGAAAAAGCAGGATATACGGTAATGGCACAAGAATTTATTAATTCAATTACACCATAATGGAATTAATTCATACTGTTCAAGCACCACAAGCCGTAGGTCCATATTCCCAAGCGATTAAACTTGCAAATGGGTTTTTGTATATTTCTGGACAATTAGGATTAAATCCTACAACAATGCTTTTAGTTGATAATATTAGTGATCAAACAAGACAAGTATTAGCAAATATTAATGCTATTTTAACCGTTGCAAAGTATACTAAGGATAATGTTATTAAAACAACAATTTTATTAAGTGATATTAATGATTTTGTTGTTGTTAATGAAATTTATGAATCCTTTTTTAAAGAGCATAAACCGGCACGTAGTACTTTTGCTGTTAAAGATTTACCAAAAGCAGCTTTAATAGGAATAGAAGTCATTGCTTTTAAAGAAAATAGTTAAGACAAATTATTTTTAAAAATATTTATATTAAGCAACTTGGTTGTTAAAAACACTAAGGTGCTTTTTTTAAAAATAAGTATAATTAAAAGTGTCTTACAAAAAGAAGATGGCAATTAGATGAAACGGTTATTAACACTTTTTAGTGTTTTTGTTTTAGGTTTCGGTAGTAGTTTGGGTGTTGTTAGTTGTACAGTGCGAGCAAAACATGAGCCTGAAGAGGATGAAATGGAAGGTCATCAAGATCTTGGAATTTTAAATCAAATAAAAAAGTAAGCAAAGCAAACTTTATCAACATGATGACAAACAAAAACAATGATTGATATTATTTAAGGAATATCCAGAGCAAATATCATCATTTGAAGAACTAGTCGCAGAGTTAAAAAACAAAAAATGATGGTTTATTAACTTTAACGAGCACAGCAATTAGTAAATATCGTTTTTTACATCATTTGCTTGTTGGTTTTAAAGCAGAGTTTAATAATTTGAATCAAGATTTACAAGATCGATATTCAAATTATTATGTTGATACAATGTCATTGTTCTTAGGAGAAAATGATATTTCATTTACTTTGTATAATATTAATTTTGAGAACATAACAAAACTATTAGAAGATACTCCCCAAGCAGTATTAGGGATTAGAGTCCAGGTTAATATTGCTTATGAAGTGCGCTTTAAAGAATTATCACCAGTGCAGGATAACATTAATAAAAACGTAGTTATTGGTAATAATATTGATATTTTACGTAATATTATAAAACAACTTGCAGAATATTTTTCTATTTTTATTGATAATATTTTGAAAAAACTAGATTATAAAATTATTATCACAGAATTTAGTAGTTATCTAGATTTGCCTTTGGTTTCTGTATTTCGTTCATTGATTGAACAAAAAGTAAAAGAGAAAAAAATTATGTTTTATTGAGTTAATAGATTTAATAATATTAGTGGCATAATGCATAATATTTTCCATCAGACTGAATACTTTTATAAAGACCATTCAGTATTAAAATGAGCAAAGGAAGGATATAATCCTAACAAATTAACCAAGAAAAACTTTTTAAAATTTTATAAACAAAATATTTATAATTAAAAGTATTAATTTAACAACAAAAGGTCTTAATTTTGTTTTTTTAGTAATATAATTTGGAATATTATCCATTTCATAAACGCCCAACTTATTTGCAATTACTGGTCTTTTTTCAGTTGATTTTATTTGATCATAGCCAGTATGAACGGTAGACAATAGGATGTGTTTTTTTATTTTTTCATTTTGGTTCCACATTTTTATATAAGTACCATCAATTTGAATATATAAAGTATGAGGGACATTTATTTTAATATTTGTTTTATTAATATAATATTTGTCGTTTGTTGTTGCATTTTTTATAGTATTTGAAATTGACATTAAACTGATTCCTGCTTTTTCTAATGTACCAGAAATGTCGCAATATTTTTTATCTTTACTCAAAAATGACAATATTCTTTCTTTGACATCATTTCCCATTCTTTGTCATTTTTTAATTCCTAAAATTATATCTAAAATAAAAACATACTCTGTTTTTCCCGTCTTTGGATTAGTTCAACAATATCTTCTTCTTTTAAATTTTATTTTCCCCTTTAAAGTAATTAATGTTTTTGTTCTAATTTCTTTTACTCTAAAATCTTTAAAATTATCATCTTCTTGATAATTTTGAAAAATAAAATCATCTCATTTTTCTAATCTATATGCAATTTCTCTAATAGCATATTTTTCTAAATCGTTATATATTTCATTAAAAAAGTTTTTTCCATTAATAATACTATTAATATCCATTTTAAAGTTGTTTCCTTTCCTGATTTAAAAATAAATCATCACACACATTAAAATAAACACCTAAAAAAAGCAAGTTATTTTTAACTTGTTTTTCAAATATTTAATTTTTTTAATATTATTTAATACAATTTTGATACTTTTTTGATAACAAAAATATTATATCTTAATTTAAAATAAAAAAACAAGATTTTTAATCTTGCTTATAATAATTTTCGTTAAAATAAATTTTTAAATAATATTTAAAATCAGAATCATCATCACTAAAACAAAAAAGACATTCTTTACAATTATAATAATTTTTATAACAAATGTAGCAACATGGGCTATTACATACAATACATTCATATCCTTTTTTTGCTTTTCTATAACACAACCCTCTTGCACCAGTAAATTGACATTTTTCATCGTTAACATGTTTATTATATTTTTCTCAAAATATTTCTTTAAAAAATTCATTTTCTTTTTTTATTTGTTCTTCACTTTTTGGATTATATTTTAAAAAATATTCAAAAGAAGATCTTATTTCTGCTGCAATTTTTTCAAATTCAGTTTCAAATTCAATTTTAGATTCTTTTTCCACTTTTTCCTCCACTTGTTCTTTTTTTCTTTTGATAACATATTATCAAAAAAATAAATTTTTATCATTATTCTTTGTATATATTTATATTCATTATATAATTTTTATATAAATAAAATATTAAGAAAGGACTGACTTTTTATGAAAAAAAGATTAAGTTTTTTAGGAGCAATTACATTACTAGGTACAAGCACAACAAGTCTAGTTGCTTGTAATAATATACCACAATATAACGAAGATGAATTACAACAACTAAAACAAGAAAACCAAATATGTACAAATTGCAAAGAAATAAAAGAAAAATTAGAATGAATAGCACCACAAGAAAAGCCATTTAATACAGTTGATAATAAATATTATTATGTAGTATGGGGTGGTGATAAAAATGATGATTGAAAAATTATTAAATTTAACAATAATGAAAAAATTAAAAGATGACATCCAAAAACTTTGGATGTACAAAATAATATTAAACTTTGCTTAACTAACTATGCAGAAATTCCAATTGATATTGATTTATCGATTGATGCAAGCACAATTAATCTTTGAAAAAGTGATAATGGAACTTATTTTAAAGCAGTTTATCGTTGAAATGGCGGAGAAGAAAATTTACCTGATTTAGTTGTTAATAATGATGGTAATGTAAAAGTTAATGGCGAATAAAAAAACAATTTAGTAAAAATTGCTTTTTTAATTTATTTAATTTTCTTTTTCATCATCTTTTTTAATTATGTCATTAATATTATCTTCTTTATTTTCACCTAGCAAAATACATTCATTATTAATTTTTTCTTTTAATTTTAGCATTAGTTTATTAATTTCAGTGAATAAAATTGGCAATCCCAATGTTAAACCGTGAACTATTCAATATGCTAATCGTAGAAAAAATAACTTAGTCTTTTTCTTTTTCATTTTTATTACCATCCTTGTTTTTTTGTCTGATATTTATTTTGTTGTTATTAGCAAGTTTGTTATTTATGATTGTAATAACATCTAATTTCGTATTAATATTATTAATTTCAATTTTAATATCGTTTATTTTTTCTTTTAATTCTTTATTTTCATCTCTAATTTTTTGTTGTTTTTTACTCAAAATAGTTGCTGTTATGCCAGTTGTCCCACCAGTAAAAAGTGATATAACCAAAACAATAATTTCTAAAATAGTTTCACTCATTTTTTATTCTCCTTATTATCAAATTAATGGTTCTCAACTTCCAAATGCTCTTAAACCAATAGCGGCCGTTGTCACAATACCACGCTGTGCTTTTTCTCATGTTTTAAAATCTTTTCATACCCAAAATTTAATCATCCCACCATCATATGTTAATATTGGTGATCATTCTTCGCCACCATTTCAACGATAAACTGCTTTAAAATAAGTTCCATTATCACTTTTTCAAAGATTAATTGTGCTTGCATCAATCGATAAATCAATATCAATTGGAATTTCTGCATAGTTAGTTAAGCAAAGTTTAATATTATTTTGTACATCCAAAGTTTTTGGATGTCATCTTTTAATTTTTTCATTATTGTTAAATTTAATAATTTTTCAATCATCATTTTTAACACTACGCCATACTACATAATAATATTTATTATCAACCGTATTAAATGGTTTTTCTTGTGGTGTCATTTCTTTTAATCTGCTTTTGACATATTTGGCACTGCTTTCTATTTTGTAGGGCATTTCTCTAATTCTTTTGTCTAGTTGTGCTGTTTTTTGATTCATTTTTTCCATTTCTTTATTTCATTTTTTATTGTGTTCTTCTATTTTTTCTCGGGCATATTCGCAAAAATTAATAAAATTGTTGGGGTTTTTGATTGATTGAAAACGAATGGGAACTCGTGCGGTATATTCTCAATTAAAGGATTTTATTTTTTCTCCTTTTAGGGGTAAATTAAAACTAAGAATAGGGAATTCATAAATTCCGTCTTTATGTCTTGTGTTTAAGTTATCTTGGGTTAATCTTCCTTTGTCTGTTCATACAAAATATTCGCTGGCACATTTATTTTGATAAATTGCTTGGTATTTAAAATCATTTACTTGATTAATGTTATCGATTATGGCGGTTGCTATTGTTTTTGAATTATCGTTTCAAGTCATGGCACTTTTAATATTTTTTCATGGTTTGTTTTCTTCTTCCTTGGTTTTTTCAAAATAGAATTTATTGTTAATTCCGCTTGGTTCAACTTCGTCAATTTTAGTGTTAATGGGGCATTGTTCTAATAATTCTGTTAATTTTTCAATTTGTTCGCTTTTGTTTTCTTCTAAACTTTCAATAAAATTTTTATTAATATATTGGTAGTTTTCATCTGGGTTGTCTATATCGGGGATTGGATATACTAATGGTGCTTTTGACATATCTATTTTAATTGTTAAAAATATTGTTGTTGTTGTTTCTGCTTGGTTTTTTGCATAGGGAATTAAGTCGTTGATATCGTTTGTGGTGTTGTTTTCTACTTTAATCATTCTTCCGCAAATGCTTAAATAAAAAAATGGTATTTCTTTGTTTCCTTTTTTTGTTTTTATTTTTACTTGAATTCCGTTGTCTTCATATTTGAATTCTGCTTCTAATTTTTCTTGTTCGCCAAATCCGTAAAATAAAAAACCAGTTGAATTGTTATCACATAGTTTTAACATTTCTTCGTTATAATTATCGCTATTGCCTAATAAGTTTATAGCGTTTTTATTGCTTAATTCTTTATTAGCATAGTAGGGGATTGTTTGGTTTCTTAACAAAAAATCATAGTATATTGCTTGGTCGCGGTCTGTTAAATAATCTTCTGTATTGTCAAATGTTATAAATCTAAATGCCATTTTTTACCTCTCTTTTATAAATATTTTTTTTCTAATTTGTTAGATGTTTTATCTCATTCACTATGTAATGCGTTATTAGCAATCATGTTTTTATTCATTGTTTCTTCAAAGTTGTTAAAATTATTGTTTAGATCGTTGTTTAGTTTTGTGTGTGGTTTTAAGTCTTCTCAATATTTTTGATTTTCTTTTATATTGTAAATTGTGTTATTTTGTAATTGATAAGTAAATAATTCAATATCATAGCTTCATTCTTCGTTTTTAATATCTTCTCATGATAAATTACTTTCATTTAATAATTCGTTTGTTAGTGTTTTAATTTCATTCTTTTTTGTTATTAAATTAATATTAAAAATAATTTTTTTAATTGAATTTCTATTGGTTGCTTGTAATTCATATTCTGTATCTTCTTCAATTTCAATAATTCGCCCATAAATTAATATATATGTATGATTAAAAACAACTTTATTTCCAAGGTGTCTTTTTATTAATTTTTTTTCTTCGTTTAAAAAAATAATATTTTTATCTTTAACAAAAAAACTAACAAAAAAATCTTGAATAATTCCATCATCACATGCTTCTACATTACAATTAGGAAATGTTTTTAAAACTATTGCCATAATTTAACTACCTTATTATTTTCATTATTATCTAACATAAAAAATCACCAGCCTTAACAATAATAATTAACCCCATCATTTATTGTCGTCGTGATGATACCGTCATTAAAAATATTTGTCAAATAAAAAAAGACAATTTATATTGTCTTTAAAATAGTTTATGTTATAATACATACAAATTTGTATTTATTCAGTCGTAGCAAATTCCTTAAATATTATGTGAACAGTCTTATTACTGTTGTGTGTCTGCTCCTCTCTTGTGCTTGATGAGTAAAGATCAACAAAATAGACAAGTTCAAGGTTATTTATTTACTATAATACGACTGAATAAATACAAATTTTTTTAATTTTAATAATTATAATTACTATTGTTTTATTTTCAATAAGTAATAATCATTACTTATTATCGTGATGATACCGTCATTAAAAATATTTGTCAAATATATAATAAATGAAAATTTGTGTATATAATACCATATTTTTTTATTTTTCCTTTAATTTTATAAAAACATGCTACAATTAAATAGCAAGTGATGTTGCGAGTTATTCTAGGTTCTACTTGCAAGTTTAAATAAAGAAAAGAAACCTTGCCAGTCAATAGTCTGTGCGATACTATAAATAAAAAAAGAGATATTAAAATCTCTTTTTTTAGATGAGGAAGCGACTACGCTCTTACCAATAGCGGACAAGTCCATATGGCTCATCTATAATTTTGTATTGTTTAATAACTATTATATCTAGTTTTCATTCAATAGTTAATTCAAAGGTCAAAATAAGTAAAATTCCTTTTGGTTTACGATTAAAAGCAATAGAACACCATAGGCCATAAAGACCATAGACTTTTCTTACAACTAGAAACATAACTTATTTGTGGTGATGATACCGTCATTAAAATTATTTGTCAAATATACAAGAATTAAAATTACAATTAAATCAGTTTTTTGTTTTATTTTTTAATTTTTTCTAATTCTTCATTTATATATTTATAATATATTGGTTGAATATAAGAACATTTAAGTGCTTTTCTTAAAATTTCTTCTCTATATTGTTCTAATTTTTCATCATAAATATACTCATATTTTTTTATTTTATTTTCAAATTTACTGTGAATGTCGCTTTTATTTTTATCAAATCTAATATAAGTAGTCTTTTTTAATTTTTCTATTTCATTTCAATTTAAATTTTCAATATTTTTTTTCCTCACTTTTAGGAAGTTTAGTTGTCATTCTAATAAAAAGTATTTCTTTTTCTTCTGTAATTAATAAAGGAAACAAATAAGATTTTTTAGGGTTTCCGCTAATAAATACTGTGGTATCAGAATTATCAATAACATATGAACAATTTTTAGTATTAATTACCATATTTAAATTCCTTATATAATTTAATTATTTCATCTTTTTCTGATTCATCTAATTCATCGGTGTTTATATCTAACGAAAAATCTAAATCATATGTTTTTTTCTTTCTTTTACTGCTTTTTTTCAAGCATCTTGCCAAGATTTTGAATAATGAGTATATTCAATAACATCATTTGTTTTTTGAAAGCCTAAATATTCAATAAAAATAGTAGTTATATATTTTAATATTTTTGTTTCTTCTTCTGAAAAATAATCTCAACTAAATTCTTTATAATTATTTTTTTTATCTTCTAAATAAAACTTAATTTTTGTTTCTTCTTCTGTTAAATATTTAAAATATAAAAATTTTCCTTTATATTTTTCTACATAATTTAAAAAACTAATAGGAACGGGGCCCATTTCTCATGCTACAAAATCCATTTTAAAGAAATGATTTGCATATCTTTTTGCTGCCTCTATTTCTAAAAGGGCAATAAATTTATATATATATGTTTTAAAAATAAATTTTTTTTGCATTTATATAATAAGTATAATATTGCCATTTCTATTTTGTTTGCTTCTATTGAAGATATTTTTAAATATTTTGATAGCATACTTTCCTTCATCTTAATCACCACTTTTTATTTACTAGTAAATTATACAATAAAAAAAGAGATAATTAAATCTCTTTTTTAATTATGTATTTGCTAATGCTTTTAAACTTTTAATTAATTCTTTATGATTATAAATATCTTGTTCTCATTCATTAAATTTAGATTCCAATAATTTATAATCTTTTTTTTCATAATTTTTGACATATTTAATCAACCCCTTATCGCCATCATCATACCATATTTATTATATTTTTAAATTAAATTAATTGTTATTTTGATAATATTTATCAGGATCAAAAATTATTGCAAAGAAAATATTATTAACTAAAACACCATAAATTCTTTCCTTATCTCCAACTCTTAAATAATCATATTTTTTAATATCTTGTTCAATATCTTTATTAAAATGTGATTTTACATAATTTACTAATTCTAAAGGAATTTTTGGGGGAAGGCGTGATTTATTTGTTTCAATATTTGAATAACCACAAGATTGTCTTGAACCTTGTATTAAATTTCGTAAAGAATAATTACAAATTTTTTTAATTTCATTTAGAAAATCATTATTTATTTTTTTAGTTTTATTTATATATGCAAAATTGAAAAATATTTTTTTATCTAACTTATCTAAATTCATATTATTTAATTTTATATTAAATTAATTGTTCAATTTGGTTTAATTTTTCTTGAAAATAATATAACATTTTATCATTATTAATTTCTTCATTATTTTTTGTTTCTTTTCATGGACCTTCTATATGTGATAAAGAAACTAATTCAAAAGCACTATATTTACTAAAATATATAAAAACTCTTTCAATAAATTCTAATTCTTCATTGGTAAATTTTTTTTCAATTTCGTGTATTTTTATTTCGTTAAAATTTTCAAGATTATCTTTTTCTATGTATGATTTTCCATTTTTTCTTAGTAAAAAATACAATTCTTCTAAAACTGGGCCATATGTTCATGCTTTATATTTTTCTTTTATTATTTTTTTATTAAATTTAGCCATAAATAAACCTTCTATAAAATACATTAATTTTTGTATTTGCAAATTTGTCATTCCAAAAATTTCTTCATTATTAATTTCTAATTTTTTTTGAATTTTATAGTTTTCATCTAATAGTAAATATAAAAAATCTTCAATTTTAATTCCTTTGCATTTCATAATTATCTCCCCTAACTTAATTAAATTATATAATAAAAAAGAAATAATTAAACCTCTTTTTTTGTCGGGCAGCTTGCCTGCTCTCTAAGAACACACCAGCAACTTTTTTTCTAGAAGTATTTACCGACTAAACTCTGGCCAATTATTTCTTTTTTTAGGTGGGGAAACAAACAATGCTCTTACCGATAGCGGACAAGTCCATACGGCCCACCTATTTTGGATATCCATATAGAGGCCTATTATTTAAAATAGGAACTTATTCTACCTTTCGTTGCCTAAGATTACCTGCATTTAGAATACAGTTAGGTCATTCGGATACCCGAAAACCGTAATTAATTAGGACTTACATATTAATTATATAAAAATATAACTAAATGCAAATACCTTTATTACGCGTTTTAAGGGGCATATTGGTTAATAAATATTAAAACTTACTTCCATAGCCTTACTTGGCCAAATATTAGGGTAATTGTGTTTTTATTGCTTTCTAAAATTATTCCAGATAAAATGCTGTTATATTCTTTATTGTTAAATAATAAGGTAAATTTATCTCTTAGTTGCAAATTGTTTAAATTTAAAATATTGTTATCTTTTGTGATATCAAATTTTATGAGATGTGAGTATTCACTTAACTTAAATTCTTGATTGCTAATAGTTTTAATATTTTCTATGGTAAAGTCTTTTTCTTCTAATTCATATATTTTATTTTTAATTAAATTAGCAAGTAAATTATTTTTATTAATATCATAAGAAATTGTATTATTTTTTAATAAATTTGCTTTTTTATATTTATTGGCATTGTTTTTTTGGTAAAAATCAATTCTGTTGATACTTTTTTGGTTTAATTCTTCAATTTCTATATTTGTAATACATTTAATATTATCTTTTACTTTATAATTATTTAATTTGATATCTTCTTGTCCATCTTTGCAAACATCACAATTTAAAATAAAATTTTTTAAATCAATATTAAATTTTAAAAATATATTTGTTATTTTAAATATTTTGTTAATAAATTGATAACAATTAAATTCTTTTTCTTCATTTTCTTCAAAAAATTTAGGATTATTATTATTTTCATCATTAATTTTTTTATTAAGTTTAATAAAGGGAAGATTGTTATAAATAATTTTTATTAAAGTAAGAAAAATATATCAACTTTTATTTTTATATATGTTGTAAATTTTAAAATCAAAAATAGATTCAATATTTTTAGTAGTAAAGGTATATAAATTTTCATCTTTGTTTTTTTCAATATGAGTAATAATTCCGATATATAATTGATTTTCGTTATTCAAAATACAAACAATGTCTTCAATTTCAACATTAAGATTATAATAATTATAAGCATTAAAAGTTGATAGTTGCGGGGGTATAAATATCTAAAAATATCTTATAATTTTCAACAATACAATTATCTTTATAAAATAAAGATCCTTTTTCAAAATCAACTCCTAATATAATTAATTTAGTTCTATTACCTTGATAAATATTTTTATCTTTTTTAATTTCTAATTTTAATAATTCATCTCTTGCTTTTTGTCTTGCTTTTTCTTCTGCTTCTTGTTGTGCTTTATTAATTTCAAACACAATATTAGATAATTCATCAAGATAATCAATCATTAATTTATAATCAGGCACTTGTAATAATTGTTGGGCATGTTGAGGATATAATCTTACAGCTTCATCATAAATAAGTTTTTCGTCATTAATTTCTTTTGTTAATTCTGATATTTCTTTTATTAATTCTTGGATTTGTTTTACAATTTCTACATTTAAAGTATTGTTTTTTAATTTATTAATAATTTCTTTTTTATCTTCTCTAATTGCAATTATTTCGTCATTTCAGTGGCTTTTTGTTGAACTTCCTACACCCATTTAATTTCTCCTTTTTTCTAAATTAAAATATATTCTTCAAATTTTTTAATATTAATATTTCCAACTTGTTTGTCTTTTGAAAGGTTAGAAGAATATAAAATATGATAGTTTCCTGGTGGAATTTGAATAAAATTAGTATATTTAAAATCTTGATATTGATATATGTTGTATGATTTTTCGGTTTTTAAATCAACTTTTATAATGCTTTGAGTTTTTAATCTACTATCTATTATTATTTTTTCATTTTCATTTATTTCAGCATTAATTTTAAGTTCACTTATTACTTTACCATTAATATTTTCTAATTTTAAATATGGGTCTTTTGTGGGACCATTGATTGTTATTAGAGTATCTGATGCTAAATAACTATTATTACTAATTTTAATTTTTTCATTATATTGATTGGTATATTTAATGCGATTTAACTTAAAATAATATTTGTTATTATGTTCATTGTATCTTTTTCCGCTTGTTTTATTTGGTTTAATTTCAAATAATTTATCTTCTTCTTTTTTTCAGTTAGTTAATTGTTCTAAAATAAAATCAACCTCTAAATCATTATTATTATTTAATTCTGTTTTAATGATACTTTTAATAATTACTTCACAATAATATTCCAATTTTGTTTTTTCATTTATTCAAAAACTATAAAATAATAAAAAGGGGGAAGATTTATTATCTAAATTAATATTTAATTTATTAATAAAATCATTAAATTTACCATAGGGATTTGGGCCTATAAATAATAATTTAAAATTTATTTGATTTAAAGAATGCTTACAATTATTTAAAATAAAATTATTATCGATGTTTAAATAATTATTATCAAAATTAATATTTAATCCATTAAATGATAAAATAATGATATTATCTAAATCACATAAATTAATTAAATTATCTTTACTATTACTAATTTTAAAAGTTCTAAATGGTAAATTATACATATTTTCTCCCTATACTCTATTATTTCATTGCCCTATATATTCGAGTATTTTTTCAGCTCGTTCTTTATCATTTTCTCCTTCAATAATAATTGTTGGTTTAAATTCATTTTTATTTTCAATTTTATTATAGTTATTAGTTTGGTTTTCTTGGTTAATGTTTTGTGGTGGTTTATTAAATTTATTATATAATCATACCCCGCCAGCAGCTAAGGCAGACAAACTAACTAAAACACCATAAAGAATTGGGTGCTTTGCCATTCCTAATAAAAGTGTTTTTAATGAACTAATAACATTTATTATTTTTCCAATTGTGTAAACAACAGCTCCCAAACTTGCTGATATTCCTAAAATAATAAAAATAGTTTTTTTGGTTGTATCATTAAACATATTAAAAAAATTTGTTATTCCTTTAATAATTGGTATTAAACTGACTTCTAAAAAAGAAACCAAAGACTCAAACACGGGTAATAGGGCGGATGCTAAATTCATTTTTGTAATATTAACAACATGTTTAAATTCATTTCATTTTTTGTTTAATAGTGTTGTTTTCTCAACATTTTCATTTGAAACAATGCCTAAATCTTTAATGTTGCTTGTCATTTTTTTAATTTCTTCATCTGATAAGGCAAGCATTGGAATAAGGTTTTTTCCTAACTTAGAACCAAAAACATCCATTATTAAATTATTTTTTTCAGTTTCATCACTTATTTGTTCTAATGATTTTTTTAATTCTAAAAAAATAGTTCCCGTATCTTTTAAAGAACCCTCATTATTTTTAATATTAATTCCTAATTTATTAAAAGCTTCTGTTGTTTCATTTGATATTCCATAAGAAATAGCACTAATACCTTGTCGTAATTTTTTAAAACTCTTTTCTAATTCTTCGCTAGTAATTCCAGTTCTTTTTGCAATATAACGAAATATTTGTAAGTTTTCTGCTGTGATACCGATTTCTTTTGATGTTTTTTTAAGCTCACCAGCATATTTGGCGGTATCAACAGTTATTTTTGTTAAAATTCCTTTGATTGCTAAAATGGGTATTGTAATATGTGTGCTTAATTTTTTTCCGATTTCTTGACACTTTGTTCCAAATTCTTCAAATTTTTTAAAGGGAATATTTTTTATTTCTTGGGCGGTATTTTTTAATTTTTCATTAAAGTTGTTTAAACTGCGATTAGATGCATCAATATTTATTTTTGTATATTCATATTCTTTATTTAATTTATTTTGTTTTTGTATTAATTTTTCTCTTTCGGCAGTATCGTTTGTTTTTGATAATGCTTCTTGTGTTTCTAAAATGGTTTTATTTAATTGATTATATTTTTCAATTAAAAGTTCTTTTTTTTCTGAAATATTATCAATGATATTTTTATATTCATTAAATTTTTCATTTAAAATATCAATTTCATCACCGTTTTTAAATTTTAAATTATTATCAAAATTTTTTAATTTAGATCCTGATAGTTTTATGTTATCGGCTATTTTTTTAAAATTGTTATTTAATTCTAAAACATTACTATCAAGAGTTATGCTCATTCCTTTAATTTCTTTTGCCATAATTAACTATTCCTTTAAAAAAATTTATTAATATCTTGTTGTGTTGCTAATCTTTTGTTTTGATTATTATAAATTTCTATAATTTCTATTAATGTTTTTAATTTAATATATTTGCTGTCTATAATTGAAAACCCTAAATGACTAAGTCATAGTAATAAGTTAGGAGTAAATTTATTAAATTTATAATCTACTTTTTTGTTAATTCGCCGTATTCCTGTAAATTTTTGTCATTAACACTAGCACCTACAAATTCCATTATTAAGTTATTAATTTCATTAACATTTTCGGTAATTTCTTTAAATGTAATTTTTTGACAAAATTCCTTAAAATCTTTAAATTGATTTTCATCAGCTGCTTTTGTAAAAGAAAATAATAATTTTAAAATAAATGAAAATTCATATTTGTCTTTTTCTAATTTATTTAACAATTCTCCGTATGAACCAAATAAATCCTCATAAATAATTAATGCATAAGTGCTTATATTAACTTTTAATTTTAAACTTTCTAAATATCTATTCATTTTCGTTTTTTTCTTCTTTTTCTAATTTTGGAACTTGAGAAAAGTAGTTATTATAATTATTTTCATTAGCTTTTTTTGTTGTTTTAATTTTAATAACATTATCTTCAATTCGTGGTAAGGCGTTTAATTCAAAAGTATAAGTATCTGGGTTTACATTTTCGGTTTGAGTATTATGAGTTTGGTTGGGGCGTTTTAAATTAACTCTTAAAAGCCAAATTCTTTTTTCTTCTAAATCACCCTTGATTTCAAACCCCAAAGCAATTTCACTCTTTAAACTAGTTGATTTTTCAATATAATTTCCATTTTTATCTTTTTCAATTCCTAAAATTTCTTGTTCAAAATCATCAGATGGTTTTGCTATTGTTAAACTACCACTATAGCCTTGAAAAGAATGTGAAATATAGTATGGTTTATTATCAGCATAAAAGGTATTAGTGTTTTCACTAACATTTAAACTTAAATTTACTGCTCCTAATATTTTTTGTGGGATTGCATATTCTGTTTTGTTTGTTGTTTGATTGTATTTTAATTTTGCATAATGAACATTTTCTAGTCCAAATTCAATAATGTTGTTATTCATTTGTATTTTCTCCTTTTATCTTTTTAGCAACAAAAATATTTCATAAATTACAATATATAAATTTTGTTCGTATAAATAAAACTCTTGTGCTAATTGATAATTTATTTTTTTATTTATTAATTCATTTTCTAGTTTTTCAATTTCATTAAAATTAATTTCATTTTTAAAATTAAAGCAAATTTGGAATGTTTGTCTTATAAAATTATTAATATTATCTGATGAAAAAAAGGTATTATCATTAATTCTATAAAAAGTTATATTATTTTCAATGTTATTGAAATTATCTTCATTAAAATTAAAAAATGTATATTTAATCTTTTTAGTTGGATAAAGTTTTTTTAATAATTCAATAATTAAATTAATATTTTGCTCTCTTTTATTATTAATAATCATCTTAACTAATATTTTAAAATAGTTTCTATTTTTTTAATATATTCATCAATATACTTATTATAAGCATTTCGTAAAAATGGGCGAGGATTAATTTTTTCATTATTTCAATGATTAATATATCCATATTCTAATAAGTGGATTATTTGATATTGTTTAGTGGCATAAATTACACCAATTATTTTATCTTTGGTTAATTTTATTTTAAAAACAAAATAATCTTTTAAATGTCTTCTTTTTGTTAAATGTTTATTGCTAATAGGGCAAGTAATTTTAATTTCTGCCAATATTTTTTCACCTACATTTTTAATTTCTGCTTTTATTTGTTCTTGGATATCATAAGTATATTGTTGGATTGAGTCTGCAACAAAATCAAATATATCAACTACTGAATTACTTTTTTTCATTTTTAACACCTTATCTTAAACTTAAAAATAGTTCTAAAAATCCATCTTGTCTGTCATAAGTTCTAATAATTTCATATTCTTGTCAATTATTTTGATATTTATAATCAATTAAAATAAATTTTTCATTATCATACATATATTTATCTATAAGTAATTTTATTTCTAATTTTATGCCCGCCATTCTAGCGGTGTAAAAATCATTAGCATAAATTGATTTAATATCACAAAATACTTGTTTTTTATTTTTAGTTATTTTTTTATGACTTAATGGATTTTCGTCATCTTCTTTATCAATTAGAAAAGCATAATCATTTAATAAAATTAAATTATCTTTCAATTTTATTTTTTTCTAGTTTTTTAATATCTTTTAATTTCTTTTTTAATTCTGTGAGTTCTTTTTCTAATTGATATATCGTTGTTTGCGGATAATTAGCATATTTATACATTAATTGTTGAATATTATAGTTAAGAATAGTATAAAATTTTTCTCCAATTAATTCACGCCCTAAATTTTCCTTAACATAAATAGAAATAATATTTTTTATTTGTTCATCATTTGCTTCCTCAATAATTTTAAAAGGAAGACCTGAATTTATTAAAATATTTTTTGATGATTGAATTAAAGTTTTTATTTCTTCATCAAATAAATTATGCTGAATTCGTAAACTTAATTTAACAAAATTTAATAAGTCCATATTGATCCTCCTTTATTTTTAAATTACTCAGGTTGGAAATTTACAAAAGCATTTTTTTCAACAACTTTCCCATCTAAAATGGCTGCTCCCACATAAGTATGTAAAAGTTTTTTAATTCCGATATGTTCAGAATATCTTAGAGTTAAAGGCTCTTGGAAATTTACATAATAAGTGTTTAATTTTCCAAAAGAAATGCAATTATTTTTATTTGTTTTAGAAAATGTAGGATATGTGTCTGTTAAAACAACATCATAACCTAAGATTTTATTAGTAACTCCATCTGAACTTATATTGTGGTTTCAAATAGGGCGATCATTTTTATCTTTAATATTTTGAATAGTTCAGAATGTTTCGTTATTCATTACAAATTTAGCACCATTTGAATATCCTAATTTTAATGATTTAATCATTTCAATAATAGCATCGTAATTTAATTCTTTAATTTTTACACTTTTAATGCTTGTATCTGATAATATTCCAGTTGGTTGACCTTTTCCAGTTCCAGTAGCAAGTGATTGTTCAATGCCCTCTTTAATTCTGTTTGTAATTACTCTAATTACAAAAGCTTCAAAATCTTCAATTGTCATAAATCTTGTAGTTTCTGAAAATTCAAGCGAAGTGGCAATAATGTGACCATCAAATTTAATACTATCTGATCCTGTACTTCCTTTTATTTCTTCACCCTCTGTGACAAATTTAGCTGCTGTTGAATCTTTTTCATACGCAATATCTAATTTTCCTCGGTGTTCTAAAATAGTTACTTCATTAATTAAATTAGAAGTTAATTTAATTTCATTTAAGATGTTTTTTCATATTGTAGTAGGTACAAGCGGACTCGCATCTTCATTTCCAGTTGGATTTGTTCCAACTTGTAAAAATTTTGCTTCTTGTGGTGTTAATTGTTGTCTTTGCATATTTTTTAATCATGCATTTTTATATTCTCTTGTATCTAAAATATCTTTTTGATTATAGATAGTTTTAATTTCCATTTGTTCTGTTCCCCTTAATGTTTGTAAAATTGTGCTATTTCCGTTTTCAATATTTTTAATATTTTTTTCTAAATATTCATTTCTTATTTTTTGAGTTTCTGTAATTTCTTCATTTAATTTTTTAATTGCAGTTAATAACTCTTTTTGTTCTTGTAATTCTTTATTAGATAAATTATTTTTCTTTAATTCCATATTTTCTAATTGTTCTTTTTTTTCTTCTAATTCATTATTGGAATCAATAATTTTGTCATTTAATTCTTTTAAATTTACTTTTTCCATATTTTTTTCTCCTTTGATATTTTTAATTTCTTGTATTTCACTCTGTGGATTTGCTCCTAATGGAACCAAAGAAATTTCGTCAACTTCAATTTGTTTTAAATAACGAACAACTTGCCCGTTTATTTCTGTTGGTTCTGATTTTAAAATACGATATCCTATACTTAACTGCATTGGTCTATTATCTTTTTGCATTTGTTTAGCAATTTCGTAAGTTTCTTTTCCATAATTAGTATTAGTATATATTTTAATTTTTGCCCATAATCCGTCTTTGCGGTTTTCTAAATCTGCAACACCCAAAATTTTTTCGTGATTATGAGATAAAAACACCGGCACAGTTTTACCATTTTTTAAATCATTTTCAAAACTTTTGTAGTCAGTAATGTCATTGTGATAATCAACTACATCATATTTATTTGCTATTCCGATAATTTCGTTTGTATTAAATTTATCTTCTTTTATTTTTTTTATATTAAAATCAATTTTTTTAGTAATTTCATTATTAATAATTTTATTGTTGTCCATTGTTTTCTCCATTTTTTTCATCATCTACTTTTCCATAATTTCAATTTAAAAAGGTATCTCCTCCCTCATAAGGATCTAAACCAAATAATAATTTTCTTATTTCATTTGGGTTTATTGCACCAAGTTCAACACCTTTTAAACTATTTGATAAGTTTAATATTATTAATCTACTATCTAATACAAACTCGAAATATTGCCCTAATTCTAATTCTTTTTTAGTAAAAATTTTAAAGGTAAATTCTTTTTCTAATTGTCTTAAAACTGGATGAATTACAGTAGATAAGTAACTTAAAAATTGTTCTGAATTATAAGTTCCTTTAACAATCTCAGGTGCTATATTAAAAAATTTATAAATTAAATTTTCAGAATATTCATTTTGTTCTTTACTAAATTTTGATATATTACTATCAATTTTTTTAAAATCTTGTCCATAAGATAAATACGCAACTCTTTTATTACTAAAATTGGTATTTTTAAAATTAATATCTTCAACTGGTAAAACTGGCAACATTTGGGATCTCTCTTGGTTAAACTGCGTAGGAGCACCAGTTGGCCCCAGTGGCATATTTGTGGTAATTATCCCCATTAAAGAATTTGTTTCTTTAAAATTGTTAATAATAGAGTTTGTCATTTCTTCTAATATTCTTTTACTTGGTTCAAGCGAATTATTAGGATTATCCCCTAAGAAATTTTTATTATAAAATTTCCGTAGATGAATTATTTGAGAATACGGTAATATCTCAAATGCATTATTATTTTGATAAAATCTTATAAATAATTCATCATCCTTAGACAATAATTCAATAGTGCTGTATTCGATTGGAATTAAAGAAATGATTTTATCATTAATATCTTTTTCTATTTTAATAAAAACATTCCCTTGCAAAAATAAATTAGTAATTATCTTATAATAAAAATCATAACTACTCATTAAATTGTTTGGTCTCAAATTTAATAAATAATCAAAATTAGATTTTTTTATTTTTTCATTTTGGCGATATGTATTAACTGATACTTGTGCTATATCAGTAGCAATCCGATTAATTGTGCTTTTAATTACATCAATTTGATAATTATTCTGAAAATTAGTAAAAAAGTCTTTTCATTCAAACTTAACAATATCAACTTGAGAATTTTTAGGCGTTTTATTTACATTATTATTATCTTTATTTTTTTTATATCAAAACATAATCACCAGCCTTAACAATAATAATTAACCCCATCATTTATTGTCGTCGTGATGATACCGTCATTAAAAATATTTGTCAAATAAAAAAACAATTTATAAACAAGTAATAAAGGTGTTTACAAATAATTATATTTTTATATAATTTAACTAATAAGGGAAGGGCGGATTATTATGAATTTAGAAAATTTAAAAGGACTATGTAAAGAAATTATTAAATTTTATGAAGAAGAACAAAAAAATGAAAATATATTAGAAGAAGATATTGAAAAAATTAGTAATTTAAGAATTCAAAAACTATTGTTTTTTATATATGGTTTTTATTGAAAAGAAAAAAAAGAAGAAATTATTCCAATTGTATTTGAAGCATGACAACATGGCCCTGTTATAAAAGAATTATATAATTTTATAATTAATAATTTAGATAACTCAAATATGAAAAGAAATAATGAAATAGATTTTAAATGATTTAAAGATGCTAAAACTCCTAAATATGATAAAAATTTGCTTAATAAAATATTAAAATATCTTAGTCAATTTTCTACTATTAGATTAGTAAATGCTTCTCATAAAACTGAACCTTGATTGTTTACTGAAAATTCAAATGTTATTGATAATAAAGAAATTAAGAAATGGTTTGAAAAAGATGTACCAACAATTAAATAAAACAGACGAATTATCAAATTATGACAATAAGTATATTTTATTTAATTTTAGATTTACTTTAATTGAAACAAAATTAGATACTAGCGATTATAAAAAAATATTTAATAAAATTATTAGTTATTACTCTAAAATTACAGTTAGACAATTTGATAGTTCGGTTAATGTTGAATATAATGAAAAAATAATAAAAAGGCAAAAAGAAAAAAATAATAAATTTATAGACTATATAAAAAATAACTACAATTTAGATTTAAAGCGTACTTTTGATATTTATAGAAGTGGTTGCGGAAAACGAGCAGATGGTTTATTAATAAAAAATATTTTTTATTTATTAGAAATTACAAATCATAATCAAAGAGAGGGAAAAAAATAGTATATAATATAATTATAGGTGGGCCGTATGGACTTGTCCGCTATCGGTAAGAGCATTGTTTGTTTCCCCACCTAAAAAAGAGATTTAATAATCTCTTTTTTATTTTTGAGAATATATTTTATATAATTCAATATAAATTCGGTCTTTATTATCGCGAAAGATTTTATAAGCAAATAAAAGGGAGATAAAACCATCAATCCTTTTGTTTTTTGATCTTTTAATTGGCATCATATTTTCTTTTTCTTCATCAATAAGAACATCAACATTATTAAAGTGTAATTTTAATAATGGGTTTTGATTAAAAACAAATTTATTGTCATCAAATTCTAATTTAAGGGCTTTTATAATTGGACTAATTGTTCTTACTCCAAATCTAATTAAATTATTTATAAGATAAAATCCTGCATTATCTAAATGTTGTTTTAAAAGATATGAGTTAAAAGTATCATATCCTATACCATAACAAATTAAATTATATTTTTTCATTATATTTATAATATAATTAACAATTTCACTAATGTTAATTTCTTCTCCTTTGCATAATGTTAATATTCCTTGTTCTTGGTAAAGTTTATATGGTATTTTATCTTCTGTTGTTTTTTCAATTATTCTTGCTTCTGGCATAAAAAATTGTGATAATAATATAAATTCATTTGTGTCTAAATTTGGGATTAAAAATACAACTGCACTTAGATCGTTTGTTTTTGATAAATCAATTCCAATAGTACAAATTCTATTTTTTATTAAGTATTCATCGGTATTAATAATTTTATTATTTTTAGTTTCTAAATCTAATCGACTAAAAAGGGCACTATCTAAATTGCTTTTTAAATTACAATGTTTAATTAAAAAATTTGGTTGTTGAGTTGGTGTAATTAATGCTTCTTGTCATTCGGCTTTAAAATTATCAATATATTTAGAAATACCCAAATTTGGATTAGCTTTATAAAGATTGTTAAAATTTTTTCATTCATTTCTTTCATCAAGTTCATAAATTCAAGGTAAAAATTTATTATCTTTTATTGTGTTTTCTAAAACTTTCTCAGCATAAGAATATCTTTCATCGAAAATATTTTCTCTAATAGATCCATTGGTTGTTATTAATAACATTAAATAATCTTTTCTTTTTGCGGTTGCTGTTCGCATAACATCATAAATGTCACGCTTTTCCATCATTGCTACTTCATCTAAAACAACAAAATAGGGGCTTAAACCATCTAATGTTTTTGTTTCTGATGATAGTGGTTGAAAAAAAGAATTATTATGTATAAACTCTATTTTATCTCGCTTAACTTTTAAAATTTTATTTAAGTTAGGATTAATAAAAATCATTCGTCGCATTTCTTCATAAACTCTTTTTGCTTGATCTCGTTTGGTTGCAATAGAATAAAGTTCGGCATTTGCTTCATTATCTAAAATTAAACTTTTTAAAGCGATTGCAGAAGCAAGGGCGGTTTTTCCATTTCCTCTTCCGACAATTAAGAGTGCTTCTTTAAATCTTCTTAAATTTGTTTTTTTATCATAAAAACCATATAATGCTTCTAAAAATGCTTTTTGCCATAATTCTAATTTAAAATTTTGTTTATTATATTCTCCAGTTGTATGAAAGCAAGATTTTTCAATAAAGCTAATTGTTTTATTTGCTTCTTTGTGATTAAAATAATAATCTTTATTTGATTTTAATTCTTTTACTAATGTGGAAACAATTTTTTTAATTTTTATTCCAACTTTATTTTTATTGGAGTTTTTATTTATTCATTCATAATATAGTTCTAAATTTGTTTTTTCATTATTTGCTTGCATTCTTATTTTTCCTCTGAATTATCATATAAATTATTAAAATTAAAAGTATCGGAATTATCTTTTTGATTAGCTATTTTTATTCATTGTTCTATTATTTCATATCCAGCTTTATAATCTTTATATGCTTGTCCATAAGAAATTAAAGCGGGGTGTCTTACTTCTTTTGGTTTTCCACGATTATTATCGGTTTCAGAAAATAATTTACCATCATTAATTAAGGTTTGGATTTCATTATTAATGTTATTTAAAGTTAATTTAAGGGTACAAAATTCTTCTAAAAAATCAAGTTTAATAATATCTAAAATAACATTTTTTTCTTTTAAAAATCGTTTATATTTATTTATTAATTTTTCTTTATCTTTTTCTCAATTTAAAAGGTTTTTTTGTTGGTTTAAGTTATTGTTTTCTTTTGTTAAAATGCTTTCATTTTTTGTCAAAAAAGGGGCATTTTTTGTTAAATTTTGGCTATTTTTTGCTTGTTTTTTGCTATTTTTTAACTTATTCATTTATAAAAACTCCTTTATTTACGGGGTTTTTTATTATTTTTAGTATAAAAGTGCGGTTTTTTTCAAAATTAAAAAAAGTGTACACGGAACCCCACCATCACGGAACCCAAAAAGTCCTTATTTTAAAGGACTTATAGGGGGGTATATAAGTAAAATAAAATTAATATTTATATAACTAATTACACTGTGATGATACCGTCATTAAAATTATTTGTCAAATAAAAATAAAGAAAATTAATTGTTGTTTAAATAAATTAACTATATTTTTTTAAATATTTTTATATTCATCTAAAATAATTTTAATTTTTTTAAATATAGGATTATTAATCATAATTTTTTTAATTAAATTTCAATCTATTTCATTTTCTAAATTAACAGGTAAAAATAATTTTAATGTTCCAGTTTTAAACTCATCTTCACTTATAGAATAACCAAAATATCTATTTTTATGTTCTAAACTCATTGAAAATGCAATAAAAATTTTATGTTCTAAATTTAATTTTTTATCTATAACATCAAAAACTTTGCATGTACTAGCAACTATAAATTTATACGGATGAAAGAAAGCTAAGCCTGCACCTCCATCTCCTTGAGTATTTCATGTAAATAAATTTTTTAAAACAGATTCATTATATATGTTTCTAGTATTATTTAATCTACATCCGTTTTTAGAATTTGAAGCCGCCACATATGATATATTTCCTTTAATATCAAGATATTTTTCAATTCTAAGTGCCTTATTAATATTTTTTTTAATTTCCAAAAATTTATTAGCTGGATTTTCTTTTATATTTAATTGTTGTATATATTTTTTTAAATTATATTTTTTTAACTCATCATTTATATTAAAAAGATAGTTATATATTTCATATTTATTTTCATATTTATTTTTATTAATTAACTCTAATAATAAATTAAATAAATAGTCATTTAAATTTAAAAAATCATCAGAAGATATTTTATTATAAAAATTAAAATTTCAAGTATCATATTCAGAAACATTTTTTACAAGAATTGCAGTATTCAATATTTCTTTTTTATTTTTATAATTATCAAGAAAATTACTTTTTATTTGTGTTCACTTTTTAATTCCATCATATCTACCATGCTTCTTGCTAGATATAAAACCATCATCTTTTAAATCATAAAAATATGTTCCTGTATAATTTTCTGAATTTGGTCGACCAATATCAACAACCATTATTGAAGTTTTAACTTGAGCTCCTGAAGAACTTTTATTTTGAAATATATTATTAGGCATATTAATAACTGAAATTAAAGAATTATTTTTTAAAAATTCTCTTTTAAATTCTATATTTCCTTTAAAAATAGAAGTAGAAACTATTATAATAGCTTTTTCAGTTGCTAAAGTTAATGATTTATTTATAAATTTTCACATTTCATTTTGTGATAAATATGGAGGATTCATTATAACTTTTTTGGGATTTTCAAAAAAATCATTTTTATTAAATTTAAAAATTCCTGAATTTTTTGGTTCTGGATTATCATCATCTACATAAATATTAGTTTTTCCATCATCATTAATCAACATATTAACTAATGTTAAAAAAAACATTTCCTTAGAAATTTCTATTCCATAAATTTTTTTCCGTTTTATTATTTCTATTTCATCATTATTTTTTGCCATTGAAATTAATTTATTCATAGAATTTACTAAAAAAATACCCGTACCACATGCAGGATCAATTATAGAATCATCTTTTTTTAGTTCAGCTAAATCAATCATCAAGTTAACAATGTGTTTGGGAGTTAAAACTTGACCTAAGATTTTACCATCTCCAGATGTATATCTTAATAAAACTCTATACATATCACCAGAAAAATCATGATTATAAGATTCTTTTTTCATTTTATTAATAATTGGCATTAATTTTTTATCAATATTATCTATAATTTTTTTTCAAATTTCATTATTTATTGAGTATGATTCTATTAAATTACAAAATCTATCAATAATGCCAATATTTTTATCTCTTTTATTTTCAGGTAAAACACTTAACATTTTTGTTTTTATTGATTCTATTAGTAGTTTACTTATATTACTTATATTAGTTTTATGTTTTTCAATATCTGTTGTAATTTGTTTAAAATGTATTAAAGAAAATATTATAGCTCCCGTAATAATAGGCCTTTTTTCTACAGAAATTTTACTATTATCCATTAATTTGTTTAAATTAGATAAAACATTGCTAAGACCATCAATTTTTTCTTCAACCAAATCATCAGCAATAATATTTTGATAATCAAATTCATTTAATATTCTTTGTGATGGAAGAACTTCAAAATTTAAACTATCTTTTTTTGAATAAAACTGATCAATTATATAATCATCTACAGAACCCGAAGCTGCAATTCCAAATACATCATATTCTTTAAAAAATTTCATGTAATGTAAAACTCCATCAACAGAAAAAGATTTAGGATCTTTTATTTTTCCAACCGAATTAGATGTGTGTTTTTTTATATCATTTTTAATTTCGCCTAAAATTAATAATTTTGTTTCTGGATTAAAATATATCAAATCTGGCCTTCCAATAGAAGAAAAAGAAGAATTTTTTGATGCTATAGATAATTTTTGATTTATTTCGTCAAAATCTGACTTAATAACATTTCAATTATATTTATATAAACTTGATTTTTTCATATCATTAACAATATTAAACAAATGATTATGTAAATAAAATTCTAATTCTTTTTTTTTCATAAAAACCTTTCTTTTAAATTAATTTTTATAATTATATCCTAATTATATTCTATTATTATTATATTTATAATTATTTTTTCACTTCCTTTGTTAATTTTTCTTTTCTGTTTTAAGCATTTTTATAAAAATCTTTTTTAATACATCAATCACAATGCTATTACCAGCTTGTTTATAAAGTTGTGTTTCTGAAACAATTTTGCTTGCTTTATTGAAGTCTTTATTCTTCTTTATCTATTATTTTTACTTTGCCAGTTTTTTCGTCAATTATGACATTATCGCGATATCCTTTTTCGGTTTTGTGTTCTTTATTGTGGCATTTCATACATAATAGTTCTAAATTTTTTCATGCAAAAAGTTTATCAATGTTTCAATTAATAAAATCTTGATCGGTAATATATTCTTTGTGGTGAACAATAACGCCATTAACTATATATCCTTTTTGATAACATCGTTCACATATTCCCATTTTGCTATTAAAATAATCGTTTCTTATTTTTACTCATTTTTTATTGCGATAAAATTTATGTCTAATTGGACGATTTTTATCATAATCTTTTCAATTATTTTTCATTTTCTTAATCAGAAAACATTTCATCAACAGTTTTAGCAATTTCTTCATCATCATTTATTTCATTAATGCTAAATTCTTGTTCTAAATTTAGATTTAATTCATCTTTTTTGTTATTTAATTCAATAACATTCTTATCTTCTTTATTTTTTATGTTAGGATTATCACTAAACTCTTTGCTGTTATTAATAATTATTGCTTGATCATGTTGATAGGCTTCTTGCATTTCAACTGACATAATACCTCATTTTCTTAAAAGTTGGGTTAATACTGTTTTAAGTGCCATCCCCTCATAACTTCCAGCCGTAAATTTTCCGTAAGTTTGATAATTCTTAGAATATGTTTTAAAATGATTTTCGCATTTTTCTTTACTTCAATATAAAGTTTTTTTATAACCATTTAGTAGTTTAAAAAATGCAACATATCCGATTTTTTCTTTTTTTGTTCGTTCATTTTCGTTGGTTATTCATTTAAAATTGTATTCTTGTTCTAATTCATCAAAATTTAATAATTCACCTTGTTTTACTTCTATTGCGTTTATTGTTAAATATTTTCCTGTTCGGATTGCTAACTGAATATAACCCTTATAACCAATTTGCAACTGTCCTTTTCCATTATATGGAACAATATAGGCATATCCTAAGTTAGGGTCTAACGGTAAATCTAATAACATTGCTTTTACACAAGCAGATAAAACACTCATTAAATTTATTTTTTCTTTATCAAATAAATTGGGATTATTATTATAAATTGCTAAGATATTTTTACGAAATAAATTAATTTCTTTCTGATTTGTTAATTTTTCATTAATTCAATTATTAACTTTTGAATTATTTAATATTAATTCAATTTTATTATTCATTTTATTTTTTCTCCTTTTTTATTTTTCACAAATAACACGAATAGCAATTATATTTATGTAATTTTGTAAAAAAGAATAATTTTATATTTTTACATTTTAAAAAATGATTACGATATTTATTACATTTTTTCATTATATTTTTTTCTTTCTAAAATTAGATCTAACTTATCATCTTTACAAATAACTAAGTTATTTTCCCCATAATTTTTTTTAAAATATTCTCATTCCCAAGTTGAATTAATATTGACATCTTCAACATCAATACCAGTTATATATTCACCAAAATAAGTTTTACATGGTCGTTTACCTTTTTCAGAACGATAACATAAAATATATTTATTAGTTTCCATATTTAATCTCATAAAATAGCATCATCATTATTTTCAAATGATTTATTTGATTCTATTTCTTCTAAACGAATATTTCTTGTTGCTGATTGGGTCTGATTTATTTTTGTGGGTGTTATGGGAGGTGTACTATTTTTTAAATTATTATTAGTTTGTAAAAATTGACAACTATAAACTCTTACTGTTCACTGTATTTTATTTTCTTTGTCTTTAAAAGACTGTAAAATACCTGTAATTGCAATTTGACTACCTTTTTGACAATATTGTTGTAATACACTTGCTTGTTTATTTCAAACTTGACAAGGAATAAAATCAGTTTCTTTTTGAGTTGAATGTGGTCTTGTTACTGCTAATTGAAACATGGCATATTCTTTACCACTTTGTGTTCTTTTAATTTCAATATCTTTTGTTGTTCTACCAATGGCAATAAATTGATTCATACTAATATTCCTTTCTAGTGTTTTGGTTTTTTATTTTCTTTGTTGCATTTAAAGCAATAACCTCAATATTTTAATTTGGGACAATATTTTTTAATTTTCATAGTTTCTTTTCTCCTTATTAGAATTATTTTTTAAAAATGTATGCATTATTTCTTGTCATTCTAACTTTAATTTATTGGTAATATTGAAACGATTTATATTAACACCATTTTCGTTAATTATTCAAATTTCACCAATATTACTAGTAAAAATATTATTTTTTTCAAGTAAATAATTATATGCTGTAATTTGTATTTTTGCTTTATTAATTTTTTCAGCATTAAAGTATTTTCAAGTTTTAAAATCAACAACAATAGCTTTGTTATTTTCATAATAAATTAAATCGGGAGTCCCACACACTTTTCCGTCGGATAAAGGTGTTTCAAACATAATAATTGATTTAATAAAATCGTTTTTTATTCTATTAAAAAAATTATAGAATAACTCAATTATTTTTAAACTTTCTTTTATTGTTGATATTTTTTTACTATTTTTAATAATTGTTTTATAATCTTTTCTATTTTCTGTTTGGAAAATTGCATCATATAAAATCCGTGAAATAAACTCATGAATAATTTTTCCTCTTTCTGTTGCTTTTTTAAAAAGTTCATTATTTTTCATTAATTTATCATATTGAATTTCAGTATTATTAAAATAACTAATAATAGCGGTAATGCTGGGGAAAATAATATTATCTATAAAATAAGAATGGTTATCTTTTTCAAAATTTACATTATATTTTAATTTAATATTATTACTAATAAATTGCATTATCTTTAAAAATGATGTTTCTTTTCATATAATATTTCTAAACCATTAATATTTGGAATTTCATTATTATTTTCTTTAATTGCTTTTTTAATCGCTTCTTCATCAATAGTTTTAATAATAAATTTTTCTGGCACTTTTTCAATATCAATAATATTTATTTTTAAATCTCATCTTGTTTTTAAACCTTTAACTTTTATGTCTTCTTTATTCAAAATTTCAGAAATTAAATTATTTTCTTTATTATTATTTAATTCTTTTAATTGATTTTCAGCCGCATTCATTCAATTAATTTGTTTAGTCAATATTTCAATTTGAATAACATCTGTTTCTAATTTTTCAAAAGATTTAGTAATGTATCTATACAAACTATCAATTATTTTAAGTTCTGATCGATTATTAACAATTGGAGTTATTATTTTTTTAATTGTAGATTTTAATAATATTTTTAATTCAGTACCATAATCTGCATCACTTTTGTTATTAACTTGAAAATTGTTAATATTTTTAATTAAATTATTCAAATTTTTTAAATCATTATCAATATTTTTTAAAAATAGTAAATTATTTGCCACACATTTTTTTAATGTTGAGATAATAAATTCATCTTTATTTTTAAAATCATCTAAATCTTTATTTGTTTTAATAATTTGATTTATTTGATTTTCGCTTTTTATTACATCCATTATTTTTCCTCCTTACTAGGTAATTTGTCATATTTAGAATTATCTTTTAAAATTAGAATATACTTTGATAATTGTTCTTCTGTTGGTTCTTCTTCATCTTCAACTATACATTGGTCTCAATGTCCGTGATAACTACAATAATATTGAGCATCAAAATCTTCTTTATATAATATTTGTTGTTTTAATTCAGCAAGTTCTTTTTTAAGTGCATTATTTTCTGTTTTAAGTGCATCATCTTTATATTTGACATTATTATCTTTTTCTTTTCATTCAGGGTCTTTTGAATATTTAAAATCAAAGCACGGATGACATACTACAGCACCTTTATTGGTTGATTTTTCAGTAATAATATGTCATTCAGAATAAATATCATGTTTATCAAAACAACCATAACATGTAAAAACTCCCATTATTTATCCTCCTCAATTTCCTTAATTATTAATAAATTATTTAGTTCACTTGTATTTGAAAAATTAAAATATAATTCTGATAATGTTAATATGTCAATAGAATTATCTTTTCAATAACATTTATATTTTTTATTTTTACATTTATTTCAATTTACACCAATAAATGTTAATCAAGCATTTTTATAATTAATTTCATTTTCTAACATTATTCATTCTCCTCAATAACAGTTAATTGGTCTAATTGTTCTTTTGTAATTCTAGCACCTAATAAACAAGCATTTTTTAAATTAGTACCTACTAAACAAGCATTTTCTAAATTAGCACTTCGTAAATTAGCATATTCTAAATTAGCATATTCTAAATCAGCACATCATAAATTAGCACTTCGTAAATTAGCATATTCTAAATTAGCATTTTTTAAATTAGTCTCTTCTAAATCAGCAGATTGTAAATCAGCAGATTGTAAAACAGCACATCGTAAATTAGCACCAGATAAATATAATACTTCTTCTTCTAAATATTTAATGATTTTATTTTTTTCAACATCAATTCCTGTTAAATCTTTTATCATATCTTGTATTGTTTTCATTTTATAATTCCTCCAAATTCTTTTCTGCAATTAAAGTATCAATATAGTCATAAGCACTTTCTTCTGAGTGACATTCTTCTAATGCTTCATTAAATAAATCTTCTTTTGTGTAAACTTTGCCATCTTCATCTTTTCACACATTATTTATTTTCCTTTAATATAAGTTCCAAGAATTCCAGTTCCTTTTTTCTATTTTTAATGTAATTATTTATTGATACAGTATTATCTCTTTCATCTATTGTGAATAAGTGTTCCATTTTTTTATTAAAAATCTTAATTGCATTATATCCACTATATATTCCAGTTCCACGGGAAATTTTATAGCAGTATTTATCATCTAATTTATTAATAATTTCTTTTTGAAATTCTGATAATTGTACATTTCTAATTTCTTTCATATTATTTATCTCCTTGTCATTTAATATTTTTATCTTCTAAATCAATAATGGTTGTTAATCAACAATCATGTTTCATTTCAACATTAGCAGTAATTTTTGCTTCTTCTAATGTATAAAATGATTTAGTTAAAATATCATTTGAAAAATCACTTTTCATAATTAATAAGTATTTTTTAGTCATAATTTAATTCCTCCTAATTCTTTTTATTTACACTTAAATTTTCTAATTGATAAGTTTGTAATCAGTGTTCTTCACATAATATAATTTGTTTTTTATAACCTAAATTTCACTCTAATTTATCATTACTTTTTTCAATATAACTATTTCCACAATAAGCATTTTTATTATTACAATTAATTCTTTGACATTTCATATAGTAATTCCTCCTAATTCTTTCTAGTATTTAATGCTCAATGTTCATCAGTAATATCTTCAAATGACACTGGATAACTTCTAAGCATTAATTCATGTATTTTGTTAATAGTTTTTTTATTTAACTTTTTCATTTTTATCTCCTTAAATTTCCTTGGTTAATTTTTTTTATTATTTTGATACTTAATAAATAAAAAAATGGTAAGCATATTGTGTTTACAATTAACACTCCAATTATTATTTGTTCTATATTTAAAACACCAAGATTTAATCAAAAAAGTATAAAATCAATTGGAAAGTAAATTATTAAATTTATGAATAAAAGTAAGATAATTTTTGAAAAATTATGACATTTTATTAAATAAATAATTCTTAATAAAATTGCAAATAAACCTGTGCCAATATTTCAACATAATGATCCTAGAGTAAAACCTCATAATGATAAATCAACTAATAAATGACCAACAAAACCAATAAATAAACATCAATATCAATTTAAAATAAAAGTACTAATAAAAACTGGAATTAAAAATAATGGAATTGATGTTCTTAAAATGATTTGTATTCGCATTACTTGTGATAATACAACCATCATCGCAATTAAAACTGCTATATAATTTATGTTTTTAATTAATAAAAAATAATTATTGTTTTTGCATTTTTTTATATTTAACATAACTAAGTCCTAATTTTTTAGCTTGCCGTTTATCTTTTTGTTTTTGTTTATATTCTTCATCAATTAAATTAATATTATTTAATAATTCTGTTTTTTGTAAGTCAGACAAACCACAATTAGATAATGCAATTAAATAAAGTTTTTGTTTTTCTTGTTCTAATTCTATTTTTTCTAATTTAGCCAAAATTGAAGCAATATTCATTTTTTTATTTCCTTTCTATTAAAATTCAAATTTAAACTGAATATTTTTTAATCTTTTTTTAATTATTTTGTAATATTCATTATTTATTTCGCAGCCCATTCACTTTCGTTTTAATTGTTCACAAGCATAAGCTGTTGTACCACTACCTAGAAAACAATCTAAAATTACATCATTTTCTTTACTATATTTACTAATTAATCGATTAAATATATATAATGGTTTTTCTGTTGGGTGCCCTGTTATTTTTTTTCCGATTGAATAATTAAAAATTGTTTTTTTACTTTCATAATCATTTTTATAATTCGGAATTCGATGTTTTTTAGAATAAATCATCATACAATATTCTTTATCTTGGAAAATATGATTATTAGTTGGCATTGGATTTGTTTTGTTCCAAAGGATAAAATCATAAAGCATATCTTTTTTACAAACTCAATCTAAATAATCTATAATTTGTTGTCTATTCATTCAAATTAACATAAATTTATTTTTTGAAACTCGATAAAACTCATCTAAATAAGAATTTATATCAAATGAATTATGCAAATTATTATCATAAATAGCATTAATATATTTGTTTATGCTTTTACCGATTCTGTCGGTAGTATTGCTTTTTTCATTTATATGTTCATTTTTTCTTTTTGGTAAATTATATAAATAGGGTGGATCAGTTAATATTAAATCAACACTATCATTTTCTAAACTTTTAATAAAAGTTAATGCATCACCATTTATTAATTTTCCTAAATTTGTTTTAAACATTTTTTTCACCCTTTGCCTTTCACGTCACTTTAAAGGTAATCGCAGGCACTATACTATTGTGTTTTAAAATATGCAGTGAGCTTTCTATGTTATGTCTATTTAATATATAATCTTAAAACTTTGTATATTATTTAAAACTTTTTTGGGAATATTTTAATTTAAACTTTTTAAGCCTTTAATTAATTGTTCTTTTTTTCAACACTTAAATTTGTGAAATTATTTTTATTTGTTTTTACTTTTTTAGGTTCACTTGAAAATAATGCTTTTTTCATATTAGTAGAGTAATTTTGTTTATATTGATTATATAAATTAATTAATTCCGTTCCAGTTAAACTCTTTCAAATATTACGCTTTAAATTTTCATCATATTTTACAATAGAATAATAATTATCATAAATCAAACCGATTGCTACTTGTTCCGAATGTTTTTCACTCGGATAAATAAACTTATTACTCAATCAAAAACCAATATGACGATTATGATTAGGTAAATTTATAAATGAAGCTTTATCTGTTCTAAAAACTATAAATTCTCTTCGAATAAAATAATTTTCTACGTTAATATTCTTCTTATAACTTGGTTTCTGATACATTACTCAAATCAACTCGCTTTCGGTTACACTGCATTGAACAAACATTTAACTTAAAATACAAACTACCAACAATTTTTTTATTCAAAATAGAATGACAAATTTGACATTTACGTTTTAAAAAAAATATTCAAATTCCTAACATAATTAATCACACTCCTTTTTTTAATAAACATTGTTATATTTAATGTTTATCTATTGTTTATTTAATGTTTATATATTGTTTATCTATAGTTTATTTATTGTTTAATAAACATTGTTATATTTAATGTTTATCTATTGTTTATTTAATGTTTAATAAACATTGTTAATAAACATTGTAAGCATTATTAAAAATATAAAATAGTAAAAATTGGCACACTGAAAAATACTATTAACAAGTTTAATAAAAGAAATATAAAATTAAAATTAATAAATCAAATAACATAACTAGTGTGCCATAGATGAGTTATTCATCTTGTTATATTAGAATTATTTAATTTTACTAAAAAAGATTTTTAAATACCCAGTTTTTCAATCAGAATCTATCCTTGAATTTTCCAAATTATTATAAAGTCAAATTTTTTCTTTGTTTATATACTTAATTTGATTTAATAAAACTTTGTGATTTTGACAAGTTCATAAAATTTTATTTGTTTCAAATTCTTCGGTGATAAATGATGATAATTTATAACAATTAATAACATCACATATTTTTTGTTGTTTAATAATTTTCATTTTTATAAATCAAATTTAATATTGACTATAATAAATATCTTCAAATCATTCTGTTTTTTCGCGATGTTTAACTTTATGAATTCGCTTTGGCATTCCGCACTTACTGCATCTAATCATAATATTGATTTTTTCCATTTTTAGTTTCTCCAATCTAATATTTAACGATTGATTTATTAATATAACTAAGTGAAACAAAACAAGGACAACACCTTTACTAAGTAGATATATGGATTATTTAATAATTTCTTAATTTAATATGGTTTTTTTCAGAAAGGAAACAACTTTTTTATTATTTTAAAATTATAAATATTTAAAGATGCTGTCCTTGTTTTGAATCAATTAGTTATTTTAGGTTTTTTCAAATAAAAAAACCATTTTAGTAAATGGTTTAATTATTCTTATTTAATTTCTTTATATTTTTATACCCTACTTTTTTTTATACGACCAAGACAATAGTAAATAGTTATAAAAACTAATTAAATAGTAAAAAAGATAATTAGGGAAGAAATTAATAATATTCCAGCAATAATTAATAATATTTTTCGATTTTTTTTAATTATTGCTTCTTCATCAGTTAAAGTAGATTGGTAACGACGACAATGATCATTAAAGTAAGCTGTGGCTTGCTTATTTTTATATCATCCTAAAATTAATCAGATTAATAAAATTAAAACAAAGAAGCTAACAACAATTCATTCTGTTTTTTTAATATTTTTAAAGGCAAAAATTCCTAATAAAAAACTAATTCCAAGTAAAATTGCACTAGTTAAAATAGCAATTAAATAATGATATCAAGTAATTTTTTTTAGTTTTTGATAAGTTTCTAATTTTATTGTTTGATTATGGTATGTTTCCTCAACAATTTCTTTAACTTCTTTTTCATGAATTTCTTTTTCTTCTTGTTTTAATCGATGTAATTCTTTAAAAATATTTTTCTTTTTTGCCATCATTGCCCTCACATTAATATTTTTTAAATTTATTATTAAATTATATTGTATTTTTTCAAAAAGTAAAATATAATTACATAGTATAAAATTATATTTTGTATCAAGTACATTATTTAATAAAAAGTTGATAAAAGGGACACTTTATTTTTCCTTAAAACTAGGGAGGGAAAAAATATGAAAAATATTAAAAAAGATAAAGATATTTCTAAAAATAATTTTGATATTAGCAAAGAATATGATAACAAGTTTATTAATGTTGATTTAAATTATCAGCAAACAAATAAACGAACATCACTTTTTACTGAAATGAAATATAAAATGGCAATTATTAATCATCATCGTCGGGAATTTTTTGATCGTTTTCCATTAATAGGTTATTCATTAAAAAGAATCTTTTTTGCAATTATTACTTTGTTGTTAGCAATTTGTGTAATTTTTATTTTATTACGGTTAGTAACTCCCGATGATATTTATATTAAAGATATTGATATTGATAAATTAAATATTTTGTCAGGTACACCAGAATATAATGCTTTGCTTGAACAAAAAATGAAAATTTTTGGGGTATATGGTTCAATTTGAAGTCAATTAGGAACATATTTGCTAAATATTATGCCTTTTATTAAAAAAACAATAATTGTTAATAGCGCTTTTGATCCAATAACTGGTGAGTTAGTTGGTGAAAAAGTTACAACATGATTTTATTTAGGAGTTGTTTTTTCAACAGCAGTAGCACAGCCAGGAGAATTAGTATCAGATATCTTTGCACGAGCAATTCCATATTCATTTGGTTTTGGGTCAGTCGCTGTTTTGTTAGCTTATTTAATTGGTGTGCCGTTAGGAATAATTGCTGCAAAAAATAAAGAACGTGGTGTTGATAATACCATTAATGCTGGTTCAATTATCTTTTTAGCAATTCCACCAGTTGTTTTAGTTGTAGGGATTTATTTAATTTCAATTAATTTTTTTTATGCTCATGGTTTATTTAGCTCGGGAACTTTTGATACTAAGTTTTGACCAGTTTTTGCAATTTTCTTAATGATAGCACCACCAATTGTCATTAATACAAGACGATATGTTATTGATGAAATGACAGCCGATTATACTAAGTTTGCACTATCAAAAGGAATGACTAATCGTTATATTTTCTATATTCATATTTTCCGTAATGCGGGGATTCGAATTTTTCGGTTATTACCAGCAGCTTTTGTAACAACAATTTTTGGAGCAAGTATTTTTGCTGAACAAAATTGAGCAATTCCAGGGATGAGTAAATTTATTGTGTCGGGAGTTGGAAACAAGGATTCTTTTGTTGTTATGGGATATATTTTATTAACAGCAACGGCTGGAATTGCTACTAGTTTAATATCGGATATTATGATGGCGATATTAGACCCACGAGTAAAATTAACAAAATAAAGAGAGGAGCAAGGTGATGCGAAGAGTTACAGATGAAGAGTTACTTGATTTTCAAAGTTATGATATCAATAATTTAGATCCAAGTTTATTTGAAATTGTTGGGCCACAACTAGAAGAGAATGAACGAATTTCAACGAAATCATATCGTTATTGAAAAGTAGTTGGTCAAATTTTAATTGCTAAAAAAACATTTATTGTTTGTTTATTATTATTACTTGCAATTGTCTTATTAACAGCAATTGTTCCAATTTGTAAAATCGCGAATCCGTTACCTGCTGATTTACCAATTCCTAATTATCAACAACCTTTAGCTCCAAATGCAACTTATTTATTTGGACTGGGAATGAATGGTGAGAATTATTGAGATAAAATTTGAATTGGAATGCGAACTACCTTGTTATTTACATTAATAATTGCCTTAATTCAAATTTTAATTGGGGTTATTGTTGGTTCAATTTGAGGGTTTTATAAAAAATTTGATATTTTATTTATTGAAATTACACGATTTCTAAATTTAGTACCAACATTAATTTTATGATTAATTATTATTTTTGCTTTAGGTAAAACAATGCCAGTCATCATTTTTGCCGTATCACTTACTAGTTGAATTACTTTGGCAGAGGTTATTCGGGTACAAATTATTTTAGTCCGAAATACAGAATATAATCTTGCTTCAAAAATGTTAGGAACATCAGGATCAAAAATTGTGACAAAAAATATTATGCCACGAATTTTACCATTAATTATTCAAACAGCATCTTTTGCTGTTCCAATGGCTATTGCAATTGATTCAACATTAAATTACTTTAACTTTGGTTTTGTACAAGGACGTGAAAATACGACATTAGGATTTATTTTAAATGAAGTATTAGCATCTAGTAAGTGACAAGATTATCCACATTTATTAATTATTCCTATTTGTTTTATTGCTGGAACATCGGTTTTATTCTTCTTATTTGGAAAAGTATTTGCTGATTCATTAGATCCCAAAAACCATTATAAATAAAAATGACATATTAAAGGAGAAATTGCTTTATGGAAAAAGAAATTGTTATTTCAATTAAAAAATTAATAATAAAATTTAAAACTCGTGCTAACGTTTTAACTGCTATTCGAAATATTTCTTTTGATATTTATGATGGTGAAACATTAGCAATTGTTGGTGAGTCGGGAAGTGGCAAGTCAGTTATGACCAAAACATTTACTAATATGTTAGAAAGTAACGGATGAATTAGTAATGGTTCAATAGTTTATTCGCCTTCGAAAAATATTTTAGCGGATGATTTCGCATATTTTCGAAAACCAGTTCATTTAGTTGATTTTCATAAAATTTTATTAGATAACAGCCTACAAAAAAATATTATAAAGTATAATAAAAAACGAATTATTAGAACAACACAAAAAATAAAAATGATTAATAGTTTAGAATTAACTAATTTACAAGCAGCAATTGTTGCTTTACGAAATAAAATTGAAGTATTAAAAAAACAAATTGGTTTTAGTCATTCCAATCGAATTAATAATAAAATAGGAAAACTTAATGCACAATTAAAAGAATATAAAAATCAACAAGAGATGTTGCTAAACCCTGAATTAAAACAAAAAAAGATTGAATTTTTACAAAGTTGAATTATTGATTATAATAATGAAATTGATAAAATTAAAAAATTAACTTGAAGAGAAAAACGGTTATTAGGGAAAAATATCCAGTTTTTAAAAAAATATTTTGAACAAGGAATTATTCCTCCACCAACAGAATTTAGTAAAATTCAAAATTATTTTAGTAAAAAAACTTATACCGATGGAATTCGTTATCGTATTAACAAATTAAATCAGTTAATGGTTATTGGTGAACCATTAAATGCTAATAATTTTACTAATGTTTATGAAGAATGAAATTTAATTAAAAATTTTGAATTTATTAATAAATTAAAAGCGGCAAAACAAATTAGTAAATTACGTGGTCCAACAATAGCAACAATTTTCCAAGATCCAATGATATCTTTAAATCCATTATTATCAGTTGGTTTTCAAATTTCAGAAGTATTACGAAAACATCGTAAATTATCACGAGCAATGGCCAAAAAAACAGCGCTTGAATTATTAGAAAAAGTTGGAATTCCAAAGGCTAAAAAACGTTATCATGATATTCCGGGAATGTATTCGGGCGGAATGCGCCAACGGGTAGTTATTGCAATTGCTTTAGCTTGCCAACCAAAAGTTTTGATTTGTGATGAACCAACAACAGCCTTAGATGTTACAATCCAAGCGCAAATTCTTGATTTAATTAAATCGTTACAAAAAGAATATAAATTTACTGTTATTTTTATTACCCATGATTTAGGTGTTGTCGCAAATATTGCTGATCGGGTTGCTGTAATGTATGCTGGTCAAATTATTGAATATGGAACAGTAAATGACATCTTTTTTGATCCGAAACATCCTTATACTTGAGCGCTATTATCTTCTTTACCGCAATTTGGTCAAAAAGGTGAAGATCTTTATTCAATTCCTGGCTCACCACCATCATTATTTGCAAAAGTATATGGGGATCCATTTGCTCCTCGTAATCAGTATGCGATGAAAATTGATTATTTATTAGAACCACCAATGTTTAAAGTAAGTGAAACGCATTATGCAAAAACTTGACTATTAGATCCACGAGCTGCGAAAGTAACAAAACCAAAACAATTGCAACAATTAGAACAAATTAAAAATGATACAAAGGTAGGTGATTAAGATGAACAAAAACGAACAAGAACAGTTTATTATGGTTCGCGATTTGTTAATTCAATTTCGCCAAAAAAATAAAAAAGTAAATGCAGTTAAATGAGCAAATTTTGATATTTACCGCGGGGAAATTTTTAGTATTGTTGGTGAATCAGGGAGTGGTAAAACGACAATTGGTCGTGCCATTGCTGGTGTACAGCCAATTAAAGACGGAACGATTTATATGGACCGACATTTGATTTGGGGAAAACCACCACAATTATATAAAATTAATTTAGATATTAATGAAAAACTACGATTATTGCAGAATAATAATATGTTATTAAATAAACATTTAAGTAATTATATTAATAATTTAAAAATTAGTTATTATCGTTATTTTGAAAATAAAAAATATGTTGTTAATACAAAGGAATTAATACCTTACGAAAATAAACAATATTTAGTAACAACTGACCTTGGATTAAAGAAAGTTGATTTATTAAATTTTAATCATAGTAATAATTATTTTACCTTAGTAAAAGAAATGTATGAACATAATTTAATTTTATTAAAAGATATGTTAAAAGCTTATCAACGAATTTTTCGTTTTATGGATAATTTACACGAATGAATCCCATCATTATCTCTTGCCTTAGAAGAAGAAATCAAAGGACGTGTCCGTGGAAATATTGAAATTATTGAAGGAAGTATTTTATTAGGGCATCAAATTTATAAGACTCTTTTAAAATTAGAAGAAAATCGTAATGCTTTAAAAGAAAATCTTGTATTAGAACAAGCACAAAAATATTATAATGCTTCTTTTGAACAATTAGCAAAATTATTGTCAATTCATACTAAATTATTAGATGAGGTTCATTTTTTGCATAAAAATCAACGGGCGGCTTTTATTCTTTTTGTTCCTAAGGGAAAACGAAAAAAGTATATTTTAGGTTACAATAAACGTTTTAATGTTTTCAAAAGTGATTTTGAAAAGGCATATTTAAAGGAATTACAAAAATTAGAATTAGAACCGCAAGCAAATGCACAAGCAATTGTTGCATTGCAACAAGCATATCAAACGAGTGCTTTAATGATAAATATTGCAACAGCAGATAATGCTAAAACATTAAATGAATTAGCAACCACTACTAATTTGAAAACAAGTTTGGCAGCATTACCAAATAATGAATGAAAAGAAAAATTAATGACTTTAGTTAATAAAAATGCAACAGTAGAACAGCAACAAGCGATCCTTGCTGATTTATCATATTTAGCACGCCATGGGGTTTTTCGTGATCAAACAACAATTAAATTATATTATCAATGAGTAGGTAAAAAATATAAATATTCAACATCTGAAATTGTTGCTTCTAATCGTTTGTTAGATTTGTTAGATTTACCATTAATTGATGAAATTGTTAAAAATGCTGAATTGTTTAAATTACCAACAAGGAGAGAAAATCGTTTACAAAAGAAAAAAATTCAAATGATTTTTCAAGATCCATCTTCATCATTAAATGATCGAATTTCGGTTGAAGAAATTATTGGAGAAGGGTTAACAAATTTTCCTGAATTATATCAAAATGCTACTGCTCGCCAGTTGTATTTAACTTATTATAACAATAATTTAGGAAAAAATGAAAAACCATTAAAGTTAGAACAAATTAAAGATCGTGATGTCAAACATTTCTTAATTTTAAGCATTTTAAAAGAAGTTGGATTATTACCAGAACTTTTATCACGTTACTCACACGAATTTTCAGGAGGACAACGACAACGCATTGGTATTGCTCGAGCATTAATTATGAAACCACAATTTATTATTGCTGATGAACCAATTTCCGCATTAGATGTTTCAATTAGAGCCCAAGTTTTAAACTTATTAAAAAAATTTCAGCAACAATATAATTTAACTTATATTTTTGTTGCTCATGATTTATCGGTTGTGCGTTTTATTGCTGACCGAATTGCTGTTATTTATCATGGTCAACTTGTTGAATTAGCAAGTGCTGAAGAGTTATTTATTAATCCATTACATCCATATACTCGTGCGTTATTATCAGCAATCCCACTGCCTAATCCAAATTATGAAAAAGAAAAGGTTCATTTCATCTATGAACCAGAAAAGGAACATTGAGATTATTTATTTGATTTACCAGAGTTTACGGAAATTAAAACGGGACACTATTTATTTGGGAATTCACGTGAAATTGCTGCAGCAAAAACTAAAATTGCTATGGCAATTGACAGAAAGGAGGGGTAACGATGTTCAAAAAGAAATTGGCGTTTTTTGCTAGTTTTACCGTAATAACCACAGTAACACCATTAGTGGTTTCGTGTGAAATTAGTTTAGACCAATTAGCAAATCGTTTAATTACCGATAATGTTTTTCGCTCTATTTTTAAATTTCCCTTAACATCTTGGTCAAGTGCATCAACATTTCTAGGTGAAGATAATAAAATTTTAGCTGATGTTCTTGGAACATTAGTAGCAACTGATAAATATAATCGTAGTTTTGGTGATCTTGCTGAACAAAAGGATAAAACATCAAAATATGTTGGAATTCCTAATGCTGATCAAAGTGAATGAAAATATAAAATTTCACCTCAAGCAAAATGATTTGATTATCAAGGGAATTTTCAGCGACAAGTTAAAGCTAGTGATATGATTAATACTGCTAAATTTGTTTTATTTCCAAAAAACTCATCGGCAACATCAGGATTATGGCGAACTTTTATTAGTGGTGCACAAGAAATTTGAGAGTATTTTCAATCAGGTAATTATCAACCAGATTATTATAATGATCCAATTTGAAAAAAATTAGGAATGACAATTAATGATAGTGATGATGAAATTACCATTAAATTAACAAAGTCAGCAGAATATTTTGATACTTTAATGACTTATTTAGCTTTTGCGCCATTACCAGAAAAGGCATTACGACAAGGTTATAATTATGGGACTAATTATAAAAATATTTGGTATTCAGGGGCATATTTAGTTGAAAAATATAGTTCAACTTCACAAATTTTATTACGAAAAAACCCTGCTTATCGACATGCAAAATTAACATACATTGATAAATTAAATTATACTTATTTAGCAAATAACGATGTTTCGCGTGAACATGTTTTATTTGAATCAGGTGACGTCAATGATTTTCTAGTTGAACCAACAGATAGTAACGGTTGAAAGAAATATGTTGGTTCTAATCCTGCTAATCCAATTTTCAGTGGTGCATCAAGTATTATTAATCCTAATCCAACAACATATACGATTATTAATAATTATGCGAATAGTGATGTTTTAAATTCAAATCCAACTCGTGCTAAACAAGCATTAAATGCAAGTAAGGCATTACAATATGATAAAATTCGAAAATATTTATCAACCCAATTAGACCGTAGTAAATTTGTTAAATATTATTCTGAAGCTCTAGATGATTCACCAACTTCCAAGTTTTTACGAAATGTTTATACAGCACGTTATTTTGTTTATAATGGGAATGTTGATTATGCGTCATATGTTGAAGAAGCATATGCAAATAATTTTTTAAATGGTAATGTGATGGCTGCTAGTCAATTGTTAAAAGATGGTAGTGATGCTTTATATCGTAACAAAGATTTATTAGAAAATGATGATAATATTTTAGATGATATTCGTAATTGATTACAAACAAATATTGGTTCTTCACGAGTTGAATTTCGTTTTTTAATGAATGGTGCATGAACATTAACAATTAATAAGTTTTTATTAAATATGATTGACTCATTTAACGCTGAAAATGATGTGATTAAAATTATTCCAGATATTACTGTTGATGCCACAGAATATTTAACACGTCGTAAAAAAGCAGATTGAGATATGCAAGCAGGAGGATGGTCCCCTGATTATGCAGACCCGTATACTTATTTACATACCTTTTCCTTAGGTGGTGATTTACAATATTATTTTGGAACTTCACGGATTTTTAGTGACTTAAAATTAACAAATAATCGTGCTCCAGATTATGCAACAATTAAGGATCAATTGAATAATCCATATTGAAATCTTTTAAAAAATACAACAGCAATTGAAGATTTTTATAATGTTTTTAAAAATTATACTAACCAAGTAGCAGCAAGTGATGAAATTACTGATCCAACTCGTTTAGCTGATCGTTATCGAAGTTTTGCTGAAGTTGAATTTAATGCCATTTATACTAATTTTATGTTTATTCCAGTTTATGTTCCAAATGGTTCATATCAAATTCGAATTTCATATGTAACACCACGAACACAAGTTACAATTGGATATGGTAGTTCAAAATATAAACATTGAGGAATGGTTTTAAATCCTTATTTACTAACTACGCAAGAACGTCAAATTATTGAAAAACGTTACCAACATCAATTAGCAATTATTCAAACTGATTATGCCGCCTTTAGGGAGGATTATTAATATGAAAAAGTTGTTAACATCTTTTATGGCTTTTATGGTCGTTAGTGTTTTTGCTACTGTTGTTAGTTGTGCAAAAATTGAAACTCGTGATCGTAGTAAAATTTCGTTATCTTTATTTAAAAGTGAATTAGCTTTAATTCCTGTTTTTGAAAAACAACAGCCAACCGCAAAAATAACTGAAACGATGTTTCAAAATGCAATTTATGATGCACTAGAAACAAACGGAATATCGTGGTGAAATTGCAATTGAGGACTTAAAATTTATTTATTATGATAAAGATTTAATTTCAAAATATTGAACTGATTTGCTATGGCAACCACTAGCAAGTGGCGGAGTAAAGACAGCATTCTGATAAAACTAATATTATTTCGGTAACATTATATCAAACAGAACCACTTGCATTAGATACCATTACCTTTAATTATGAAAAAAAGTGTTAAAAACCTTACCAGTTTAAGATATGATGACTTACTTTGCAGTACTAAATCGAACATTTTATTTCTCAGCACGTCATTTTTTAATTAGTAAAACAACTGACCGTGTTATTATTAAGGCAGTGTCAACTTCAAACCGATATCGTGGTGAAAATATTATTAATTTTTAGGTTATATTACAATTTTATAAAATTAAAATTATTTTGGGAAAATTCGCTTAAAAGAAATTTTCTCCTTTTTATTAATTTTAATAACTTTCTGTTTAAAATTAAGATATAATTAAACTACGATAAATAGAAAAGGAAGAAAAAGATGATTAGTGTAAACGATTTCCGCCCAGGATTAACGTTTCAATATGAAGGTAATATTTACATCGTAATTGAAGCACAACATTCAAAATCAGGTCGTGGGCAAGCGCATGTTAAAACAAAAGTTAAAAATTTGCGAAGTAATGCAACAACAAATATTACTTTCACTGGTGGTGATAAAGTTGAAAAAGCAATGATTGACAAGGCTGAAATGCAATATTTATATGATGATGGTACCAATGTCATCTTTATGGATACGCAAACTTATGAGCAATTAGAAATTCCATCAACTAATTTAGTTTGAGAAAAAAACTTTTTAAAAGAGGGAGTAATGGCTTCTGTCACAAAATATGAAGGTGAAGTATTGGAAATTATTTTACCAGATAAGGTGGATTTAACAATAACTGAGGCAGAAGCAGCAGTAAAAGGTGATACTAGTTCTGGAGCAATGAAAAAAGCAGTGCTAGAAACTGGATTAGAATTACAGGTTCCTTTGTTTATTAAAGAAGGGGAAGTTATTACTGTTTCAACTAGTGATGGAAAATATTCCGGGCGTGCTTAATTTTAATAATTCATAAAAGGAGAGATTGAAGATGAATAATAATTTTAATGAATTAATAATTGAAAGTAACCATCGTGGAACAATTGCTGTTAGTTTATTAACAATTAAAAAAATTATTTTATATGCAATCCGTGATTTGACCCATCAATATTTTGTGGATAAAGTTGAATGTAGAATGATTGATAATTCATTATTGCACATTTATATTAGTGGAAAAGTAATTGCAAAAGAAAACTTAAATGATTTAACAGCTGAAATTAATGAAGCAATTATGAAAGAATTAAGTTATTCGTTACAAATTAAACCAAAAAATATTAGTATTGCTTATCATCATTAATAATTTAAAAACCAATTAACTATAGATAGAAAAAGAAAAAAATGTTATGCGTTTGCTAAGAACTTTGTAAGTTCTTAGCAAACTTTTATTTATGATATGTTATTTTAATTCTACTGTCAATATCTAGCTAAAATTTCGTAAATTTATTTAATTGATAATTGTTTCATAGTATATCTTTCAGTTCATGGATGATTTGATTTGGGTTTATGAGCTTTAGATTTTGGTAATGTTTTTTCTGTATTTTTAACTGTTGGAATATATTCTAATAGATTATAAATTTTGTTTTCATACTTAAGATACAATGTTTTATCAAATGCATTAATTATTGTAACATTTGTTTTTGAATTAAAAAATTTTAGTTTTTTATTATCATAAGCTAAGTACTTTTTATTTGCATAACTAATTGATGATCCATTATCTGTTCTTCTTGTTGAAGTTATTGATAAAAGTAAATTAATTTTGTCACTTTCTGGTGCATCAACGAAAGCAGAATTGTTATAATCAATGGGAAGAGCAAAGTGTTTATTGAATTTAGGCAGAAATTCTTTTAAGAACTTATTTGCTTCTTCAAGAGTAGTTACTTTTGCAAGACCTAATTTTCATTTTTTAGACGATCTTGTAAAGTGCCTCATAACCGTTCAATTCGACCTTTTGTTTGAGGAATTGAAGTAGTTATGATTTCGACACCTAATTTATTACAGCATCTGCTGAATTGATTAAAGGTGTTTTCTTCTTCTTTTTACTATTATTTTTTTTGATAAGTAAAAATTGTTTGCTTATCTGTATAAAATGTCATAGTAATACCATAGTTTTTTAAAATTTGATATAAAACATTATAATAACCATTTAAGGTTTCTTGATAATCAAAATATAATCCAACAACTGTATTTGTTGCATCATCAATAGCACCATGTAAAAATATTTTAGGATGATTTATTCCTAGTCATAAATGTTCACTAGCATCAGCTTGTAATAATTCCCCAAAATATTTGCGGCGTTCTCTTAAAGGATGTGATTTATCTTTTTTTCTTAATTTCTGTTTTCTAGGAGATTTTATTTGATTTAGAGACATTAAGTTGTACAAAACTGAATAAGAAATTTTTATTTTTTCATTTTCAAGTAATTTTTCTTTAAAATGTATAAAATTAAAATCAATATATTTAGTTTTGTAAAGATTAAGAATATTTTCACAAATTTCTGGTTTTGTTTTGTTATATGCTGTTCTACCACGTGAATGATGCGCAAAGGAAGTCATATTTTGTGTATCATAAATTTTCATTAATTGTTCAATTCTACGAATAGACAAATCTAAAATTTTAGCAGCACGTTTTTTTTGTTATTTCATTATTAATAACTTTTCCAATAGTTTTATATTTATGTTTTTCTGTCATTGTTAATTTTCTTTCCATAGTTATCACCAAATTAATAATATAAATAATTGTGAAATTTTTGCTAGATAACTATTACGAAATTATCACAAGATAAGGACAAGGTTATTTTAATTCTACTTGTAATTTTTTCCTATTTGTTATAATTAGAGATAAATTATTTATAAAAAATTTAAATAATTTGAGTGTTATAATTTAATTTTTATGTGAATATATCATCAATTAAATATTAACCAAGTTTTTTAGAAGAAAGGAAAAAACTATTTTATGCTTAAAAAAGAACAAAATAAGAAATTTAGTTTAGCAGATTTTGTTTGATTAGGCTTTAATTATACTGTTGTAATTGGTTTTATAGGTAATTTTGCTATTTTATCAAATATCTCACAACCTGACTCAATTGGAATTCATGTTATTTGATTATTTGCAGTTGAAGGTTTGATCGCAGGAATATGTGCGTGAGCATTTGCTAAAATGGCTATAGTTCATCATTCTAATAATAATGGAGCTTCATATATTTATGTTAGAACAAGTTTTGGTAAATTTTGGGGAATTTTTGTTGCTTTTATGCAATATGTTGCCTTACCATTTTTAATTACAATTCAAGTAATGATGTTGATTCGTGGTTCATTTGGAGCAGATTGAGTTTCAAAAATAAATCCAGATAAAAGTATTACTGTCCCTTGGTATGCTGCAAACTGAGGGTCATTTGGTGACTTATGATTAGATTTTATTGGAATTGCTATTTATATGTCAGCAGCAGGAATTATTTTTTGGGGGATGAAATTATATAAAAAATTAGCGAATGGAACTGGTATTATTAAATGAGTTACAGCTGGATTTTTAATTTTAGCTGGTTTAGTATTGTCAGTTCAACATGGTGGTGAAAATTTAAGTTATTGAGGACATCATACGAATTTCTCGTTGCCAGGATTTATTAAAACTTTTAATTCATGCTTTTTCTTCTTTGCTGGGTTTGAAGTCTTTTCAACTGCTGGGAAAAATATTAGTAATCCAGAGAAAAATATTGGCCGTGCAATTACACTAATTATGTTAATTAGTACAATTTTTTATATTGTTATTTCAATTATTTTCTTTGCTGTTTTTACTAAATTTGTTCAAAATATGCAAATGGGAACATGAAGTTTAGGTTTTAAAAATAAGATTATTTTATATGGTGGCCCAATTATTAATATGATTATTAGTGCTTTAGCATTGAAAATAAATGTTGCAATGCAAAATGATTTATACGGGGGAACTTCATTACAACCATTATGGGCCGAAGGGTATTTACCAGATCATTTGCGTAAGTTAAATAAAGATGGAATACCAATTCGTGCCTCAATTTTAAACTTAGTTATTACAAGTTTAATGATTTTTATTTGGTTAGCAATCCCCGATATTATTAAAGGGTTTAGTTTAACAAAACAATTTGGTTTTATGGCAATCCCAGCAGAAACAATGACTTATCAGCAACCATTTAATGTTTCATCATTAACTGAAGCATCATCAGCTATTACAATTTTTATTTATGGTATGGTAATTGCTGTGATACTAAAATTAGCTTATCAACGTAAAATTAAGATGCGAGTATGAGAATATCTTGCCTTTCCAATTGTCTTTGTTATTTTAACTTTTGTTTTTGGATGACATTATTATAGTTTAATCAATAATATTGTTATTTCAGATGGAAGAAAACGAGATAGTGCAATTATTGGAGCAGCAATTGAGTTAGCATTTGTTGCCTTTTCTGTTAGTTTTGCAACAATTTGATATTTTACTTATTATCGTGCAAAATATCTTCGCCGAATGAAAGAACAACCTGAATTGCAAGCTAAATTAGATGCTGAATTTGAAGTTAGAGATGATTGAAAATATGTTTCATTAGAAATTCGTCACGAAATTAAAAATTATTTAAAACGAAATCAAGCATTATATCAAGCAAAAACTAATATTAATTATCAAGATGCAGAACATTTGCTCACGGAACTAAATCTTATTGTTGAAAAAAAGTAATAGTCTTGATGAGGAAAAAGATGAACCAGCGAATGAAGAATAGTCAAACAATTTAACGAAAGTTAAGTTGTTTTGCTTTATGATATACTAAAATAAAAAGAATAAGAGGAGGAGTTAAATGCAACCAAAACCAAAAAATAAAGTGCAATTAGCTACTATTACTGGCGGGACTGCAAGTGGCAAAACAACAGCTGCTAATAAAATTGCTGAAATTTTGCAAGGAAAAAAGATAGTTTATTTAAAGATGGATCATTATTATAAAAAATTAGATGATTTGACATTAGCAGAACGAAAAAAATTAATTTTGATCATCCAAATGCCCTTGATTTAGAATTATTAGTTAATCATTTACAACTCTTAAAAAATCATCAGAACATTCAAATGCTAAATTATGATTTCCCAATTTCTAATTGCTCAATACAAACAACGGAAATAAAAAGCGGTGATGTGATTATCCTTGATGGTATTTTAGGTTTAGCATTAGAAGAAATTCGCAAATTATCGGATATTAAAATCTTTATTAAAACAGAAGATGATATTCGTTTTATTCGACGTTTAACGCGTGATTTATCAGAACGAGGGCGAACAGTTGAAAGTATTATTAATCAGTATTTAACAACAGTAAAACCAATGCATGAATATTTTGTTGAGCCAAGTATTAAATATAACCGATATTATTGTGCCATATTATGAAGGAAATGAAATCGCAATTGATATGATTGCAACAAAAATTAAGGCTTTATTACTTGATAAAAAATAAAAAACTCCATTATTATTGTCTTTTTTAAGGTATAATAATCATTGTTGGAATTAAAAACAGAGAGGAACGGAGAGAACACCATGAATGAAGAAATTTTGTTAACTAAAGAGGGAATTAAAGACTTAAAAGAAGAATTAGATAATTTAATTAATGTTATTCGTCCCGAAGTGATTGAAGAGTTAAAAGAAGCTCGTGCACAGGGAGACTTATCAGAAAATGCTGATTATGATGCAGCACGAAACCGTCAAGCGGAAGTTGAAGGACGAATTAAAGAAATTGAATCATTATTAACAAAAGCAAAAGAAATTAAGGAAGTTAAATCAAAAACAGGAATTATTAAGTTAGGAAGTACAGTAACGTTTACTAATTTATTAATTAATAAAAAATATGAACTTAAAATTGTTGGTGCTGTTGAGGCTAATCCTTTTGAAAATACAATTTCAAATGAATCACCAATTGCAAAAGCTATTATTGGGAAAAAAGCTGGCGATTTAATTGAAATTAAGGGAATTCAAGAACCTTATAAAGTTAAAATTTTAACTGTAGAATAAATAATAAAAAAATTATTAAAAACTTAAAAACGGAAAATTATTTTCTTGGTTTTGATTATATCATAGAGTTATCTTGGTGTAATCTAAGAAAGGAAGGAGTATAAAAATGAAAAAACTTTTAAGTTTATTAAGTACACTAGCAATTAGATCGACTGCTATTCCAGCAGGATATGCGATGAATCCTTACAATTTTGAAAATAATAATAAATTCTCAAGAGAATGAAGTTATGGTGAAAAATCTTTTGATTGAAAGAATAATTATTTAACTATTAATGTTGGGTAACCAAAATTAAAAGATTTTATTCCAGTAATTTATGATACTGAAGCAAAAATTGAAAAATTAAGTTTAGAAATTAATGTTCTTTGAACAAAAATTAGAGAGAGTGAGCAGGAAAAAACTACTTTAGAACAAAGTAAGAAAGTTCTTGAATCAGAATTACTAACGATGCAGCAAGTTAAAGAAGGATTAGACAAACAAATTCTTGATGCAACAAGTCAAAATATTAGTCTAAAAGTAGAATTAGAACTAAAAACAGCAGAAATTAGTAAGGTAACAAAAGAATCACAAGAAAAAGTTACTACATTAGAAGCAGAAGTTGCTGACTTAAAAGCTAAGTTAGTAGCTAGTGAACAAAATAAACTTTCTTTAGAACAAAAAAATGAAAGAAGTTGAAGCTAAATTAAATACAATTACTGAAGAAAAACTTGTTTTAGAAACTAATTTAAAAGATAAGTCAAAAGAAATTAATAATTTAAATTCACAGGTTGCTAATCTGAATACTAAATTAGCAGCTAGTGAGCAAGATAAACTTTCTTTAGAAGAAGATAAGAAAGAGGTTGAAGCTAAGTTAGAAAAAGTTATTGAGGAAAAAAATACTTTAGAAGTTGACTTAAAAACTAAATTAGATGAAATTGAAAGTTTAAAAGAAAAATTAGAAAATGGAAGTCAAAATAAAGAGTTGCAAGAAAAAGTTACTGCGTTGGAAGCAGAAGTTGCTGAGTTGAAAGCTAACTTAGAAACTAGTGAGCAAGATAAAGCAACTTTAGAAGGAAATAATAAAGAGTTACAAAGTAAAATTGATGAATTGACAAGTAATTCAGAAAATGCTAATTTAGTTAAAGAATTGCAAGATAAAATAGCTAGTCTTAAAGAAGTGAAAACTACTTTAGAAGCAAGAAATAAAGAGTTGCAAGAAAAAGTTAATGAGTTAACAGAAAAAGCGCAAGGATAATTAAATTAGAAGTTGCAACATTGTTTTGCAACTTTTTTATTCAAAAATGAAAGGAAAAAAAGAAATGAAAAAGGTATTATCATTATTTGCAATGTTTATCCTACAACTACTTTGTTGTAACTTTTTTCAATTTCTTGTTTTAATTTTTTTTATTTTTTGATAATAATCATTAGGTTTTAAATCCTCATTTATATTTTTATATTCTATTTTTATTCCAAATTGCTTATTTGCTTCCTTTTGTTTTTCATTTGATGAAATAACCATCATATTTTTATCTTGATTTTGATGTAAAGTATTTGCAACTGGATTTGGAATACTAAATCCAATAACACTAAAAGAAGTACTATAAAAGCGCTTTTTATTATATTTAATAAATAAAAAAAGGAATAATCAAGGTAAATTTGTTAAGTTATTAAAGAGGAGGTAAAAATGACAGAATTAACAATAAAACAAATGAAACAAATCAGTGGGGTCAAAATGTCTGGTGCTTTATTATCGGGGATTGCTGCAATAATTAATGCATGTAGTAACTCACTAACTAGTTTAATTACGACTGGTTTTTCAATTGCGTTTGCGACTCAGCAAAAAAATCTAACAGAAGGTAGTTATAAAGCAGGAAGTGGCCATCATTTAACATGATCAGATAAACATAATAATTTAAATAATGCTAATTATGAACAAATATTATTTGTTTAATTACAAATGAAATTATTATCATTAGAACAATAAAAAAATTTAATTGGTGGCGGTGCTTGAATAGTTGGATCGTTAATTTTAATTACTTTTTTTGATATTATTAAAATTAGTTTAGATAGTTATCAGATTGCTCAAGGAACAAGAGGAGAAAATAGGTTATTTCAAGAATTAAATAACAATGATGATACAGAAATAGCACACAATAATGAAATTTTATATGTATAATATTTAATCCTAATAAAAATAATTTTTATTTTAAATTTAATTACAGAAAATAATTTTTATTTATTTTAGAAATTAAAAACAAAATAATTTTTATAATTTTAACAATTTTAAACATTTTAATATTTGTCATTGATAATTAAGGAAAAATACGATACAATAATCATAGTTGTATTTTGCATATAATCAAATATTAATTATAGTAAGATGCACTAAAAATAAATAATTTTTGGAAATTAAATATGAAAATAGAGGTGGAAAATAAATGATCGGCGTAATTTCAACAGCATATTTTACGATGAAAGATAAGCACAGTATTAAAACAGTAAAAAAATATTGGTGAAAGAACTGTGTAATTCAACATGTTAAATACCATGGAAAAACTTTTATTATAGCAACAGTAGGATATGGTAAAGCAAATGCTGCAATGACTATTACTTACTTATTAGAAAAATATCCTGGTTTACAAACAATTTTAAATGTAGACTTAGCATTGTCAACAAACGATAAGCATGATACAGGAGATACAACTATCTCAACAAAATTTATTTATCGTGATGCTGACTTAACAGTTTTTAAAGATATTAAATATGGACAAATTGTTAATGAACCTGAATCATTCCAATTCGATGGTGAATTCGCTAAAGTTGTTAAAGACTTTAAATTGGGGTTAACAGAAGGAGTTACTGGAACAGCAGATATGTTGATTTATAACTCAAAACAATTTAAGGAAATGGTTGATAAATATGGGCATACTATTGATGTAATTGATACTGAAGCAGGGGCAATTGCGCAAGTTGCTAAAAAATCAAGTATTAATTATATTGCTTTAAAAATTATTTATAATAATGCATTATCACCATGAGATAATGATCCAATCCATAAATTTAAAATGTATGAAACAGTTAATACATTAAAATACTTATTAAGAAGATTATTTAACTTATTAAGTTCAAATTATATTATTGATTTATCACAATGTTCACAAGATGATTTAGATTCAATTAATGAATTATTTGAAATTAAACATGACCAATGAATTAAATTATTTAAACCAAATACACATAAAGTATTATCAGGATTTGGGCCTTCATTAATGTTAGTTGATAAACAAGAAAAAACTCCTGTTGCATTAGATATTATTCAAGTAATCCGTTCAAAAACAAAAGAAGCAGAAGGACCAAGTAAAGTAATTTTAGGAGAGGATGAATGAAAAAATGCTCCTAAAAAATGATTACGTAAATTATTATTTTTAGAACAAGTTCGTGTTAATGATGATGAATTATTATGAAATAAATCAGCAAAATATGATTTAAATAATGAAAAATTATATAAAATTGAAACAGTTGCAAATGAAATTGCTGCAGCCATTGCTGAAAAATGTCAAGATAAATCATCATATACATATAATGGTGCAACAGTACCAGAAAAATACTTATTAGTAAATTGTGATGCAAGAATTTCATTTTACATTACCCATAACCAATCACATGAATTTGTTGAAGATAAAAACTTTGGAACACAATTAGTAAGTAATGAATTTGTTAAATATTTAAATGAAGCATTGAAAGATGTTGACTCACCATATCAACAAATTGTTATTTACATGACAATCCCAGCATTAGATTATCGAAAAATTTCAGTGTTTATTCCTTCAAACAAAGGAGCAAACAGAGGTGTTAAATTTGTGGCTTTAAATCAAAAACTACAACGAGATTATACTGTTGTTGATATTACAAGAAATGATTATGATCCAATTAAAGTTGGTTCATTCAAAGTTACAATTCGTTTAAAAAGTGAATAATTAATTATTAATTAATTTATTAAAAAACAACCAAAAGGTTGTTTTTTATTTTTTAAATGATGTTATACTTATTAATAATAATTAAGGTTAAGAAAGGGCATGGAATAACAAAAAATGGTTAACGAAGAAGAAAAAGATTTAACAGCAGAAGGAGATAGTAACAACACTGGAGTTAGCCCTGATAGTATTAAAAACAAAACATTAGATTTTTATCCGAAAGAGAAAACAACGGAAAGAAAAACCCGTAGTCGTGAACGGATTTCACGAAAAGAATTTAATTTACGTTTTAAAGCTTATTTTAAATCACGTTTATTCCGTGATTATGCTTATATTATATTTGCTGCTTTTTTAGGAATGGCTAGTTATGATTATTTTATTGCAGCAACAACAAGTAATGGGATTACTCCAAGTGGAATTGGGGGGGTTGCCCGTGGAATTGCGGTTGGAATTTGGCCAAATCAAGATCAGTTACAAATGCAAACAAGTATGTACTGAGTTTTTTATTTTGTATTTAATATACCATTATTTATTTTTGGTGTTATTAAAATTGGGATTCGTTTTTCCTTTCGAACAATTGTTTATATTGGTTTGCAAAATGGTTTCCACTTTGCATTTGCTTATATTCCGGTTATTAATCCACAAGAATTATTTTTTATTGTTAATTATAATAGTTTAAATATTTTTAGTAACTATGGTGGAATGTACCAAATTTGATTATTTGTTTTTGCAGCTGTAGCAGGGATTTTAAATGGCATTGCCTATGGTTTAGTTTATAAAGGTGGAGCATCAACAGCCGGAACTGATTTTGTTTTTGCTTATTATTCAGCCAAGAAGAAAATTTCAATTGCTAATTATAATCGAATTGTTAATTATATTATTATTGTAGTAATGTTAGCAATTCATACAACATTATTAAGTCGTAGTGAATTAACAAGTATTTATTTTGGAAAATACTGAGCAGCCAATATTGAGCAAATTCAACGTCTTGGTTTTAAAATTGATGATGGCGGTTTATATGATAGTGATTTCACTAGTCATAAAATTAAATACTTCTTTGGTCCTGCATTATTTGCTTCATATTTATTTGTTGTAGTCCAAGCAATCACAATTGATATTATCTTCCCAAAATTTAAATATCGTAGTTTAATGGTTATTACTTCAAAAGCAGATGCTGTTGTTTCAGGACTACAATATGTTCATTATCCTAATGATATTATTCGTCTGCCAGCACGTGATCATTATGAAGGCAATGATATTAATAATGAAGTGATAATTGTTTCCACCTCAGTTTTAGAATATAAAAAAATTAAAGCTGCGATTGTTGTTTCAGATCCAGAAGCTAAAATTTTATCTCATAAACTGGATAAACTTATTGCTAATTATAAAATTGATAAGTATTAATCTTTTTTTACAATTAAATTGAATCAAACAAAGCCTTTTTGTAATATTTCATAGTCATGGTTTAACATTAGTAAAATATTCTTTACCATAATTTTTTTGTTTAAACTAATTTTGATATTTAATAAACTATTATAATTATCTTTACTATTATTTATTGAACTAGTTGCTAACTGGAGTGAGCATGTTTGCTTGGTTACTTTAATATTTGGAATCATTTTTGTTGTTTTCATATTTTCTAAAATACGATTTTTAAGAGGTAATGTTAAATGCGCATTGGTTTGGTCATACCAAAAAAAGTTATCAAAAGTTAAGTTATTTTTTTGATGTTTATTTTTTCGTGTAATTTCAAAATTTCGGTCATTAAGAGAAGGAGAAGTTATTGTTAAAAATAAATAACGGTAATATTGCAGGTTATAAGGTTTTGAAATTAAATTTGGTTGGAGATTATCAACAACAGTAGTTGTTGCTTGATTAATAGAACCAAAATTAAAATTATAACCGTGATATTGGCCAATGATAATATTATCATTTACTTTAAAATCAGATAGGTGAGGTAAATTAACTGGTTTAATTGTTCATTGAGAACTAATATCGGTAATTGTTAATGTTTTGAAAATTGTTTTAAAGATATCATTATAGGTATTAATTAATAAGGTTTTATTTAAATTAATTTTAAGTTGATTAATTAATCTTTTTTGACGTTTTCTAATAAAAATTAAGAAGATAAAATTTACTAAAGTTATTAATAAAAAAACAATACCAAGGGGTAAGAAGACAGCTTTTTGTATAGTAAAATGCAGATTATATGCTGCAACAAAATTAAAGATTGTTAATAAAAAATTAAAAATTAAACTTAGCAAGCATAATAAATTAATTCCTTGTCAAGCCACAATTTTATCGCTTTTTTTAGTAATAATTTTTTGATAAATTTGAGTAATTGTTAACTTAATTTTTTCAATGCTTTTTTCGTTAATCATTTTGATCCTTTCATAAATAATAAGTTATTTTTCTTATCTTATATATGATATTATAAAATTGATTAGAAAGAAAGGGAGACCTTAGAATGAAAGATTATAATTTAATTATTGGGAGTCACGTTAGTATGAACAAGCAGCAAAATTATTTGCTGGGTGCCTTAAATGAAAGTCTAAATAATAATGCTAATGCAATGATGATATATACAGGACCACCCCAAAATACTATTCGTGTTAGTACTGAACAATTTTTTATTCCAGAATTTTATCAACAATTAAAAAAACATCATTTTGATATTAATAATATTATTATTCATGCTCCTTATATTATTAATTTAGCGAACACAACTAATCCTAGTACTTTTGAAATAGCTGTTGAGTTTTTAAAAAATGAAATTACTCGTGCTGATGAAATTGGAATTAAAACAATTGTTTTACATCCTGGAAGTGGTGTTGGCGCGCCAGAACAAGTTGGATTAGATCAAATTATTGAAGGATTAAATTTAGTTTTAACACCTAATCAAAAAGCAAAAATTGCTTTAGAAACAATGGCTGGTAAGGGGAGCGAATTAGGAACAAGTTTTGCCCAACTAAAATATATTATTGATAATGTTAAATTAAATGATAAATTAGGGGTTTGTTGAGATACTTGTCATATGCATGATGCTGGTTATCGCTTGACAGAAGCGTTAGATGATATTATTATAGAGTTTGAGCAATTAATTGGTTTAAACCGGTTATTATGTTTACATATTAATGACAGTAAAAATCCTTTAAATGCCCATAAGGATCGCCACGAAAATATTGGCTATGGTTACTTGGGGTTTGAAACCCTTTTAAAAATAATTTATCATCCTAAATTAGATGGGATGATTAAGATTTTAGAAACACCATATGTTGGAGAAAAGAAGCATGCGGTTGCTCCTTATAAGGATGAAATTGCAATGATTAAGGCAAAAAATTTTACTGATCCATTTCAACAAAAGGGTAAAATAAAAATAGATTTAGGAGAATAAAAATGTCCGCAAAGAAAATTATCGATAATTTGTATCTTGGTGACCGTCATAGTGTTCCACAAGATGCTGCATTAGTAATTAGTTGTGCTGAAGAAATTTATCGTGAACAAATTCAAAAATATAATATTAAAAATGATAATCAAGAATATCTTTGAATTGATGACAAACATGTTTATTTTAATTTTAAGGATTATCCAACATTACAAGAATTAGATACTAATGTTGTGATTCAAGCATTAAAGATTATTGATAATAATATTAAAAATAAAAAAATTTATGTCCATTGTATTTGAGGAATTAACCGCAGTGCATCAATTGTTTTTATGTATTTAGTAGCAAAAGGGTACATTAATGATGATGACTTTGATAGTGCTTTAGAACAATTTGAACGAATTTATCCTTATATAAATCCAAATCCAGGTTGATTTGATTTTTTACTAAATGAATTTCCATATAATCAATTAATTTCAAATTAAAAAAAATAGGTAATTACCTAGGTTTTTAACGTTTATTTTTACAATACTCACATTTTTTATTAACACAATCTGTACAAGAAATACAAATTAAGCAAGAACGACAACCAACCTTTGGCTTACTACAAGTACGACATGAAAAACAATCATGGTTTTTTGCGGGACAACACATATTCATATCATTCACCTCTATTTTCTTTCCACTTTTTATTTTATCATAAAAGGTTTTATTATTGCTGAATGTTTTTTGTTGTCATTCTTGATAATACTCATCAATTAATAGTTTTAATTCTGGAACAAGTTCTTCTTGTTTACATGATTTATAAATTTTACCTTTTTTAAAAATAATTCCACCATTTTTACCACCAGCAATTCCTAAATCAGCTTGTTTAGCTTCTCCAGGACCATTAACAACACAACCTAAAATAGCAATTTTTAATGGAATTTTTAAAGCTTTTGTATATTCTTCTAGTTCTTTTACAACAGGGAAAAGGTCATATTCTAAACGACCACATGTTGGACAAGCAATCACATCAACAATGTTATCATAAAGCCCTAGTGAATTTAACATTCGTTTAGCAACTTCAACTTCGGCTATTGGATCAGTTGATAAACTAATCCGAATCGTATCACCAATGCCATTAAAAAGGAGCGGTGATAAACCACTACATGATTTAATTGTTCCTGTATGATGGCTGCCAGCTTCAGTAATTCCTAAATGAAGGGGATAATTTCATTCTTGGCTAGCTAAGGTATAAGCTTCAATTGCCATTAATGGTTCAGTTGCTTTTAAAGATAAAATAATATCATAAAAACCAAGGTGCTCTAAAATTTCAATATGACGGCGAGCACTTTCAATCATTGCTTTAGGAGTTCAACCATATTTATTAACAAGATCTAATGGTAAACTACCAGAATTAACCCCAATTCGAATTGGAATCTTTTTTTCAAGACATTTTTCAACAACTTTTTTTGTATTTTCTATACTTCCAATGTTACCTGGATTAATTCTAATTTTACTAATACCAGAATCAGCAGCGATTAAAGCAAATTCATAATTAAAATGGATGTCCGCAACTAATGGGCAAGGAGAACGTTCAACAATTGTTTTTAAGACAGCAGCATCATCTTTTCCTAATACAGCAATTCGAATAATTTCACAACCTTCTTGATATAGTTGATTGATTTGTGTTAAAGTAGATTCAACATCGTGTGTTTTCGTATTAGTCATTGATTGAATAACAACTTTATTTTGGCCGCCAATTTGAACATTACCAACCATTACTTTTCGAGTATTATTTCGTTTATTCATTTTTTTGCACGTCCTTATCTTTTTAATATTTTTGTTATGTTACAGTAAATAATGGTGGGGGAAATTCTAAACACCAGGAGGGTAGTTAAAATTTCACTATAAATAATCAATACTTTATTTATTACAAAATTGTTACATGGAGTCCTTAAAATAATTTCAAGATAATCATACGACTAAATACAAAGAAATACAAGACTAAAATTGCTTTTTCATAATTTGTATTGTTTTGTTCTAATTTCATTTCAATTTTGTTTTAAATTGTAAATTGTGTGAATATAAATCCTTAAATTAATGGTTTTAGGGAATCAATCGCTTAAATAACGATTAATTTCTTCAATAGGTTTTTGCGGATGCTTACCTTTATTACAAAAATAAACCTTTAGGATCAATATATGCTTTATTTTGTTTTCATTCTAAAATTTTTTTTACCTTGCTCAGTAGTTATTTCTTTATTATAAAGGAAATTGCAAAAAATTTGTTTAACTTAATAATAATTTATCTTTTTATGCTATAACATTGTGGAATTAACTATTTACTAATAAAAAGATGAAAGGAAAAAAAGAATGAGAAGAATTTTAAACTTATTAATTAGTACAACTATAATTTTTGGAACTATTCCAAATTTATTGGCAAATAGTTCTTATAATGATGACATAAATAACAAAATAAGAAATAAAGCAAATAAACAAATATTTGAAGATAAGGCAAGAAATTTATATGAGGATGGATTAATAACATTTCAATTAGATGGCAATCAAAAATTAGATTATACAAAACCACTTAATGAATCAATAGAACTCGGTGAAATTAAAGAAAATAAACGAGAAGCAATTTTGCAAGCAATAAAACAAAAATATCCAAGAACAGAAATATCTGAAATGTTTCAAACAATACTTTTTGAGCACATCTTAAGGGTAAAAAAACTTCTATAGTTTATCCACAAAATTTATTAAATAAAAAAGTAATTTTTAAAATAAAAGATCATAACATTAAGAAAAGAACTGCTCCTAAGTCATTGTTAGAATTAGCATCAACAGTTAATATTGGTAATATTGAATGTTTTGATATTGATGAAGAACATATTCGGAATCGTTTAGTGACATTAAATCACTCAATTTTTTCTCGCTCAGATTTTCTTAATGCCTTTGTTTTTTATAACATTGGTCAAACTAGTGCGCGAGGACATTTACGAGATAATATCAGAGTTGGAGAAAGGATAACCGATGTTATCCCTGATAATCTTGATTTTATAATTAATTATAATCCCGTTGTTACTTTATCTAGGGTTATTCCAAATCAAAATTTAGGAACTCTTGAAAATAATTTTTCACATACAATTTTAAGCCAATTACAAGAAGATAATCCTTTAATAAAACAATTGCAATTACATTTAAGGATATCAGATATAAATCAAATCACTGCAAGAATTTATATTGTTAATTCTACAGCCCTATATAATGGAAGGGAGTTTAATATTGACAATGCTGAATCACCCATTGAAGTAAATTTCAGGACAGATCAGATAATTTTACTTTATCTTCTTTAACAACAAATACTAATTTAGGAAAATTACCTAATAATAATGCTGAAACAATTAAACTGGCTTTTCTTCGTCATAATTTGCATATCAAAGAAAGTGATATTAATTTTATTGACCAAATTACTGATATTAGTGCTGTTATTGTTGGAAACTTAGATAAAGTTTATCATGCTCCGACGATACATTTTTCTGATGATACATGGCTTCCGATTGCATCAGATGATGCTAGGATTTTAACTGGTGGAACTATTCTTTATAATTTATTTTCTGATAGAATTATTGTTTCTTTTACATTAAAAAAGACATCCCTTCTTAATAAATTTAAAAAATGATTAACAAGAAACGAAAAACCAACTGCTAATGGCAAATGAACAAGTTTAATAAATAATTTACCTAACGATTATAGTAATAATGATTTAGATAATATTTTGGGATATACTGCACTATCAAAAGAGAAAAAACAAGAAATATGAAATAAAATAAATCAACAGTTTGGTTTAACGACAGTTCACATTGGGAATATTGAAATAAATGATAAGGAGCACATTCTTAATAGCGCATATCTTTTAAACCATTCAATTTTTTCTGATCCAAATTTTAAACAAAATTTTATTTTTGATAAAATTACAAAAGATACTGCAACAGGTCATTTATTAAATAATATTTTTGCAAAAGAAGAATTCTTAAATGATTTTATTACTAATAAGACTACTTTTACATTTAAATTCAATACAAATCAAAGAATAATAAATAATATAAATTTAAATTGAAAAGTAATTGGACCAATAACTGATGATACAAAAGTATAAAGAAACACAATAAATTTAATTAAATGATCAGATTATGCTAATACCTGACAGGAATTTAGAAAAAAATATAAACATATTAAAATTAATAATATTAATTCTTCTGCAGGTGGCCAAGAAACAACAATATCTAATACTAGAACAAATATTAAATTTAATACCGAAAACATTAACCAATATTTAAATTCTGATAAAAATAATTTATCTCTATTAGAATATTCCTATTGTATTTTTATGCCTCTTTTTTATGTAGAACAAAAAGCAATGTTATATATTAAAAATTTATGATTTGAAGGAGAATATTTAAAGATACAAATAGTATCATATACTTTTTCTTTCTTAGTTTTGTATCATGTTTGAACAAATTTGAAAATTGATAAAGTTGAAGTGTATTAAAAATAGTATTTAATATGACTATTAAATGTCGCAATTAAAGTAAAGACGATAATTTAATAGTATTAATAACATTATTTTTTCATTAATTTGTTGCCCTTTATATTACAATTTGCAAATTTAACAAAAATTAAAAATTTATTTAAATATTATTGAATTTTTTTTTTTTGAACTATATAATAATAAATGTCTAGGCAAGTATAAGAATTGTACTTTTATTAAATTAATAATAAACAGCACAAGTTTAGCCCTATCAATATGACCATACTTTGTATTATATTATCTTATACTTCATGGATACCCTAAAAAACAATCTCACCCGGGTTGTTTTTTTTTATTTTAATTGCTTTTTGGTAAAAAAGAAGTTATGATATAAGTATAAAAATAAATTATATATCTGTATATACTAGTAATATGGTCTAGTGTTTCTACGTCTTACCATTGGAAGAAGACGCTATAGGTTAATGCTTTTGCTTTTTAAACATTAACCATTCATTTTAATAAAAGAATCAGGTTAATCTTTTTGTTTTTACAAACATTAAGTAAAAAGGAGCAAAAAATATGAAAAGAATTTTACAAAGTTTAAT